>JAJYHP010000128.1 GCA_021784715.1 bacterium
CGAAAAGCACCGGCGCGCCGGCGGCGCGCGCGACCGCAGCGCAGAGCAATGAAAGGGCGAGCGTTACGACGAGCGCCCGGCGCGGCGACCTCACCGCAGGCCGCGCAACCGTTCGCCGTTGCGCGCCAACGCCTCGCGCGCGCCGCGCGCGTCGCTCCCGAGCCACGCCATCGCAATCGCGATCTTGACGGCGCCCTCCGCATCGACGAGGAGTGCCCGCGCGCGTTCGCGCTCGCAGGGCACCGCGCGCATCACGATGCGCTCGGCGCGATCGCGCAATTTCTCGTTCGTCACGACGACGTCGACCATCAAGTTGTCGTACGTCGTTCCCAACGCGACCATCACCGCGGTCGAGAGGGCGTTCAACGCGATTTTTTGCGCCGTTCCGGCGAGGACCCGCGTCGATCCGGCGAGCGGCTCCGCCCCCGTATCGAGAAAGATCGCGAACGCGGCGTCGGCAAAGAGCGGTGCCGTTCGGTCGTTCGCGAGCGCGATCGTCAACGCTCCGCGTTCGCGCGCGCTGCGCAGCGCGGCCCGCACGTACGGGGCGCGCCCACTCGCCGAGAGTGCGAGCGCGACGTCGCCCGGAGCGACGCAGCCGAGATCGCGCGCGCCCGCTTCGGCGTCATCTTCCGCGCCTTCGACCGCCGCGAGAAAGGCCGCCTCGCCACCGGCGAGATGTATGCAGAGCCGAGCGCGTTCGAGGCCGAACGTCGGATGCAATTCGACGGCATCGAGTGCGGCGATCCGTCCGCTACTGCCGGCGCCGATCGTGTGCCACGTAGCGCCACGCGCCATCGCAGCGGCTGCGGCACGTGCGGCGGCGGCGATGGCATCGCGCGCCGCTTCGACGGCTTCGACCGCGCGCCGCTGCACGGCGATGAGCTCGCCGACGCACTCGTCGATCTCGAGGGTATCGAGCGGCCTCCGTTGCGCGATCGTTTCGGTTGTGGGAAGCGCGTCGCTCATCGCGCGGCGCTCGCACGCTCCGCCAGCACGAGCGCTCCATCGACGGGCTCCCCCGAGAACTTTCGAACGATCAGCAACGGGGCTTCGTTGGAAAGACGCGTCTCGAATAAAAACGTGAGCAGCGAGTTCTCGCGTACGAGTCCACCGCAGAGCGCGAGCGTCATGGGGCGTTGCAACGCATCGAGCTGACGCAAGAGCGTGCGCACGAGATCGGCGAGTTCTAACGCCGCTCCCTGAACGATTTTCACTGCCGAGCGTTCGCCGGTATCGGCTGCGGCGAGAACGATCGCCGCGAGCGCCGCGATCCTCGAGACGGGGACCGGCGTGCGGTAGATTTTCGCGAAGAGCGAGGCACGGTCGTCGCACTCCAACGCGCGTTCGAGATCGGCAAACCAGCGATCGCGCGGAGCGCGCCCGTCGTAGCAACGCAGGAGGAGGCGCGCCGCCGCCGCACCGAGCGCAAATCCGGCACCTTCGTCGCCGAGCAGATAGCCGCCGCCACCGATCGTACGCCGTTGCTCGCCGCACTCGCCGTACGCCGCGCTTCCCGTTCCAACCACCAGCACCGCGCCGTCGCCATCGGGGATCGCCGCACGCAGCGCGATCTCGACATCGCTCGTACAGCGAATGCGCGCATGCGGAAATGCCGCACGCAACGTCGCTTCGAGCGCATCGGCGAGACCGGGCTTCGAAATGCCTGCGGCGCCGAGGACGACCGCGTCGGGTTCCCGCTCGATATCGAGATCGCCGATGAGGACGCGCAACACCTCTTGCACGCTGTCGAGCCCGAGCACCGAGGGATTCGCCGGGCCTCCTTCGGCGCTCGCCGTTCGCCCGCCGTCACGAAGCAGCGCGACGCTCTTACTGCCGCCAAGATCGATTCCGACGATCATCAGGGACGCTCCATCGCGATTCTCGCGAGCAGCGCCGAGAGATCGTGCGGCGCGACGGCGCCGAGAACGCTCCGCCTTCGCGCTCCCGTCACCGACGGAAGGTTCGCACTGCGCCCGCGCAGCGTTTCGTATCCGAGAACGGCGAAGGCTATCGCCTCTTTTGCATCGATCGGCAGTCCCACAGCGTCGCTGGTTTCGACGCGCGCCTGCGAAAGCCGTCCCCCGAGCGCGCGCAGGAACGCCCCGTTGCGCGCCCCGCCCCCCGAGCAAAGAATGCGAGCGTCGGCAAAGCGATGGAGTTCGAGCGCCCGGGCGATGCTCTCGACGGTGAGCTCGAGCAACGTTGCCAACGCGTCATCGAGATCGAGCGCGCGCAGCGCGCTGCGAAAACGCCCCAAGAAGGCTTCCCCGAAGCGTTCGCGCCCCGTCGACTTCGGCGCCGCCATCGCGAAGTACGGATCCTCGAGCATCGAGGCGAGCAAGCGCGCATCCGTCGCACCGCGCGCGGCGCGGTCGCCGTTCTCGTCGTATCCGTGACGCCCCGCGCTGCTCTCGAGCATCCACGCATCGAGCAGCATATTTCCCGGGCCCGTATCGAACGCGAGGATCCGGTCGTCGTCGGGCTTCACTCCCGGCGCGAGCAACGTGACGTTGGCGATTCCGCCGCAATTTAATGCGACGCGCTTTTCCTGCGGATCGGCGAGGAGCAGCGCATCGACGTACGGGACCAGCGGCGCTCCCGATCCTCCGAGGGCGCAGTCGGCACTCCGAAAATCGAAGCAGACGCTGGCGCCGATGCGTTCGCGCAGCGCAAACGGGTCGCCGATTTGCAATGTTACCGAGGCGGCGCCGTCGTGGAAAACCGTCTGCCCGTGCATCGCCGCGAAATCGACCGAACGCCCGTCGAGAAAGCGCTCCGCCGCATCGGCATGCGCGAGCCCGAGCCGGTGATGGAGGTGGGCGATAGAAGCAAGATCGCTCCGGCCATGGCGTACGACCGCTGCGAGCAACTCCGCCGTTGCGTCGTCGAAGGCAAACGTTCGCGCGTCGAGCACTGCCGGCGTCACGGCATCGCCCCGAGAGCGCAGGTCGACGAGCGCGCAGTCGATACCGTCGAGCGAGGTGCCGCTCATCATCCCGAGTGCGATCACGAGCCGGCATCCACCGCTTTGGTTACGCCGGTAAAGAACGCGCGCCGGAGATCGGTGCTGTCCTCGCGCCCGAAATAGACCGTATTCGCGAGCAACACCGCGGTCAGATCGCGCTGCGGATCGACCCAGATACAGGTCCCGGTAAAGCCGGTATGTCCGAAGGAATCGCGCGAGAAGCCCGCTCCGCACGAGTTATCGTCGCGCGTCTTCAGCGCCCACCCAAGCCCGCGACGCAGCGTCGGATCGAAAGCCTGTTCGCGAATCGCTTCCGCTGCGAACGCTTTCTCCAGCAGCGATCGCCGTCCGTGAAGCGCCGCGAGATATTGCTCGCCGACCCATGCCGCATCGGCAGCGCTCCCGAAGAGCCCGGCGTGCCCCGCGACTCCCCCGCACAAAAACGCCTTCTCGTCGTGAACGCGTCCTTGCACCCGTCCGCGCCAAGCATCGCATTCCGTTGCGGGAATCGCTCCCCACTGCCGCGCGCGCGGTCGATACGCCAACGTGGCGCGTCCGACCAATCCCTCGAGCACCGATTGCAACGATCGCGATTCGCGGCGCGCGATGGCGACGCCGAGCGCGATAAATCCGAGATCGCTGTAGAGTACCTCGGATCCGACCTCGCCGCGAAGATCGGCGGTCAGCGCGAATGCCTCGACGGAAAAATCGCGCAACGCACGATAGTGCGCTCCCGATTGCATTCCCGACGTATGCGCGAGGAGATGACGCATCGTAATCGCCCGATGCGGAAGATCGCTCCACTCCGGTATCGTCTCGACGAGAGCGCCGTCGAGCGTGAAGCTGCCGCGCGCGATTGCGTCGAGCGCGGCCGTGGCGACGAAGAGTTTGGTGAGCGAGGCCAAATCGAACCGCGTGTCGAGCGCGATCGGTCGAGCGAGCTCGTCGTCGCGCGTACGGCCGTACGCGCGTTCGAAAATGACGCGCCCGTGGAGTTCGACGCGCGCCGCAGCGGCGGTAAAACGCCGCCCCAGAGCATCGCGAAGCACCGCATCGCTTTCGTCGAAACGATTACCCACGCGTGAGGGCGACCGGGAGTTTTCCGTGCGTCGGCGCGCCGGCAAAAATTGCGGCCGCACAAGCGTGTAGGTGCAGTGCGTCGTTGCCGAAACAGCAGATGGCGTGTTCGACGAACGGTACCGCCTCGATATCGAACGGCTCCATCGTCGAAACGAAAATGCTTTCGGGAAAGCGCTCGACGATGAGCCGGATCGCGTTCTGCGCGGCGGCGTCGAGGTGCGTGCGATAGGAGAGCAGCACGGGGCGCCGCCCCGAACTCGCCAGCGCGGCGAGCACGCGCTCCACCGAACCCGGGTCTTCCGGATGCAGCGCGGGGGCCTCGAGTGCGCCGAGCGCGGCCGAGCCGAGATCTCCGGTGACGCCGAACCGCACGAGCATACTCTCGCTGGCCGACACGCGCGGCGTGCCGCGAATGCGAGTCACGGCGCGCGCCGCGATGGCGGTGCCGACATCGGGAAACGGACCCGGAGCTTCGAGCGGGATCGGCGCGCTCAACGTCGCGCGCAACATGCGTACCCGCATGCCGGCTTCGCGCAGACGCCATTCGCGCATCTCACCACGGGCGATCGTCGCGGCGATCTCGCGCGCCGACGGTAGCGCGTCCTCGAGCCGTTCGCAGATGAGCGCGCAGTCGGCGCCGGCGCGAATCGCCGCAGCGGCGCGCTGCGGAATCGTCCCGTAACGTTCGAGCGCACCCATCTCCAAATCGTCGGTAAATGCGACGCCGTTGAACGAACAACTCTCGCGCAATAGCGTTTTCGTCACCGCTTCCGAGAGCGTTGCGGGGCGCTCGGCGTCGACGGATTCCACGACGACGTGGGCGAGCATCGCGGCGCGCGCGTGCGGTAGGAGATCGCGAAAGGGAGCGAGGTCGCGCTCGTGCAGCACCTCGGTCGGCAGCGAGATCGTCGGCAACGAAAAGTGAGAATCGACGGCAGTGCTTCCGTGACCCGGAAAATGCTTGAACGTCGGAACGATACCGCGCCGCCCCATGCCGGTTGCGAAAGCGCCCGCAAGATCGGCGACGCGTTCGGGGTTGTCGCCGAACGAGCGCGTGCCGATCACGGTGCTGCCGCGATCGATGGCGAGGTCGAGCACCGGCGCAAAATCGAGATTCGCGCCGATGCGGCGCAGATCGTGCGCCATCTGTTCGCCGAGCCGTCGCGCCAAGTCGAGATCGTCGGCGGCTCCTACGGCCATCATCGACGGCATCGGGGCGAGCCCTTCGCGGAGGCGCGCGACGCGGCCGCCTTCCTGGTCGATCGCTATCAGCGGCGTCGGATCGTCGGGACGCAGGGCACGAAGCGCGTCGGTTAAGGCCCGAGCGCGCTCCAGGGAGGGAAGGTTCCGAGCGAAGAGGACGTAGCCGCCGTACGCACGCGACGAAAACTCACCGAGGTGCGTTGCGTCGAGCTCTGAACCCGGAAATCCAACTGCGAGAACACCCTCTGCCAGGTCGACGAACTCGCTCAGAACGGCTCCTTCTCGGAAGGGAGGAACGTGACGTCAGTGCGCGGCGATCGATTGCGCTACGATCATCTTCCCGGAGCGAGCCGCCAGTACCTCGACACGATCGCCGAGTCGCAGGCTTGCCAGGGTGGCGAAATTGCCGGCACGCTGGATCGAGGTATTGGGGGTCACCGTTACTTCGAGCGTCTTCGCGCCCACGCGCACCTCGATCCGCGGGCGCTGGTAGTGAATCCCGACCACCCGCCCCGAGAACGAGAGCGTGTGCGAGGGTTGTGCCCAAAGCGCACTCGGTGCGAGTGCGAGCAGGAACGATATGAGGAGTGCGGAGCGTTTCACGTTTGGTGCTCTATGAACGCATCACGGTGTCGACGACGTTCCATCGCCGCGGAGAATTTCAAAATAACTCGCGCGCGCAGCGGCGTCGCCGGAGCGCGCACGCTGAGATGCATCGCGGAGCGCTAAGACCATTGCGTCGTCGGCGCGAAGGTTCGCCGCCGCCAGGCGAAGCGCGAGCAACGCCAGGTCGGGGGTCCGGTCGCCCAAACGAGCGATCCCTTCCATGAAGGGGCGTAGGTGCTCGCCGCTCGGCTGCGAGGCCAGGAGGGAAGCGATGACGCTCCCTTTCGCCGGCGAATTCTCAAGAAGGTAGCTATCGAGAAGCTCGAACATCACCGCATGCGGTTCGCCGTCGCGACCTTGGCCCTTCTTTTCGCCTTCTCGGTGCCGGCCCCGGCACGCGCGGCACGCATCGAGCCCCTTCTCGCGCAGATGCGCTCCGCCGCAGGCCCCATCTGGTCGGCTCATATCGATGCGGTCGTCGATATCACCGACGGCGAGATCGTGACGCGGGCGCATATCGAGGCGAGCGGAGACCGGCTCGCGCTTCATCGCTGCCTCGACGATCTCTGTCTCGGACGTTACTACCACGGCGCCGCTGCCGACGATCTGACGCTCAACGGCACACCCATCGACGCCCCGCACGTCACCTCGAGCGAACCCGCCCTCTTGCTCGCGCTCTCGCATGCCTTTCTCCGTCCGGCCTTTCGCGGTGGCCTCTCGCTCCTGCCCTCCGCACGCGGGAGCCGCGCTTCGATCGAGGTGCGTTCGCCCGGCATCGCGCCCTTTACGATTCGCGTGCGACGAAACGGACTAATTGCGAGCGCAAAGATCGGCTCCACCACCTACGATTTTTTCGATTACCGACACGTTGCGACGATGCGACTTCCCGCGCGCATCGTACGCGACGGCGAGCCCTATCTCTCGTTTCGCCACCTCCGCATTCTCGAAACTCCATTTGCCGAACCGCGTCCGCTCTCGCTCGCATTCGCCGCCGCACCGATCGTCTTGCCCTGGCGTCCACGCGCCCGCACACCCGTCGTCGACTGCAGCATCGACGGCAGGCCGCTGCGCTGCCTCATCGATAGCGGCAATTCCGGGCTCTCGATGACGCTCGCGCTCGCCGAACGGCTGCACCTGCAACCGATCGGCACCTTCGAAGTCCAAGGAATCGGACGTTATGTGACCGAGGTGGTCTCGGCACCGCCGTTGCACCTTGGGGCGGCAACGCTACCGACGGCCTCCTACGTCGTCCTTCCCGATCTCGAAGGCACGCGATACGACGTGGTTTTGGGCACCGATTTTTTGGCGGCGGCTCGCGTGGTCGTCGACGGACCCAAACGCAAAGTTATCATCGAGCCCTCTTCTCCAATTTCGGCGGCGCGCGGCATTCCGCTCCGTTTTCTTTCGATGGTGCCGACGATCCCCGTCATGCTCGCAACGACGCATTCGCGCTTGCTGATAGATACCGGCGATGAATCGACGATCGATCTCGGAGCGGGCTTCTTTCATCGCCATCCATCGCTCTTTCGGATAACGCAGAGGCGTTCGGTCCGCGGCGTCGGAGGAAGCAGCGTCGAACGGCTCGGCCGCATTTCCGGCGTCGCATTCGGATCGCTCCATCTTCCGAACCTGGAGATCGGCGCGACCGAGCATCTGCATAGCGTAGGCGACGGGCATATCGGCAGCGGGTTGATGGCGAACTTCATCGTGACGTTCGATTACGCGCACGACCGCATCGAGTTCGCGCGGCCCTAAACGAACGAGACGCGCTGCGATGAGCCCACGCGATATGCAGATGCGGGGGCAGAGCAACGACGTCGAAGCGTATGCACGTTTCGACGTCGCTTGCTGGGAACGCCCTTGCTAACGGATAGAGTTGGCGTGGAAGAGATTCTGGTTGTCGTAGTATCCGTATGCGGTGATCGATCGCGAGGGGTAGATCGCGCCGTTGGTGTTGTTGTTCTGTATGGCGTAGGTCGCATCGAACGTGATGGGGATAAGCCCTTGCAGGATCGTGATGCGGTCGTTATTGATGCCGGTGACGATGCCGTGGAGCTGCGCGTTTTGCCCGTTTTGGCCATTTTGATTCTGGTTGTTTTGACGGTTGCACCAACCGCGCTGGTGGCCGGCGGGATTGATGCACCCGTGCGGGCCGCCGTTCGTATTGTCGTTGTTGCCGTTGTTGCCGTTGTTGTCGTCGCTGCCGTTGCCGTCATTCGAATTTGCATTCCGACCGTACTGGTTGTACTGATTGGAGGAATTCTGCGAGTTGTTCTGTCCGCTACGTCCGCGATCGCCATGCCCGTGGCCGTCGGCAAGAGCGGATCCGGCGCTCCCGGCTACGAGCATCCCGGCGGCGAGAAGCACCCCGAGCGTCGATCTGAAAATTTTCATTATTGCGTTTCCTTCGGTAGGTCATACCTACCCCCAAACAACGTAGAACCGAAGGCACATCGTTACGGGTAGCCGAGGGCAAGGGAACGGCGACCCTATGGCGAGAAGGGCAATCGCATGCGCGTTTTTCTTCGTTTATCGACTCTGGCGCTAGTCACAGCGCTCGTCGCAGCGCCGCGAATCACCCCGGCCGCTACATTTGCCGGGCTCAATCCTTGCACTCCGGTCGCCGTCGAAATGATCGATACGATCGACTCCGGCAACGCCCGCCCGGGAGACTTTTTTCGCTTCCAAAGCATCAATGCGGTGACCGCCGGCGCCGGCATCGTCATTCCGACGCATACGGTGGGTTACGGCGTCGTCTCCGTCGCCTCGCCCGCCGGTCGTAACGGCGTCTCGGGAACGCTCGTCCTCGAGCCACGCTATTTCGTCTTGCACGGCAGACATTACGGCGTCGTCCTCGACCATCGCGCAAACGACCTCGTCCGCAACGGAAAATCCGGGAATCTTCCCGGCTACCTGGGAGCGATACCGATTCCCGGCGTCAGCGTCGCTATCGGCGCGTTCAATTTTTTCCACCATGGAAATAATATCGTCGTGAAGAGCGGCACCATGTTCGTCGTGTTTCCGAGCGATAGCCCGAGCGTCGAACGCTGCCAGCGTTCCCGATCGAACTAACCGCGTTCGGCGATCCACGCCCGCACGATCGAGACGAAGATCTCGGCGCGGTCGCGATGCGGAGCGTGACCGCAGCGTGCGAGCAAGAGACGATCTACCTCTCCTCTCGCCGACGCCGCGATGCGATCGAGTTGTTCGAATGTCCCGTATTCGTCGTCGCTCCCTTGAACTGCGAGGATCGGGGCGGCGATCCGCGCGATATGCTCCTCGATATTCCAATCTCGAAAATCAGGATGGAGCCAGATGTCGTTCCAGCCGAAGAACGTCGCATCGCCGTTGCGGTGGTGGCGCCCGATCCGTTCGCGCAGCGCCGCATCGCTGCGATAGCGCGCGCCGATTGCCGCTATGGCATCGATCGATTGCCGTTCGACGAACGCGTGCGGGGCTTCGAGAACGAGCCCCGAGCAACGCTCCGGGAAGGCGCCGGCGAAAATCGCCGCGATCGATCCACCGTCGCTGTGCCCGAGGAGCAAGGCGCGGGCGATTCCCAAACGGTCGAGAATCTCCGGAAGCACTTCGAGCGCCTCATCGTGCATGTAGGAGGGCGTACGCGCCGCGCGGAGTTCGCTCGAGAAGCCGTTCCCGAAGCGCGAATAGAGCAACCAACCGTTCGGGGTTCCCTCGCAAAGGCGCGCAGGAAGGTCGCGCCAGAGCCTCAGCGTACCCAACCCTTCGTGCAAGAACGCGATGACGGGAGCATCGGTGCTCGCCCCTCGATGATAGACGTACTCGATCTCCCCGCTCCGGAGGGCGAGCGTCTGTGGTTCTTCGCTCATCGAGCGACGGTACGCCCGCACGGCGCGCTCGTCCTGGCTGCTCGAAACGGCGCGCTCCGCGATGTGCGGTAGGTTTTCGTTCTTCGCGCGGCGCGCCGATATCGCCGCGGCCTTTCCGTTCGTTCTTCTCGCATCGGATTTCGACGCTTCCATCCCGCCGCGTTACAACATCGCGCCGACGCAACGAACGCCGATCGTAGGGAGCGATCTGCACGCGAGCCTCGCCACATGGGGCTTCGGCATTCCGCATACCTTCAACGCGCGCGCGGAGACGATCGCGGAGCGGCCGCTCTATCGTCGCTCGTTCGTCGAGCGCCCGGCTCTCGTACCGGCAAACGGGTGGTTCGAATGGGAACCGACGCCGAGCGGAAAGCGGCCGTTCTATATCACCGCGCTCGGCGAGACACCGATCTTCCTCGCCGGGCTCTGGGAGATGCGCGAACGCATGCCCTGCTTTTCCATACTCACGCGAGCATCGCGTTTCGAACTCGCAGCGATCCATCACCGCGAGCCCGTCGTCATCGGTCGCGACGACGCATTGCGTTGGCTCGACGTTTCGATCTCGCCGCACGAGCGAGGGGAACTCATCGCGCCGCGCGCGGAGGCTTCCGCGCATTTCTCGGTACGCGAAGTTCGGCGTTTGGTAAACGATATCCGAAACGACGGCGCCGAGGTACTCGCGCCGCCGATGGAGATGGAGTCCGCGCGCGATCTCCCCCTCTTCTCGCCGTCGGCCAAGCCTTGACGCCGCACGCCGAGCCGAGTATGATCCCCGGACCGTGATCGTCCGTTCGCTGCCTCCGTGCCCTCCTACGCCGCCCTCGCAGGTGCCGGCCGGATAGCGCGCGCAGAGAGGATCTCTCGCAGAACGTCGCTCTCCAGTCGGAGCGGCGTTTTTTCTTTTTTATCACCAGAGCTTTCAGGAGCGTGCAATCTATGAATATCGTCATCGTCGGGAATGGGAGGATCGGTCGCGCGATCGCCGGGGGAATTCGCCGCGCGCGCCCGTCGTGGCCCGTTCGCACGCTCGGACGCGGCGACGATCCCACCGCCGCGCGTGAGGGCGACGTGGTGTTGCTCTGCATCAAACCTCAGCAGATATCCGCGGCGCTCGAACCGCTCGCTGCGACGTTGAAGCCTGGAAACGTCCTCATCAGCGTCGCCGCGAGAACGACGCTCGCCGAACTTCGCGCATTGCTTCCCGCACGCGTCGGCGTCGTTCGTGCGATGCCGAACCTTCCGGTGAGCGAACTCGTCGGGATGACGGCGTTCGCATGTGAGAGCGATCCGAAGGATCTCGAACGCGCCGAGGAAATTTTCTCGCTCCTGGGCCGAACGCTCCGCGTGGAAGAGCGGCTGATGGATGCGGCAACGGCGATGAACGGTTGCGGCCCGGCGTATGCGTACGTCATCGTCGAAGCGTGGATCGACGCCGGAATAAAATTAGGGTTCTCCTACGAAACCTCGCGAACGCTCGTCGCCCAAACGTTACTCGGCGCGGCCGCCTCGGTCTTAGCGAGCGAGGAGCACCCCGCTGCGCTAAAGACCGCGGTCACCACACCGGCGGGATGCACGATCGAAGGGCTGATGCAGCTCGAGGATGGTCGCATCCGCAGCACGATCGTGCGCGCGGTGATCGCCGCGGCGGAGGCGTAGCGCCGAACGCGACGCATCGACCCTACATGGTAAGGACGACGCGGAAACGAGCGGCACCGCTCATCATCCGATCGAAGGCCGCCGGAGCTTCGTCGAGCGGACGCTCTTCGATGCGCGCGCGCACGCCGTTGCGCGCGCTGAACGCCATCGCATCCTCGGAATCGACGCAGGTACCCGAGGGCCACGACTTCACGCTCTGCCGCCCGCCGATCATCGCTGCCGTATTGAGCGAGAGCGGCTCCATCGACGCCCCCACGATCAGCAACGAGCCGTCGACCGCGAGCCCTCCCATCGCGGGCTCCATGGCCTTCGTCGAAGTTGCGGTGGCGAGCACCACCTTCGCCCCGCCGAGTTTTTGCAACGCGGCGCCGTAATCGCCGCGCTCGCTGTCGATATAATGCCGCGCACCGAGTTCGAGCGAAAGTTCCCGCTTCGAATCTCCGCGCGCGATTGCGACGGTTTCGAAGCCCATCTTCGCCGCGTACTGTACGCCGAGATGCCCCAAGCCTCCAACGCCGAGGATCGCGACGAGATCTCCCGGACGCGCTCCGCTATGGCGTAGCGCGTTGAACGTCGTAACGCCCGCACACATCAACGGCGCCGCTTCGCTCGCCGAGAGAGCGTCGGGAATGCGCGCCAGCGCGTCCGCCGGAGCGATTGCATACTGCGCGTAACCGCCGTCGTACGATATTCCCGGGACCTGCAACGAACGACAGGTTAAAAAATCACCGCGTCGGCAGCGGTCGCAGATTCCGCAATGTCCGCCGTGCCAGCCGAGACCGACGCGGTCGCCGACCTGCCAACCGGTGACCATCTCGCCAATCGCATCGATCTTCCCGGCAATTTCATGCCCCGGCACGCGCGGAAAGACGATTCCCGGCCAGACGTTATAGACCGTCAGCGCATCGCTGTGACAGATACCGCATGCCTCGACGCGGATGCGAACGCTGCCCGCCGGCGGCGCCGGAACCTCTCGCTCGTCGCGCTCGACGCGACCGGCCGTCGCCGATTGAACCGCAAATACTTTATTCATCATACCTCTGCCTCAACTTCCTCAGGGGGCGGCAAGTTGCGGAAAAAGAGCCAATAGAGCCCCGCGTTGAGCAACTGGAGCGCCGAGGCGAATTCCAGCGGGAGCCCGATCCAGGCATGTTCGATCAGCGCACCGGCGACGAGCGGGCCACCCATCGAGCCGACGCGCGCGGGCAGGTTCGAGAGCGCCGATGCCCGCGAGCGCTCCGAGGCGGGGATAATCCCCATCGCATAGGATTGGCGGACCGGGAAGGTGACGATATTGACGAGCATGCGCAGCGCGTAGATCGCCCCCGCAAACGCGAACCCTGGAGCGAAGGGCATCGCGGCGAGCAACACGCACGAAAACACGCGCAGCGCGACGACGGTTCGCACCGCCCCGCCGATCGCCGCAACGATACGCGTCACCCCCAGATACGAAAGGATCGAGAGCAGATTGATCGTGGTATAGAGCACCGCGATTTGGTCGGCATTCACGTGGAATCGTTCGTGAAACCAGAGCACCAAAATCGGGCCGAGGAACCCGATTGCCAGCCCGTTTGTCGCATTGGTCAACATGAAGCGGCGAATTAATTTCCAGGTCGAGGGTGCGAGCGAGGCCTTCGAGCGCGCGCGGATCGCCCGCGTCCGTTGCTCTTTGATCGGCAGCACGACGAGCGCGAGCGCGATACCGATCGCCGCGGTAAGCCAGAAGAGCGGGCGCGCTGGAAAGACCGCGAGCCCCGCACCGAAAACGCTGCCAACCGTTCCGACGAGGGAGAGGCGCGCGAAGACCGCGGTGCGCCGTTCGTCTCCCGCGAGCTCGGCAGTGAGCGCTTGCTCGGCGACAAAATAGGGACCGAATGCGCCGCCGCTGCCGACGCCGCCGCCCTGACCGATCGTCCCGAGCGCCCCGGCAATTGCGAGGACGATGAAGTTTCCCTGAACCGCAAAAACGACGCCTGCCAGCGCCGTGAGAAGGCCGAAGGCGGCAAGAATCGGTTTGCGACCGACGCGATCGGCGAGCGCACCGACCGCGAGCGTGAGAAGCGCTCCGGAGCCCGAACCGATGGCGATCAAGAGGCCGACCGCCGTCGCGCTATACCCCAGCGAGAGCAGGTAGAGCGGCACGGCGATAGCGAGGTATCCCTGCGAGACGCTGCGCAGCACGCGCCCGGCATAGAGCGGCAGCAACGGATTTCGAAGCGACATCCCTTCATCGTTCCCGCCCGCGACGCGGTCGATCCTTGCAGGAACCCATCGAAACGATGGTGGAGGGCAGCTCGTGCAGATCGTCGATGGACGCACGATTTATTCGGGCTCCGATCTCAACCGTTTTCTCGGATGTCGGACGCTCACCGCGCTCGATTTTTCGGTCGTCGGGAAAGCCACCGAACCCGGCGAGAGCGATCCGCAGCTGGAGATTCTCGCGGGAAAAGGCATCGCACACGAACGCCGCTATCTCGCTTCACTCGAAGCGAGCGGCGAGCGCGTCGTTCGGATACCGGAGTACGCGCGCCACTCGATCGCCGCCTTTCAAGCCGGCGAGGCTGCGACGTTCGAGGCCATGGAGAGCGGTGCCCAGACGATCTATCAGGCGACGTTCTTCGACGGTACGTGGTTCGGCCGCGCCGATTTTCTCCACCGCGTCGAACGCCCGGCGGCCGGGCGCGCCTGGAGCTACGAAGTCGAAGACGCGAAGCTCGCGCTCGCCGAAAAGCCATACTTTCTCATCCAGCTCTGTTTTTACAGCGAACAACTCGAACGTCTTCTAGGCGTTGCGCCGGAATTCGCGCACGTTCTTTTAGGAAACGGCGAACGACGTTCGTTCCGCCTCGACGAATATTCAGCGTATTTTCGCCATTTGAAAGCCTCGTTTCTCGCCGAGATCGCAACGTTGCAGGGCGGCGCCCTCGCCGAGCGACTCGACGAAACCCCAATGCCGGTCGCGCATTGCGAGCTCTGCACCTGGAGCGAGCGCTGCGCTCGGCTTCGCGAAGAGCGCGATCATTTGAGCCTCGTCGCCCGCATTCGCGCC
>JAJYHP010000009.1 GCA_021784715.1 bacterium
GCGTTCGCTACCCGGTGCTCGTGCCCAATATGCGCGGCTACGAACGCGCGCGTGCCGTCGGCGTGCGCGAGATCGCCGTGTTCACCGCGGCCTCCGAACGGTTTACGGAGCGGAATATCCGCATGAGCATCGACGAATCGATCGCCACATTCCGCGAAGTCGTGCGTAACGCCAAGGCCGACGGGTTGCGCGTGCGCGGTTACGTTTCGACGGCGTTCGGCTCCCCTTTCGGCGACGAGGTACGACCGCAAAAAGTCGTGGAGGTCGCCGCCTCGCTTCTAGATCTCGGCTGCGACGAGTTATCGATTGGGGACACGATCGGCGTCGGCGTGCCCAGCCAAGTTGAGGAGCTCGTTCCTTTGTTGGCCGCTCGGATTCCGCTCGACCTCATCGCCATGCACTTTCACGATACGCGCGGAACCGCGCTGGCCAATGTATACGCCGCGTTGGGCTGCGGCATTTCGATATTCGATTCCAGTAGCGGCGGCCTCGGGGGCTGCCCCTACGCACCCGGGGCGACGGGAAATCTCGGCACCGAGGATCTGCTCTATCTACTCGCCTCTATGGGCATCGAGACGGGCGTCGACCTCGCGCGCGTCCGCGCTGCTTCGCGTTTTATCGCACGCGAACTCGGACACGCATTAACCAGCAAAGCCTACACCGCAATGGAGGCGCACGATGCCCTACTCTCAGGCTAATGCGGCGCAGAAACCAGAACGATTTCGTGTCGGCGTTTTTTACGACGGAACGCTCGCCGAAGCGCGACGCAACGTCGACGTTACGATCGCCGATGGACGCATCCTCTCGGTTGCAGAGGGCGCAGCCGGAGATGACGGGCTTCGGAGAGTTCCGTGTATGACGCCGGGGCTTACCAACGCGCACGTTCATCTCGAGGCGAGCGGCGAAGCCGCATCGCAGGATGCGTGGTCGCGCAGTTCTCCGAACGAACGCGTGATCGCAGCGGTTCAAAACGCGCGTAAATCTCTCTACGCCGGCGTAACGAGCGTTCGTGACGTCGGTTGTTCCGGGGGCAGCGCGATGAGCGTGGCGGCCGGCATCGCCGAGGGGAAAATCGAGGGGCCGCGTATCTCGGCTGCAGGTGCGGTTATCTGCATGACCGGCGGGCACGGCTGGTTTCTCGGACGCCAGGTGGATTCACCGTGGGAGGCGCGCAAGGCGGTGCGCGAACAGTTGCTCGCCGGAGCGACCTGCATCAAATTTATCGCAACCGGCGGCGTTCTCACGCACGGAGCCGTTCCCGGAAACGCGCAACTAACGCCCGACGAACTTCATGCCGGCGTCGATGAAGCGCACCGGCATGGCCTGCGATGCGCGGCGCACGCCATCGGAACCGAAGGCATCAAAAATGCTCTTCGCGCCGGAATCGATTCGATCGAGCACGGACATATGCTCGACGACGAAGCAATCGAACTCTTCAAAAAGAACGACGCCTATCTCGTACCGACGCTTACCGCCCCGACCTGTATCCTCGAGCATGCCGAGGACGGCAAACAGCCGGCCTGGGCGCTCGAAAAAGCTCGCATCGTTGCGCGCGAGATGCAAGTGAATATCGCGCGCGCCTATCGCGCCGGGGTGAAAATCGCCGGCGGCTCGGACGCCGGAACGCCGTATAACTTTCACGACCGCTACGCCTACGAGATCGAGTTGATGCATCGCTTGTTGGGTATGAGCCCACAAGAAGCGCTCCACGCGGCAACAGCAGTTGCATCCGAGCTGGTCGGCCTCACCAGCGGAACGCTCGCGCCGGGCGAACCCGCCGACCTACTCTTTCTCGAACGCGATATCGCCGAAGATCTCGCGACCCTCTATCGCCCGCTCGCGGTTATGAAGAACGGATCGCGGATCTTCGACCGTGCCGGGTAGCGCCGAAGGTCTGCAGGGCCTTCGCCTCGCGGTATTGGCGCCGATCGCGTGGCCGGTTCCGCCGCCGGGCTACGGCCCATGGGAGCAGATCTCGTATAACATCGCCAGCGGAATGCGAGCACGCGGCCTCGATGTGACGCTCTACGCTTCGGGAAATTCGCATTTCGACGGCCGCCTGCGGAGCGTCGTTCCGGTTTCGCTCAATGAAGATCGCGCGCTCGACGGTAATGTTTTCGATGCGATGCATATCGGTAAACTCTTCGAGGAGGCCGATCGCTACGATCTCATTCATAACAATTTCGATTGGAAGCCGATGACCTATGCATTGGCACGCCCGACGCCACCGCTGGTGACGACGATTCACGGCTTCTCACAACCGCAGATTCTTGCAGCGTACTATGCTTGCGCGTACCGCAGCTTCTTCACATCGATCAGCGATGCCGACCGCGACCCGGGGCTCCGTTATCTCGGCACAACCTACAACGGTATCGACGCTACCTCGTTTACTTTTCGCGCAGATCCCGGCGAGTATCTCCTCTTCATCGGTCGCTTCCATCCGGAAAAAGGCACGCACCTCGCCATCGAAATTGCAAAGCGCGCGGGTATGCGCATCAAGCTCGCCGGCATTCCGCATGACGAACGCTACTTCGACGAGCTCGTTGCCCCGCATATCGACGGCGATGCCGTCGAGTACCTCGGCGAGGTGCGTGGTTCGCATCGCGACGAAGTGCTGGGAGGCGCATTGGCGCTCGTGCACATGACGACGCGGCCCGAACGCTTTGGGCTCACGTTAGTCGAGGCGATGGCTTGCGGCACGCCCGTGCTCGGCGCACGCATGGGCTCGATCCCCGAGATCGTCGTCGACGGGTTGACCGGGATTCTCTGCGACGATATCGAGGCGGCAGTTGACGCGGTTCCTCGCCTCGCCTCGCTCGATCGCGCCGCCTGCCGCAGACACGTCGAGCAGAACTTCAGCATCGAACGCATGGTCGATCGCTATCTCGACGCCTATCGCATCGCGCTTCGCGAGCGCTTGCCCGGCGCGCCGAGCGCATCGGAAACAGCGGCGCGAGAGCACGACTGGTGGGATCGCCCGATGGCGTTCACCGATATTCCGGAGCGCCCGCGTTCGCTGCGTTTTTCCGAGTAGCCGCGTCGTTGTCGCGCCCTATTCGGGCGGGCCACTCGGGCGCTCCGTCGCGCCTACGGGAGCCAGCGCAAGCGCCCGTGCGCGCCGCGTGCGCGCTTAATGGCAGCCTCATCGACGGGTCCGTCGACGATTGCCGTCACGTGCCCCATTTTGCGTCGCGCGACGGCGTGATGCTTGCCGTACATGTGCAGCACGATACTGGGATCGGCGAGCATCTCGTCGACTCCGCCCAGCGTGTCGCCCTTGCCGGCGCCCAGGATGTTGAGCATGATCGCGTTGGCGAAGAGGTGCGGCGGCGAGAGCGGCAAATCGCAGATCGCACGGACGTGCTGTTCGTACTGCGAGCACGGCGTAACGTCGATCGTGTAGTGACCGCTATTATGCGGACGCGGTGCGATCTCGTTCACGAGCAGATCGTTCCGTTCGTTGAGAAAAAACTCGACGCAATACGTCCCGACGATGCCGAGCTTCCGCCCGATCGTGGTCGCCATTTCCGCAGCTCGGAGTGCCAAATCCGCTTTTATGCGAGCGGGCGCGATCGTCATCGAAAGAATCCCTCGATCGTGGGAATTCTCGGCGACCGGATACGTAACGACCTGGTCCTGCGCGTTGCGCGTTGCGATGACGGAGAGTTCTTTTACGAAGTAAATCAGGCGCTCGAAAATCATCGTCGCCCCTTTGCCGGCGGCAAATGCCGCTTGCGCCGCCTCGAGTGAATCGACGCGCCACTGCCCTTTCCCGTCGTAGCCGCCACGCACCGTCTTCATGATCGCGGGAAAGCCGACCATCATCGCCGCCTCCGAGAGGTCGCCGATGCGCTCGATTTTGGCGAAATCGGCGGTGGGGATTCCGCATTCGCGAACGAACGATTTTTCGAGGAGGCGATCCTGCGTTATCCGCAGGACGGAGCTTCCCGGCGTCACCCGAAAACCGGCGGTTTCCAAAAATTCAATCGACGCAATCGAGATATTTTCGAACTCGAAGGTGACGATATCGCTCTTCTTCCCCAACTCTTCGATCGCCGCGAGATCATCGTAGGACGCGACGATTTGCTCGTCGGCGACCTGGCCGCAGGGCGAATGTTCTTGCGGATCGAGAACCGTTACGTGGTAGCCCATGCGCTTGGCGTCGAGCGCAAACATCCGGCCGAGTTGGCCGCCGCCGATAACCCCCAGACGATGCATCATTGCGGCGTACTCGCCGCCGCATCGCCATGCATGCGTGTAACGTAGGCGCGTAACGCATCGGCGACGCGCACGTCGTGCAGCGCTATCATCCGCGCGGCAAAGAGCGCCGCGTTGACGGCTCCGCCGATCGCCATCGTCGCGACCGGTACGCCAGGCGGCATCTGCACGATCGAGAGGAGCGAATCGATCCCGCGCAACGCTTTCGACTGCACCGGCACGCCGATGACCGGAAGCAGGGTTTTTGCGGCGATCATCCCGGGTAAGTGGGCGGCCCCGCCGGCCCCGGCGATGATGGCGCGGAGCCCGCGGTCGGCAGCGGCGGCGGCGTAGGAAAACATTTCATCGGGCATGCGATGAGCGGAGAGCACCTGCATTTCGCAGGGGATATGCAGTGCGACGAGCGTATCGTGTGCGGGAAGCATCGTCTCCCAATCGGATCGACTCCCCATGACGATACCGACGAGCGGCGGCGGGCTATCCATATAGCGCAGGCGTTTCGCGCCGAACCGGGGCGCAACCTCGCAGCGATGCGCTGCGAAACGGAGGGAATGAACCCATGGAGAGATTTCGGCTCGGCGTGAATTATTGGCCCGCCCGCAGCGCGATGTATGCCTGGGAGCGCTTCGAGGCTGCCGATTGGCGTGCCGACATGGAGCGCATTGCCGCCCTCGGCTTGGAGGTCGTGCGCTTTTTCCTACGTTGGGAGAGCTTTCAGCCGGAGATCGATCGGATCGACGAAAGCGCACTCGCTCGTTTCGATGAGGCGATGGATGCAATCGAAGCGGCCGGGCTGCTCGCCATGCCGACGCTCTTCTGCGGTCACATGAGCGGCGTCAATTGGCTTCCGGCTTGGAGCCTCGACCCGAAAACCCCGCACGGGCGTTTTCGTACGATGACGCTCGCCGGCGAATCCCCGTACGGGATCGGGGATTTCTACGCCGACCCGCGGCTGCTCGAGGCACAGCGACTCTTCGCGCGCACGATCGCCGACCGCGCCCGTGGCCGTCGCGCGCTTTGGTGCTGGGATCTCGGCAACGAGTTCTCCAACCTGCGCGAACCGCAGCGAGCCGAAGATGCAGCACGCTGGAGCGGCGCGCTCTCGGCAATTCTTGCCGAACGCTCCGGGGTAAGCGTCACCGGCGGCATTCACGGTGAAGATTTCGAACGCGATCGACATCTGCGCCCGTCGAGCATCTCCGCTCCATGGCGATTTGCGACGATGCACGGATACTCGGTCTATAGCGCGTTCGCGCGCGATCGCCTCGACGCCGAGGTCGTTCCGTATCTTTGCGAACTCGCGCGCTCCTTTACGGAAAAGCCGGTGCTCTTCTCCGAATTCGGCAACCCTGCGTGCGCGCCGAACGAAAAGCACCCGGAGCAAGCAAAACCTTTTGCCTGTCTTACCGAACGCGAGATGGCCGAGTATTGTATCGCGGTCGTCGATCGCTTGCAGAGTCGCGGCGCGCTCGGCGCGATGTGGTGGTGCTGGAGCGACTACGATGAAGCACTCGCCGCGCTTCCGCCGTTCGACCTCGCACCGCACGAATTTCGCTTCGGAATGGTGCGCGCGGACGGAACGTTAAAGCCCGTCGCGCATGCATTAGCGGCGCTCGCCGCGCGGGAGATGAGCGTGGTGCCGCAAACGCGCGCCCCGTTCGTCGACGAGACGGCCTTCTATGCCGCCATGCCGGGAGCGATCGCCGCAAATTACGAGCGATACATTACCGATGTCGCATAAAGAGCGGCACGGCCTCATCGTTACCGGCGCAAGCAGCGGGATCGGCCGTGCGATCGCCATGCTCGCAGCGGAGCGCGGATACGCGGTACTCGCCGTCGCTCGCCGCGCCGATCGCCTTAGAGCACTTGCATCGGAGATCGGCGATCGCACGCCGTTTGCAACGCTCGTTTGCGACGTCACCGCAGCAGATGCGCCCGAACGCATCGCTGCAGCGGCACGTGCCGCACTCCGGCGCGTCGACGTGCTCTTCCATAACGCCGGTGCCGCGCGCGCCGGATACTTGTTGGAGCAGAGCGACGCCGCGCTGCGCGAACAATGGGAGCTCCATCTCGCCGGCCCGTTGCGTATCACGCGCACGCTACTACCAGATCTACGCGCTACCCACGGCACGATCGCCATGATGGGGTCGGGGCTCGCCGTCATGCCGATCCCGGGCTTCGGCGCGTACTGCGCGGCGAAGGCCGCCGTACGCGCGGCATGCACGCAACTGCGTCGCGAATTGCGCGGCGACGGCATCGCCGTCGCTTACTGCGACCCGGGCGTCGTTGCGACCGAGTTCTCCACCGCTTCGGGTACGGCGGCGCCGAAAGGAATGCGTCGCGCCGAACCGCAGCAGGTTGCGCGACGATTGCTCGACGGAGTCGAACAACGGCGCTCGCGAATCGACGCAAACCGCATGCAGCCGTTGTTGCTGGCTATCGGACGCGCCTTTCCCGGGCTCGCCGACGCGGCGATCGCGCGCATCGTCGACCGTACGCACGACCTGCCTGCGACCGAAGCGTTGCCGACGCTACCGGCTGCCGATGCGCAAGCGCAGCACGAGCAACCGGCGGCAACCGCTCTCGAAACGACGCTCGCACCGCTCGCGCGGCGCATGGAGCGCGCAAAGCTACCGTTCGCGTTTATCGCATCGCTCCTGCAACCCGGCGACACGATCGACCCGAACGAAGCCGCGATGCGCTGGGCGGGCATGCCGAACAAGAACGAGCGTACGCTGCTCGGCGAGCTCTTCGATGCGCTCGTGGAGGCGGGCTACCTCGAGCGGATCGATTCCCAGCGGCTGCGCGTGCTACGCGGGGCGGAGGCGCTTGAGCGCGACGGCGACGAAAAATAGCAGCGTCGCGACCAAGACGATCGTCGCGCCGCTCGAACTTCCGAGAAAATACGAGGCGTAGAGGCCGCCGACCGTGCTCGTAACGCCGAACGCCGCAGAAAGGAAGAGCATCGGCGTAAATCTCTTCGCGAGTTGATAGGCCGCCGCTGCGGGCGTTACGAGTAGCGCGGCGACCAAGACGATGCCGACCGATTGCAACGCGACGACGATGGTAAGCGCGAGCGCGACGAGGAGGCCGTAGTCGAGCCATTTCACCGGAAGCCCCGCAGCCTCGGCGACGACCGGATCGAAAGAGGCAAAGAGCATATCGCGATAGGCGAGGATCGCAGCGATGAAGACGGCGGCGCCGACGACGACGATAAAGATGAGATCGCCGCGCGTGACCGAGAGAATATCGCCGAAGAGAAAGCTCTGCAGATCGAGCGTGTAACGCGTCTGCCGGCTCATGAGAAAGATACCGAGTGCGAAAGCGGCCGTAAAGAGCACGCCGATCGAGGTGTCGAGCGAGACCTTCCCCTTGCGATGCACGAAGCCGATCCCGAGTGCCGTGAGGACGGCGACGACGGCGGCGCCGAGCTGATAATCGATATTCCGCAGATAGGCGATCACGATGCCGGCGAACGACGCATGTGCGAGGCCGTCGCCGATAAACGCGAGTTTGCGCAGCACGACATAGGTGCCCATCATCGAACAGAGGATGCCGACAATCAGCGCGGCGACCAAAGCCCGCTGCATGAAGGAGTACGCGAATGGTGCCAGGAGAGCGTGCATCATACGCGGACCTCGGGATGTGCTTCGTGCCCCTCATGCGGATCGTGGTCGACCCGGAGATGCCCGTGCGTGTGCGTGTGTTCGCGAATCGCCGAATAGGCACCCGATGCCGCGACTTCCTCCGGGGTCCCGAGCGCCAACGTGCGACGATCGAGCACCATCAACCGGTCGAACCATTCGTCGACGCGCTCGAGATCGTGCGTCGTCATCAGCACCGGCGTGCCGCGAGCGACGACGGCGCGGACGACGACGCGCATCGCTTCCTCGGTTGCGGCATCGACGCCGGTCGTCGGCTCGTCGAGCAACAGCAAGCGCGGCTGCTGCGCGAGCGCTCGCGCGATAAATGCGCGTTGCTGCTGCCCGCCCGAGAGTTCGGCGATATGTCGCCCCGCCATCGGCGTCATTCCGACGGCCTCAATCGCTTCGGCGACCAGCGCGCGATCGGCATCCCCGAAGCGCCGCCACCACGGCAGGTGCGCGAAACGCCCCATCGCGACGACGTCGCTCACCGTCGCGGGGAAGCCCCAGTCGACCGCTTCGACTTGCGGGACGTAGGCGATCGTTCCGCGCGGTAACCGTCGCGGTTCGGTGCCGAAGACGCAGATCGTTCCGCGTTCGGGCGCAAGCAGCCCGGCGATCGTTTTGAGCAGCGTGGATTTACCCGAACCGTTCGGGCCGACGATGCCGAGCGCTTCGCCGGGCTGGATGCAGAGATCGATACCGTCGAGCGCGCAGAAGGCGTCGTAGCAAACGCGAACGTGATGGAGCTCGACGTCGCAACTCACTGGAGTGCGTGCACCAGTTGTTCGGTGTTGTAGCGCATCATCGAGAGATAATCGCTCACGACGGCACGGTGACCGATGGAATCGTCGTAGAGATCGGTAACAACTTTGATGTTCGCGCTTCCGGCGAACGCATGCGCGAGTTTGGCGCTATATTCGGGCTCGGCGAAGACGGCGCGAACGTGGAGTTTCCGAGCGAGCGTTACCAGTTGCGCGAGACGGCGCGGATTGGGCTCTTGCCCCGGCGCCGGAACGAGCGAACCGACGATATGGATGCCGAAACGCTTTGCGAAATAGGGCCACGCATCGTGGAAAACGATGAGTTGGCGTTGTGCGGGAGGAATGACGGCGATTTTTTTGCGGATCCAGGCGGTGAGCGCATCGAGTTTGCCGTCGTACGCGCGAGCGTTGCGCTCGAACGCCGCTTTGTGTGCCGGATCGATCCGCACCAACGCAGCGAGAATTTTCGCGACGTAGGTTTTCGCGAGCACCGGGTCCATCCAGAGGTGTGGATTTCCGCCGACGACCGGCATGCCGTCGGTAATGACGAGCACGCGCGAGCGCGGAACGTCGGCGCCGCGCACCATGCGATCGACCCAGGCATCGATGCCGGCGCCGTTCTCCACGACGAGCTGCGCGCCGTTGAGGACCGCAATGCTCTGCGGAGTCGGTTGGAAGGTCTCCGGCGACGCACCGACCGGGACGATATTCGTCGAGCGAACGTACTTGCCGCCGACGCCGTTGACGAACGAATTGAGCGTCGAGAACGTCGTGACGACATCGATCGCGGCGGAGCTGGGGGCGCTGGGGGAAGAGGTTGCGGCGGTCGATGCCTTCTGCGCGCTGCTGCACGCGGCGAGGGCGACGAGAGTGAGGAGCGCAACGGCGCGGGAGACTAAACGCATGAGCGACACTTTCCGTGGAATTCGAGTGAATGATCGTCGAGTTGAAACCCATGGAGCGAGCGCAATCGATCGACGAAACTATCGAGTGCGCCGCAAGCAACGTCTTCGACGCGCCCGCACGAACTGCAGATGGCGTGGTGGTGATGGCCGCTATCGCAGAACATAAAGGTTGCCTCGCCGCGGTCGTTCAGCCGCATGGCCGCTTCGCCTTTCGCAGCGAGCCGTTCGAGCGTCCGATAAACGGTCGCGCGCGAAACGGGGGTGCCTGATTCCTCGAGGCGCGCGCAGAGCTCGGCCGCCGAGAAGAAACGGGGCTTGGCCCGTAGGATGCGAGCGATCGCCTCCCTCGGCCTCGTCTCGTATTCGGTCTCCATACTCGCTGATTTTGAGACAGAGTCTCAAAATCCTTCGTTCCCCCGAGAGAACGAGGCTCCGGCGGCTTCCAGGTAGCCCGGCTTCCAGGTAGCCCGGCCCCCCGGGTGCGCCCAAACGCTTTGACAGGGCCGCCAGCCCCTACGTAGAATCGAGCCCGGCGCCCTTGGGGATGTAGCTCAGCTGGTAGAGCACTTGCTTCGCATGTAAGGGGTCAGGAGTTCGAGTCTCCTCATCTCCACCAATTCGGAAAAGCCCGACGCTTTCGGGCTTTTTTGTTGCCTGTTGCGGAACACGTTCAGCGGTCCGTCCCAGCGATCCGTGCTTGCGAACTGGTCCTCGCTTTACGGCGAAGTTGCAAGGATTTTGCGCGGCAACAATCGACAACGTACATTCAATTCACTAGGTAGGTTTAGTTCGCCGGAAACCCATAGAGGGAGCGTACCCATGCCGGAACTCACACAACGAATCGACCCCAAGCGAGCGGCGTTGCTCGTGATGGATTTTCAAGCGGGCATTATAGAAATGCTCGGCGATGCAGGTGCGCTCGTCGCGAGGGCTGCCCTCGCGATTCGCTCCATGCGCGATTGCGGCGGGCATATCGGCTACGTGCGCGTCGCCCTTACCGACACGGAATTTGCCGCGATCCCGGATCGCAACAAAGGATTTTGGGCGGCGAAGAACTCGGGACGGGCGTTTCAGGCCGACGCACCGGCCACGGCGATCGACGAACGGCTCGCACCGCAGAGCGGCGACATCGTCGTACGTAAGACGCGTGTTGGAGCATTCTCCACCACGGATTTAGCAGAGCAACTCCGCAGCCGCGATATCGACACGTTGCTCCTCGCGGGAATTAGTACCAGCGGCGTCGTGCTCTCGACACTTCGCGATGCAGCCGACCGTGATTTTCGCCTCTTCGTCCTCGCCGATGCCTGCGCCGATCCAGCCCCCGACGTTCACACGATGCTCGTCGAGAAAGTCTTTCCGCGCCAGTGTGAGGTGATTTCAACCACCGATCTGCCCAAGCTTTTTTCGTAGCGGGCCGGCTAACGAAAACCAGGAACGACCGCACGAGCGAGTCGTGCCCGCCCAGATATCTTTGCTTTTCGCGACGACGGCAGGGGCATCGTGACGATCCACTCGGCCTCCGCCGCTTTCTCTAGGGAAGGATGGGCGCAGGAAATCCGGGAACGAGCCTTCGCGTTCTCGGTTGCGAGGCGCTGATTTCTCACGCCGGGATCGAGCCGGACCCATCTGCATTCGCTCGTCGAAAGGTAGACGTTCATGCATCGATTGCTCGACCATCCGCTTCTCTGGGCGATTATTTGGCTCGTCGTTTTGCTGATCGCGGCGCTGCTCGGTCGACAGCTGCGCGCACGCCGCAAAACCCTCGGCGAGGGAGAGAAGGAAGACCTCAACCTCATTCTCTCGGCCACGTTGACGCTGCTGAGCCTGCTGGTCGGCTTTAGCTTCTCGATGGCGTCGGCCCGATACGATCATCGCAAGGGCCTCGAAGCCCAAGAGGCCGCGGTTATCGGCACCGAATACGAACGTGCGGCGCTCCTACCGCAACCGCAAGCGCTCCATGTCGAGCGACTGCTTCGCGCGTACGTCGACGATCGCATCGCCTTCTACAATGCGCCGAACGATGCATCCGACACGAAGAATCTCAGCGATACGCTTGCCCTGCAGAACAAGCTTTGGGAATCCGTCAGGGGACCCGCAGTTGCGCACCCGAATTCGATTACCGCGCTCGTCGCCGACGGCATGAATAAAGTGACCGATTCGGAACGATCGACCCAAGCGGCGTGGGAGGATCGCGTTCCGATCCCAGCCTGGGCGCTGATGTTCGTGATCGCGATCTTTTCGTGCGCGTTAATCGGTTACTACGAACAACCCAGCGAGAAGCCCCGGCGCTTTTACGTGTTGCTCCCACTGCTTCTCGCGGTCGCGAGTTACATTATCGCCGATCTAGATAGTCCGCGTGGCGGTCTCATCACGGTTTCCGCAAAAAATCTGGAAGGCGTTACGCAGAGTATCTCCGTTAGCCACAACCCAACGAATCGCGCGCCTTCTCGTTAAGGCTTTCTTCCTATAATAGTGCAACGCCCGCCGAAATTCGGTGGGCGTTTCGCTGCGCGATCAAACTTCTTACGGCGTTACCGACAACACTGACAGCGTGATGACGAGGTCGTACAAGTTACCTAAAATTGGAGGCGACGGCAAAAGAGCCAGCGCTAAGCCCATTCGAGATCGCGGTCGGGGCACCGGTATACGGCGGAGTATAGAGCGACCCACCCGCGCTTCCGCCGGTATTGGCCAGTGCGAGGTCACCGTTCGGCGCCACGGCCATTTGCTCGACATCGTTGCCCCCGAGGGTGTTGGTGACCGTTGCCGTCGTATAAGGCGCCGGCATCTCCAACACGGTGGTTGGGGCAGAATAGTTCGCGGCAAAAACATTTACCGCGGCTATCCTCAGCCCGGGACAGAGCTGCCGTAATATTTGACGGTTACCGCCATCGGTGCAGACGCGCGGTCGCGGCGATCGCCGACGGCAGCGTACAAACCGCCCCGGTTTGCGTGCAAGCGTTGCTCTCGCCGGCCGGGTAGCTCGCCGTAATGCTGAAGTTCTCCCTACCGGGGACGGAATGCGAGGCTTGAACGAACGAGACGCGGTTCGGGTTACTCGCCGTCGGCTGAACGATCGTTGCGACCGCCGGGCCGGAGCTCGCACTTGCCGTGAAGGTCGGCGCACTTGCGCCGACGATGAAGTTGCCGTCGGCCTCTTGCGCCAGCACATTCACCGTGTTCGTACCCGCACTCGAGACGTTGATCGCCGTCGGTATGCCGCTCAGCATTAGTGGAACGAGCGTGCTCTGATTCGACGTCACGGTAGATGAAAACAACGAACGCAACCGAGCGGTCGGATCCTGCTCGTAAGTCGGGGCTGTGATTCCGAGTAGATAGTGTTTCCTCCTCCTTTCCCTCCACCTTCCGAAAACAGAAGGTGCTGCAGCAGGAGCCGTGTGGCCGCGAGCGAACCGCCCCCTCACTCGCTACTGTTAGGAGAGTCTTGATGTACTTTCGGCGGCCGTTTTTTTTGGGATATGCGCTTCTAACGATCGGAGCGCTCGCCGCATGCTCCTCGGGTGGGGGAAGTGGGTCGGGAACCACCACCCCTCCATCGGCGCCGGCGCTCACCGTCAACCTCATTGGGCCTCTTCAAGCAGTCGGGCAGACTGCCGTTTTGCAGGTCAGTCAGCCCGGTTTCGTCGGCCCCTATACGATTACATCGAGCAACGGGGCGGTGTTGAGCCTTCAGCAGAAACTGCAGTCGACACAGCGCGCCCCCCAGTCCGGCGGGCCGCAAACGATCATTAGTCCGAACGGCCAGGCCTATGTGACGGCGCTCTCGCAGGGCTCGGCTTCGATTACCGTCAACGGCTCCGGCGGTCTTACCGTCGCCCCGACGACGTTGCAAAATATTACGATCGGAGCCGCAACGCCAAGCCCGAGCCCAAGCCCGAACTCAACGCCGACGCCAACGCCAACGCCGACTCCGACGCCAACGCCGACGCCGACGCCTAATCCGCTTGCCGTAACCCCGACGAGCCTCGCGCTCACCGGCACCGGTTCGAGCAACGCACAGACCCTCGTCGTAACGGAGAGCGGCTACACCGGAACGTTTACCGAAAGCGATACCTGCAGTACGATCGCGACGGTCACGCCGACGAGCGGAACCGGTCCCAGCTTCACCTTCACGGTGACCGGCGTGAATGCCGGTACCTGTACGGCGACCTTCACCGATACGAACGGGCAGCACGTAAGCGCCACCATCGGCGTAACGACGACGGGAGTCGTCATTCAGTAAGGCCACGCGAAGCCTGGGGCAACAGAGAAGAGCGCACTGCTTTTTTGGGCAGTGCGCTCTTTCTTTCTCATTCTCGCATGATTTTATAGTCGGTCATCGCGCCGAGGTACTGCTCACCACATCCGATCCACGTCGCGTTCGCGCATGGCTCTTCGGCGACGGCCTTCTCGTGGCGGACAACGATCGGTGCGCCGGCATCGACGTTACCTTCCGCGGCGTCTATCGCCGTTCGGAACCCTAAGAAACGGGAATCCGGCGGGAGGACTGGGAAACGCCGAACCCCATGAAGATCGACGAGATTCGGCATGGTTTCGAGCGACCGTTCTGGGTCGCCAACATCAGCGAAATTTTCGAACGCCTTTCTTACTACGCCGTCTTCTCCACGCTCGCGCTCTATCTCAACCAGACGCTAGGCTTTTCCAGCGCGCTCTCGGCAAGCCTTAGCGGCATCTTCGGCGGCGCCGTCTGGGTAATGGCGATCTTCGGTGGAGCACTCGCCGACCGAATCGGTTTCCGCCGCGCGCTCTCGGCTGCATACTTTATTTTAACCTGCGCCTATTTTATGGTCGGTTCGATCGGCGCACCGTGGCTCGCACCCGTCCGCGCCGTCGTGCCGCTCGGCCT
>JAJYHP010000163.1 GCA_021784715.1 bacterium
GTTACTGCGGCCAACGTCCTCTTCGCGGGGCTGAGCACGCAGTTCGATCTCGTCGTCGGCGGCGAACGGCGCGGTACGGTCACGCTCAACGTTCCCGGAGCGATCAATCTGCTCAATGCGCTCGCGGCGATCGCGGTCGCGGGTGAAGTCGGCGTACCGTTCTCGGCGATCGTCGCGGGGCTACGCGATTTTCGCGGCGTGCGGCGACGCTTCGATATACTCGCGCGCGGGCAGCGCTTGACCGTCGTCGACGATTACGCGCATCACCCGACCGCCGTGCGAGCGACGATCGCGGCGGCGCGCAACTATCACGCCGGCCCGCTCGTCGTTGCGTTTCAGCCGCATCGCTATTCGCGCACCGGATATCTCGCTCGCGATTTCGCCGAGGCGTTGCGCGGCGCCGACCGCGTCTATCTCACGCCGATCTATGCCGCCTCAGAGGCACCGATTCCCGGCATCAGCGAACGCTCGATCGGCGACAAACTCGCCGAGCACGGCGTGGACGTTCGCTACGTCGCGCGCGTCGAAGATCTCGTCGAGCGCATCGAGGAAGAATCGTTACCGGGAACGCTCGTGCTCATGTTGGGTGCGGGTTCGATCACCCGCAGTGCGGCGCGGCTCGCGGCGCGGGCGATGCCGGCGGCGGCTCTGCGGTGAGCCTCACCACGGCGTCGAGCACGAGATCGCTGCTCGACGAAGACGACCGCTCGATGCTGCAGGAGCTGCTGAGCGACCGCGTGGCGTTCGACGAAGCGCTCGCGCCGTATACATCGTGGAAGATCGGCGGCCCGGCCGATGCCTTCGCACAACTCGAACGCGAGAACGAACTCGCCGCGGTGCTAACGCACTGCGTCCGCCGCCGTCTGCCCTGGTTCGTCTTGGGCAGCGGCAGCAATTTGCTCGTCGGCGACGGCGGAATTCGCGGTATCGTGCTGCGCCTGGGCGGCGAATTTGCGCGCGTCGACGTACGCGCGAGCGAGGAGAGCGTGCGCGTGATCGCCGGTGCGTCGGCCTCGATGGCCGCCATCACCGCGCGTGCCGCGAGTGCCGGCGCCGTCGGCATCGGATCGCTCGCCGGAATTCCGGGGACGCTCGGTGGTTCGCTGCGGATGAACGCCGGAACCGATCGCGAGATGGGGGATTTTATCCGCGACGTGCGCGTGCAATCTCCGAGCCGCCCCGCCCCGCACTCCGTCGACATTCGGTATTTCTATCGGCACACCAACCTCGCGCGCGACGCGGTGGTGGTGGGTGCCGAACTCGCCTTCGCGCGCGGCGACGCGCAGAGCGTGCGCGAGGAGATGCAGGCGCGCCTCGTGCGTCGCAAACAAACCCAGCCGATCGCGCTGCCCAACGCAGGGTCGTGCTTTCGCAATCCGGAAGGCGAGAAAGCCGCACGTCTCATCGAGGCGGTGGGGGCCAAGGGTTGGCGCGAGGGCGATGCGGAAGTATCGCCGCTCCACGCGAACTTTATTAATAATCTCGGCGCAGCGAGTGCCTGCGATGTCGCAACGCTCCTCGCACGCGTTCGGCGTGCGGTCTTCGAGCGATTCGGTATTGGGTTGGAGTTGGAGGTGCATCTCGTGGGAGTTTTCATCGATCGGCAATGGGATGGAGGCAATGACCGAGTTGCGTAAAGCACGCGTCGCGGTGGTGATGGGCGGCAAGAGCTCCGAACGCGAGATATCGATCGCGAGCGGCACTCCGGTCGCGCAAGCGCTGGCGACGTTGGGCTATGAGGTCCATTCCATCGATTACGACGAGCGTTTTATCGACGCGATCCGCACCATCGCACCCGACGTGGTTTTTAACGCGCTCCACGGCGCGGGCGGCGAGGACGGCGAGCTGCAGGGCGTGCTCGAACATCTCGGGGTTCCGTACACCGGAAGCGGCATCGCCGCGTGTGCGCTGGCGATGGATAAACATCTCGTCAAAAAACTTTTCGCCGCCGAGGGCCTGCCGACTGCGGCATGGGATCACTTCGATCTCGACGGCGGTGCGTTACCGCTTTTGCCGGGTTCGCTCGATCTCCCATTGGTGGTGAAACCGCGTTACGAAGGTTCGTCGATCGGCGTGCGCATCGTTCGTACGCACGAACAGTGGAGCGCGGCGGTGATCGAACTCTCGCACAGCTACGGCTGCGTGCTCGCCGAGGAATTCATCGCCGGGCGTGAATTTACGTGTGCGGTGCTCGGTGAAGAAGCGCTTCCGATCGTGGAGATCGTCGCCAATCGCGACGGTTTCTATTCCACCGATGCAAAATACGAACCGGGCGGCAGCACGCACATCGCGCCGGCAAAAATCGACGCCGACCTCGCTTCCCGCATGCAGATGCTCGCGCTCTCCGCGCATCGTTTATTGGGGATGCGGGACTACTCGCGAACCGACTTCATCGTGAGCGATCAGAATCGCCCGTATTTACTGGAGATCAATGCATTGCCGGGGCTGACGACGACCTCGCTTTTACCCGACGCGGCGGCCGCGGTCGGGATTGGGTTCGACGCGCTGGTTGAGCGGATCGTCGGCTATGCGCTCGCCCGGGGGAGGCGCCGCAACGCCGCATAGCGTTCCGCTTTCGATAAATGCGACGTTGGTCGCAACGCGGGCGCCGTTCGGTATGGGAACCTGCATGCCGGGGCAAGAAGAGTCTCCCCGAAAGATTCTATCGTTGAGATATCGACCGGAGGTATCGTGTCTAGTACGGGTTTGATTGTCGACCGCGGCCTTGAAGGCGTCGTCGTCGGAAGTACCTTGCTCTCGAACGTCGAGGGAAAGATCGGGCGTCTTACCTACCGCGGTTACGATATCGACGATCTTGCGCCGAACGCGACCTTTGAAGAGGTCGTGCATCTGCTGTTGTTCGGGCATCTCCCGACCAGCGACGAACTCGACCATCTCAAACGCGAGATCGGAACGCGACGCATGCTGCCCGAACCGTTGGTCGACGGAATGCGTCGCTCGCCGAAAACGGCGTGGCCGATGGATGTCCTGCGCACGATTGCCAGCGGCCTCGCGCTCTTCTCGCCGGTCAACCGTGTCGGCGAGCATGTCTCCGACGCTCACACCGCAATCGAACTCATTGCAAAGATGCCGACGATTCTTGCTGCGTGGGACCGTATCCGTCGCGATCTCGACCCGATCGAACCGCGCAACGACCTTTCGCAGGCGGCGAACTTTCTCTATATGCGAACCGGAAAGATGCCGGCGGAGATCGAGGCGAAAGCGCTCGACACCTATCTCGTGCTGCTCGCCGATCATTCGTATAATGCCTCGACGTTTTCGGCGCGCGTGACCGCGTCGACGCGCGCGGATATCTACGCGGCCGTGACCGCGGCGCTCGCTACCCTCGAAGGCGATCTGCACGGCGGAGCGGCGAGCGCGGCGTTCAACACGCTGCTCTCGGTCGGCTCGCCCGATCGCGCGGAGATCTACGTTCGCGACGCATTGGGCCGCGGCGAGCGGATTATGGGCATGGGGCACCGCGAATATCGCGTTCGCGATCCACGGGCCCGCCATCTCGAAGCGAAAGCAAAAGAGCTCTCGGCCTACCGCGGGGATTCGCGTTGGTATGAGATCGCGCGCGCGCTCGAAGAGGCGAGCAACAAAGTGCTCAAGGAAACCAAGCCCGATAAGAGCATCTACGCAAACGTCGATTTCTATACTGCGCCGTTGCTCGCCGATCTCGGGATGCCCGGCGACGAATTTACCTGCATGTTCGCCTGCGGGCGTATCGCCGGGTGGAGCGCGCACATTCTCGAGCAACTCGGAGACAACCGTCTGATCCGTCCGCAGGCGACCTACGAAGGGCCGCCGCCGGGGCCGTTCGTGCCGATCGGTTCGCGGCCGACAAGCGCGCACTAATGCGATGAGCGCTCCGGCGCGCATCGCGCGGGTGAAGCGAACGACCAAAGAAACCACGATCGATCTCGAGGTCGATCTTGACGGTGGCGAGATTTCCATCGAAACCGGCGTCGATTTCTTCGATCATATGTTGCATGCGCTCGCTCTGCACGGCGGCATGGGCGTGAAGCTTCGCGCGCGCGGAGACGGGATGGACAACCATCACCTCATCGAAGATGTCGGCATCGCGCTCGGGCGTGCGTTCTACGAAGCACTCGGCGAGAAACGCGGCATCGTGCGGTTCGGTTCGATCATGTTGCCGCTCGACGACGCGTTAATCGCGGCGAGTATCGATATCTCGGGACGCTCGTATCTCAATTTTCGCGTGGAGTTTTTGCGAAACGATCTGGGGGCGATGCCGACCGAGATGGTCGGGGAGTTCTTTCGCGCGCTCAGCGACCACGCGCGCATTACCGTCCACCTGATCGCGATGCACGGACACGTAGCGCACCATCTTTGCGAGGCGACTTTTAAAGCCTTCGCGCGGGCATTTGCGGCCGCAAAAACCATCGAAGGCGAGGCCGTCGCATCGACGAAGGGGTTGCTCGAATAGCGATGTCCCGTCGAATCGTTGCCATCGACTACGGCGGCGGGAACATCGGTTCGTTGGTCGGAGCGCTGCGCAGACGCGATATCGAGCCGATCGTCACCGACGACCGCGATGCGGTGTTGCAAGCCGACGCTGCGTTTTTCCCGGGCGACGGCGCGTTCGCTGCGACGATGGATGCGCTACGGGAGCGTCGCCTCGATAGCGCGATCTACGAACGTATCGAGCGGGGGCGGCCGTACTTCGGCATCTGCGTCGGCATGCAGGTACTCTTCGAGAGCTCGACCGAGTTCGGGGGCGCGCGCGGCCTCGGGATCTTTCGCGGTGAGGTCGGGCGATTCGAAGGCGGTGTGCGGTTGCCGCATATGGGCTGGAATCGGCTGGAGCCAAGCGTCGCGCACCCCGTGCTTGCCGAGCTCGGGGAAGAGGAGTACGCCTATTTTCTGCACTCGTATCGCGCGCTTCCCGGCGAAGATTGTATCGCCACGGCGACGCACGGCGAGCGATTTGCCGCCGTCGTCGCGCGCGGTGCCGCAGTGGGAACGCAATTTCACCCCGAGAAGAGTCAACGTACCGGAGAGAAAATTCTCGATGCATTTCTCGCCTCGCTCAACTAAATAGGAAAGGAAGCCCCGCAATGCTCGTTATTCCCGCCATCGATCTGCGCGCCGGCAAATGCGTGCGCATGGAGCAAGGAGATCCATCGCGCGAGACGACCTACGACGAGGACCCGGTCGCGCGCGCGCGCGCGTTCGTCGCGCAGGGTGCAAAACGCTTGCATGTCGTCGATCTCGACGGCGCATTCGGATCCGGCGAGAATATCGCGGCGATCTCGGCGATCGCCGGTGCAGTATCCGTGCCGATTCAGGTCGGCGGGGGAATTCGCAGCGCCGAACACGCCGCCGCGCGCTTTGAAGCGGGCGCTGCGGAGATCATTATCGGAACGCTTTTTGTTGAAGACGAACGGGTTGCGCGGCAGATCGTCGGTCGTTACGGAGAGAAGGTCATCGCCGGCATCGATGCGCGCGGACGCGAGGTCGCGGTTCGCGGCTGGCAAGAACGGACGCCGGTCGATCGCGATGCGTTGGTGAAACGCGTCGCGCATTGGGGAGTTCGCCGCGTCATTTTCACCGAGATTCGCCGCGACGGCATGGGTGAGGGCTACGATCTCGATGCGTTGCGCGAGGTCGCAGCCGCTGCCGACGTTCGTGTGACCGCGAGCGGTGGAGCGCAGAGCATCGCGGATTTACAGAAGCTTCGCGCCGCCGCTCCGCCCGCCGTCGATGCCTGTATCATCGGGAGCGCGCTCTATCGCGGAACCATCGATCTCGCAGCGGCGATCGCCGCGGTCGGATAATCGGTCGAAGATGAGGGGCGGCGACTGCCGCCTCCTCGATCTATACTTGGACGTCCTACGGTCGCGCGGGGGCTGCGGTCGCCTTCGGATGAGGATGCGGAGTAGCGTGATGCGACGAGTGCGAGCTTCCCGACGAGTGCGAGCTTCCCGACGAGTGCGAGCTTCCCGACGAGTGTGAACTGCCCGACGAGTGTGAGCTGCTCGATGCGTGCGATGGATGGCTTGCATGCACCACATGCGGAACGCGCACCGGCGTATGCGGTATCGGCCGCTTGACGCCACCGCCGAAATGGGGATGCGTGACGACGGGATGCGTGACGACGGGATGCGTGACGACGGGATGCGTGACGACGGGATGCGTGACGACGGGATGCGTGACGACGGGATGCGTTATCGGTCGTTTCACGCCGCCGTCGAAGTGCGGCCGTAACGGCGCGGGCGTTCCGCCGAGAATGCAGCGTCGTCCCGGCGGGCAATTCCCCGGCGGTGGCGTGCGTCGGCCGATCGGCGGTGCATTGGTCGGCGCGGGCGAGGGTGACGGCGACGGTGACGGCGTTGCTTGGCCGCCGCGATCGTGATGATGGTCTCCGCCGTAGTAGTAGTTCGGGCCATAAATCGTGACGAAGATCGAGTACGGTGCGAGATAGCGAACGCCGCGCGCATCGACGTAGTACCCTTGCAACGGACAGAATTGCGTCCCGCCGCTATACGGAAGCTGCACCCACCCGTCGTAGATCTGCGGTGCGGCAGGGTTGGGATAGAGCGGATAGCTCCAATAGTTATAACAGGCTTGCACGTAGGCGTAGCCGCCCGCCGGTGCGACCATCTCCACTTCGGTCGCATCGCCCGCCGAGAACGTCGTTCCGTCGAGTGAATAGAATTGAATCTCGGGAAAGGTTTGTCCGTTGGGAAGCGGCGCTTGTGCGGGTTCCGGGCTCGCGACCACGCCGGCGACGGTGGTGGTAAAGGCCCAACGGTCGGCGATAGTCGCGCCATTATCGAGCGAGATCTCGGCGACATGATTGCCGACGGCCAACGGCGTCTTCGGCAGGTAGAGAATGCCGTGCGCGGTGCGCTGCGAGAGCATCGTGACATCGGTGCCGTCGAGGAGCAGGCGAATCGCCGATGCGGGAACTTTGGGATCGTTAATATTCGCACCGACGACGGGGAACGCCGTCGTATTGGTGCTGTAGGGCAGCGGTACCAAGCCGCTGATTCCCGCGGCGAGCGCGACGGTTTTCGTCGTGCTCTTCGGTACGAGAACGGCGTGTTGCGCCGCGCTGTAATGCACGCGCACGTTCATCGCATCGGCGAGAAACCGGAGCGGAGCGTACGTGCGACCGCCGACGATTAGCGGCGCGACGTCGAGCCTCGTGCGCTTCGGACCGATCCACGCCGTTCGGGAGCCGATACGCAGGTGAATCGTCGGGCCGTTCGACCGGTGAACGTCGATCTCGTGGAGCGACGAGAGGTAGTCGACGCGGCGGCCGAGAGCCTGCGAGAGCGCCCGCACGGGCAAAAGCGCGCGCTCTCGTACGACGATTGCGCGGGCGTTCGATCTGGCGCCTCCGATGATAATTGCGAGAGTAGCAGGGTGCATCATCGCTCGTAAAACGTCCTACGGTTGCGGCTTGTTACGCGGGGTGTACTTTTTCAGTGAATGCGCGCGGCAGCGAGCTCGGTAACCGGGTTACGATCTCGTAAGAAATCGTCTGCGCCCAGCGGGCCCAATCATCGGCGGAGATCGCTTCGCTCCCGTCGCGCCCGATGAGCGTGACTTTGGTGCCGACGGCGGCGGCGGGGGCGTTCGTGAGATCGAGCACGCAAGTGTTCATCGCGATTCGGCCGAGAATCGCGCAGCGCGCACCGTCGACAAGAAAAGCACCGCCGTTGGAGAGCAGTCGCGGGATGCCGTCGGCATAGCCCAGCGGCAGGACGCCGATGCGCATCGCGCGTGGTGCGTGAAAGGTGCAGCCGTAGCCGATCGCTTCGCCCGCGTCGATCGCGCGGGTCACCACGAGTTGCGAACGATAGCTCAGCGCGGGCTGTAACGCGAGCCCGGAATCCCCCATCGCCGCGTGCGTTTGCTCCGAGGGCCACAGGCCATAGAGGGCGATGCCGAAGCGCGCGAGATCGAGCCGCGATTGCGGCCAGAGCATCGCCGCCGCCGAGGCGGCGATATGCTGCTGCGCCGTCGGGAAGCGCGCGCGCAGAGGTTCGCGCGCGATGGTAAAGCGTGCGAGTTGGTATTGCGTGTACGGCGAGTCGATCTCTTCGGCGGCGGCGAGGTGAGAAAAAACGCCGACGATCTCGACATCGCGGACGCCGGCGACGGCATCGAGCAGCGCATCGCACGCCTCGGCTTCGATGCCGAACCGGTTGAGGCCGGTATTGATTTTTACGTGCGCGCGCGCCGGGCGCCCGCAACTGCGCGCCGCCGCGGCAATATCCCGGAGGTACCCGCCTTCGTCCCAAAGCGGCAGCTCGCAATCGTTTTCGATCGCGCTGCGCAGTGCGGAGGCGGGAACCGGCCCAAGAATAAGCAACGGCGCGGCGATCCCGGCGGCACGTAACGCGAGCGCCTCATCGATCGTGTAAACGCAGAGATAGCGCGCGTTCTTTTCAATCGCTCGGGCGACCTCGACGGCTCCGTGGCCGTAAGCATTCCCTTTGACGACGAACGCTGCGTGCGTCGGTGCGACGAGCGTGCGAAGCGCTTCGGCGTTCGCGCGTAACGCGGCGAGCGATATCTCGAGAGCGCCGTTCACGCTACGCTTGTGCGTCGGTGGAGGCGGGAGTCATCGCAGCGACGATCCATGCAATCGGAAGCCCGAAGAACACCATGTGCGCGATTAACTGGAAGATCAGATCGTTGGGGGTCTTCGGGTTCTGCAACACTCCGGCCGCGAGCATGACGACATCCATCGCGAGATAGACGACGACGCCGTAGGCAAGCCCCGACGGCAGCCAGCGTTTGGCGATGAAGGGCTGCGACGCGGCGACCCAGGCGAACGCGACGCCCCAGGCCAGCGAGACCAGGAGGTGGATAATCGCACCGTAGAGCGGCGCGAGCGGATTGGAAAGAATCGTCTTTCCCATCGCCGCCATCGCGACGAAGCTCCAGAATTGCGCCATGGTGCCGCCCTGCGGACGCACCTGGGTGACGTAGAGGAATCCGTCGATCAAGATCGCGCCGATGACCCCGGCGAGGATGCCGCGGGTGAGGATCGCCGGGTACTGACGTGTGGTGGGAGGCATGCGGGCGCTCTTCTCCCGGGCGCTCGTTCGCTCCCACTAGCCTCGCCGCCGCGGCCGCGCAGGAGTGCGCGAGCGCGAGCGCGTTTGAAGGGCGTATCTACCGGTATCTGCGGCGCACGAAGGCGCGAGGAGATCGATATGGCCCATCTCGAGGAACCCCAACCGACGAAGGTGACCCTAGAGCGACGCGAAGGCTACGAATTTCTCGTTCGCGTGGAGGGCACGAGCGTGCCCGAGTTCATCGCGGAAGAGGGGCCGCCGCTGGGCGAGGCGCGGGGCCCGAGCCCCGATGCGATGCTCGGCGCGGCGGTGGGAAGCTGCTTGGCCTCGAGCCTGCTCTTCTGCGTGGGGAAAGCGCATGCGTCGGTCGACGGCTTGCGCGCGAACGTTTCGATTCACAAGGCGCGCAACGAGCGCGGGCGATTGCGGATCGGAGCGATCGAGGTCGAGCTTCATGCGGATATCCCCGAAGAGCAGCGCGAACGCTTCGAACGTTGCCGCGCGCTCTTCGAAGATTATTGCACCGTTACCGCAAGCGTCCGCCAGGGAATCGCCGTCGAGGTCAAGCTGACCACCTCGTAATCGCCGCGGCGCGTCGCCTCGGCAGGGAAGAAGAGAACGCCTGCTTCCTAACGAAGGCGGGGCAGCGAACGAAAGAGAGGTGCCGCAATGAAGCTTCTTGCCCTTCGGAATCGCCTGCGTATCGCCGTACTTTTTGCCGTCGCCGCATTCTTCGCCGTTCCCGCGTTTGCGGCCAAAGCCCCGGCAAAAAATTATCTGGAGCGAGCGATGCCGCATCTCGTTGCAACGATGACGAAAAACTTTGCGCCGTTCCGTGGAAAACGCACCGAAGCCGACCAGTTTTACGATAGTTACGGTTTGCGCGTGCTCTCGCTGCCGCACGCCGTTATCAGCCACACTTTTGCGGCTCCCTCGCAACGGGAGTATTGGTCGGTGCACTTCGTATGGTATTTCCCACCGACGACGAGCATCGTTCGCGCCTCCAACCTCGCGGCAAAATATCTCGCGCCGTCGCTCAAAGGATTCATGGCGATCGGCGCACTCGATAAGCGAACCGGTGCGGTCATCACCACCTGGACCGCATCGAACGGCCGCCGCGTCGTCGCAACGCCGTTCGTGCAAGCGGCGTCGGGCTCGAAGCCGGCTTCGGTCGGCGTTGCGGTCTCGGTACGCCATTATATTACCGCACACCAGCGTTTCGCGCTCTATGCTTCGGGCATGAAGCCCGCGCAGCGCAAAGCCTTTCTCGGTGCCTTTGCGCGAGAGGTCGCCGTGGGCCTCAAAGAGGCGCCGTCGAACTTTGCGGCGATTCGCAAGCGGCCGATGTCGCACGGAACGGATAATGGGCTTGGAACGTATTTCTACGGGCACTACGCGACGTCGTTCCGGCTCGCACAGCGCTACTCAACCTGCGGAGTCGATGAAGCGCTCTTCCATCCAAACCAGGAACACAACGATTCGAACTGGATGTTGCACTGCGACTCGCCGACGGTCTTTGGCAATTCGCCGACGTACGATGCCGTCAGTGCCTCGATTACGAAAGATCTCCCCGCAAATTACGTGCAGCGGATGAACCGTAAAACAGCATTGGCGACATTTATGTCCGCGCACCGAACGCGCTGGGATTCACCCGACGGTTCGATCTCGGTGATATTGCAAGATACCGCCGATTATACATATTCCGGCGGTATCATTTACACGGTTTCGGTTTTTCACTTTATTCCGAACCAATAGTCGGGTGCTCGACGCGGGTCTCGCCTAGCGCGGCGGCTTGCCGTGGCCGTGCCCGACGTTTCCTTTGCCGTGGTTATCGGCTTTGCCGTTCTGCGGCTTTCCACGCTCGGAGTTCTTCGCGGGAGGCGCGCCGTGGTTCACGTGCATCGATTGCATCGCATGGCCGCGATTTGCCGAGTGCATGCGGCCGACGAAACTCGCGCGATTTTGCTGCGGCGAACGCCGATAGACGTTTCGATCGAAATAGACCGCATGGACGGTGTGCTCGTCGACGTGGGTGACGTAGGTGTTGTAGAGGAACGTCTTTCCCTGCCATTTACCGCCGTCGTAGCCGTTGCCGAAGTATCCGTGACCGTAGTTGAGATTGCCGTAGTATCCGACGCTATTTCCCCAATAGCCGGAGTGATAGACGTAACCGGCGGGCGTTGCTTGCCAATACGACGGCGTCCAGACGAGGCCGGGGCGCGGAGCGTTGGTCCATCGCCCTGCGACCCAATTATAGGCGCTGCCGTTCCAGTTCCAGTAGCCCGGTATCCACATCGAATTTTGCGCGGGTGGTGCCGGTTGCTGGTAGGAGTACGTTGGAATCGGCGGCGGTGCGATGAGCGAGATAATTTGGCTCAACGTGATCGCTGCTGCCGGTCGCGGCATAAAAAATGCAACGGCGGCGAGCATCGCGACGAAGAGCGCGCGGGATGATTTCATAGGAGTGCCTTCAATCTGGGGTAAACCCACTTGATTCTTCCCCCAAACGACGATCTTCACGCATAACCACGCTCGCGAGAAGCGAAAAGCACGGCCGCCGCAAAGGGCGACCGTGCTTCCGGTTCGGCTTGCGATGCGCGCGCTTAGGCGGGCGGCCGACCGTGGCCGTGACCGCCGTTATCGTGGCCGCGACCGTGTTGTTGTTGGTTACCGCCGCCCCGATTGCTGGGGCCTTGGTTGCCGTGCCCCTGATTGCCGCGCGGTTGCGGTTGCTGCCGCTGCGGTTGGTAGCGCGGTTGAGGCTGCTGCCGCTGCGGCTGGTAGTGCGGTTGCGGCTGCCGGCGTTGCGGCTGGTAGCGCGGCTGCGGCTGCCGGCGTTGCGGTTGGTAGCGCGGCTGCGGCTGCCGACGTTGCGGCTGGTAGCGCGGCTGTTGCCGCTGGGAGCGGGCGTTCCGCGGGGCCGCTATATGGCTGACCTGGACGTAGCTCCGGCGGCCCTCCTGCGGCGCGCGACGCACGACGTGCGGGTCGTAGTAGACCGCGTTGCCGATGGTATTCCGATCGACATGCGTCACGTAGCTGTTATAGCGGAAGCGGTCGCCGTCCCACTCGCCGCCGTCATAGCCCCGGCCGTAGTAGCCGCAGCCATAATTTACGTCACCGTAGTAGCCGACGCTCTGCCCCCAGTAGCCGCCGTTCCAATAGTAACCGTTGCCGTCCCATGCCCAGTAGCCGGGGGTCCAGTAGAGGCCGGGGGCGGGCGCGGGCGTCCAGCGGCCGCGCATCCAGTGGTAGCCGCCGTCCTCACCGTCCCAGCGCCAGTAGCCGGGGATCCAGATCCAGTTCGGAGCCGGCGGCGGGGGCTGTTCGTAGGCGTAGTACGGGATCGGCGGCGGCGGGGTGCCGATGGAGATGCCGATATTGATGTCCGCGGTGGCGGGGCGCGCCCCGAGGAGGCTCAGGGTGAAGATTGCGGCGATGAGGATCAATGCGAGGCGTTTCATGCTGCTGCTCCTTTGCCGACCGTTTACTCGGCGTCGGCTACCGGTAGAACGCTTCGGGCAGCCCACTCGGCACGCCCCGAATGGAGTTTAACCAAACCCTCATCCCGTGAAACCGCTTGCACTCGCCGGGGGTCTCTGCTAATATCCGAGACGTTGGCACTCATATGCTAAGAGTGCCAGAACCATCTCGAAACTCATTTTCGAATCACACTTTTGGAGGTTTTCCGTGAACCTGAAGCCTTTGGCCGACCGCGTGGTCATCGAGCACGTCGAGCAAGAAGAGAAGAGCGTCGGCGGCATTTTCCTTCCCGACACCGCGAAAGAGAAGCCCCAGGAGGGGATCGTCCGCGCGATCGGGAGCGGCCGCGTGCTCGACAACGGCACGACGCTTGCGATGACCGTGAAGGTCGGCGATCGCGTTATTTTCTCAAAATACTCGGGCAGCGAAGTGAAGATCGACGGCATCGAGTACCTCATCGTTTCCGAAAAAGACGTCCTGGCTATCGTCGACAAAGTGCCGGCGCACGCGTAAGGAGTTAGAAAGAAAATCATGGCTGCAAAGCAACTCGTATTTGATGAAGCCGCTCGTCGCGCCCTCGAGCGCGGAGCGAACATGCTCGCCGATGCCGTCAAAGTGACGCTCGGCCCCAAGGGACGCAACGTCGTCCTCGACAAGAAATTCGGTTCGCCGACGATCACCAACGACGGCGTGACGATCGCGAAAGAGATCGAACTCCCCGACGCGTTCGAAAACATGGGCGCGCAGCTCGTGAAAGAAGTCGCGAGCAAGACCAACGATATCGCCGGCGACGGCACGACCACGGCGACGGTGCTCGCGCAAGCGATCATCCGCGAAGGCCTGCGCAACGTGACGGCGGGAAGCAATCCGCTGCTCATCAAGCGCGGCATCGAGAAGGCCGTGGAAGTCGCGGTCAAGGAGATGGAGTCGTTCAAGCAAGTCGTCGACACCAAAGAGAAGATCGCTCAGGTCGCATCGATCTCCGCAAACGATAAAGAGATCGGCAACTTCATCGCCGACGCGATGGAGAAGGTCGGTAAAGACGGCGTCATCACCGTCGAAGAGTCCAAGACCCTGAAGACCGAAGTCGAGACCAAAGACGGCATGCAGTTCGATAAGGGCTACATCTCGCCGTACATGGTGACCGACAGCGAGCGTATGGAAGCGGTTCTCGACGATCCGTTCATCCTCGTCACCGAGCGCAAGATCACGGCGATCGCCGACATTCTTCCGTTGCTCGAAAAAGTCGTCCAGGTGCAGAAGCCGCTGATGATCATCGCCGAAGACGTCGAGGGCGAAGCCCTTGCGACGATGGTGGTGAACAAACTGCGCGGCACGTTCACCAGCGTTGCGGTCAAGGCGCCGGGCTTCGGCGACCGCCGCAAAGAGATGCTCAAGGACATCGCGACCCTCACCGGCGCGACGGTTATCAGCGAAGAGCTCGGCCTCAAGCTCGATAAGGTCACCCCGGATCAGCTCGGCCGCGCCAAGCGCGTCAAGATCACCAAAGAAGAGACGACCATCGTCGACGGCGCCGGTAAGAGCGATGCCATCAAGGGCCGCATCGAGATGATCAAAAAGCAGATCGAAGAGACCGATTCCGATTTCGATCGCGAAAAACTCCAGGAGCGCCTCGCGAAGCTCTCGGGCGGCGTTGCCGTAATCCAGGTCGGTGCCGCTACCGAAACCGAACTCAAAGAGAAGAAGCATCGCATCGAAGATGCACTCTCGGCGACGCGCGCGGCCGTGCAAGAAGGCATGATCCCCGGCGGCGGCAGCTCGCTCGTACACGCGGTCAAAGCGATCGAGAAGTACGTCGAAACCGCGCCGAAGAC
>JAJYHP010000088.1 GCA_021784715.1 bacterium
GATCTCTACTACGGCGACGCGATGCGCGTCGGGCAAATTCTTCGCAACGTGCTGATCAACGCGGTGCGTTATACTCCTCCCGGCGGGACGATCGAACTGCAGTGCAACCAAGACGGAGGGCGACTGCACGTGCGCATCAACGACAGCGGCCCGGGAATCGCGCCGGAGGATCGCGAGCGCGTCTTCGAACCCGGTTACCGGGGTGCAAACGTCAGCGCTGCGGGAAGCGGGCTCGGGTTGGCGGTGGTTCGCCAGTTAACCGAAGAGCTCGGCGGTCACGTCGACGTGCGTTCGCGCCCCGGCAGCGGCGCGACGTTTTGGATCGATCTTCCGATGGTCTCGCTAAAGCCGTAGCAGCGATCGCAGGAGAGCGTTGAGGAGAACCTTTTCGGACGCGTTCGAAAATTTGCTTTACGGCATGTAGGTGCCGTCTGCCACTATGAAGATGATGGGCGAGCGGAGTACCGTGTCGGTATTATGAAACGACTCGCTCTTGTTGCACTATCGCTTTGTGTCGTCTTGCCCGGATGTACTTCCGGTTCCTCAAGCGCTATCGGAGCAGCGCCGCTGCCCCCAAGTCTGCCGGGCGTCGCGTCGGCGAGTAAATCAATCTCAGCGACGAACGGCGGCGATATTCTCCTCGGACAGATCGTCGCGGTGCACGTCGAACCCAATGTTTTGTCCGTCGATCAGAACGTGCGCGTGGATTTTTCACCGACGCTGCGCGAAGCTGCACCCAATCCGGGTTGGGCGGTCGCTGCGGGAGAGCTCTCGGTAACGATACCCCAGGGAACCAACAATCGTCGCCACGTTATGGAAATATATCGCTCGTTACGTGATGTGCCCGACGGGATAACGCTACGGCTACCCTACAGCGCAAGCGACGCAGCGAGCGTTCAAGATGCCCGCGCTCCATTGGTGACGTTCGTAACTCCCTCGGGGACACGCCGCATCGTGCTCGATGGAACGTTCGATACGGTCAACCATATCGCGACGGTGACGATTCCCCGTCCTATGCTCAAGAACGTCATCGCCATTCATCTCGCGCTCGGCATGAATGCCGTCGCGCCGAACGCGCGTGGAGTGCAGAGTGTCGCAATCCAAACGGGCGGGCGATACTGGAATGACGCGACTCGTCAATGGGGTTCGGTGCCGATCGCCGTCGATCCAAACGCGCGAACGTTAGTCGTCGTTCACGGAATTTTCAGCAGCGTGGAGTCGAGCTATCCCTGCGCGCACGACTATATGACGACGGCTTCCTCGCAGCCGGGAGCGTATCAACAAGTCGTCGGATTTGATTACGATTATACGGAGCCTCCGAGCGTCAACGGCCCCAAACTTGCAGCATTCATCAACGGTTTGCATCTTGCCGACTACGATATCGAGGCGCACAGTTACGGCACCCTCGTCGCCTTGGGAGCGTTGCAGGGTTTGAATACTCAACCGAATCGCGCGATTCTCGTCGGTGGTCCATTGCCCTTGCGCGGCTCACCGCTCGTAACGAGTCCTTGGATTCGCGATATTTTGCTTTCGCTTGCCTCGGTCACGCTCGCTACTCCGCAGCAGGTCGATAATGCGTTGGATTCGGGCATGATACAGTCGCTCGCCCCGAATAGCCAAGAATTGCAGGCGTTGCGAGCCGAGGTCTATAGCCTTCCGGCGCCGCCTCGCTTCGATCGTGTCGCCGGTACGAAACAGTATTGGGAAGAGGATCTTTTCTCGTGGGCGCTGTGGGGGACGATTCAATATCCGTGGGATGGGGTCGTCGAAGAATCAGCTGCCGAGAGCAACGACCTGCCCTACAATCGGCAAATTGCCATTCCGTTCCAACACGTAGGGCTACCCTGCGATGCCCCGACGATATCGTTCGTGCTTGAAACGAAATAGAGGCCGGAGGTTCATCGGCGCTCTCGGAGAGTTACGACAGCCCGCGGGCGCGGCGCGCGGCGCTCTCCTCGCGCTCGCGAATCGTCGCCACGAGTCGCGTCGCGATCCGCTCGAGCAGGTCGCGCAAACTCCGCTCGGCGGCTCCGTGGAGCAGCGTCGCATCGAATCGTTCGCCGAGAGCACCGAACGGCGCATGATATTCGCCTTGGAGCCAGAGTTCGGAGGACGTGCTTCCCACCGGATTGAGCGTCATCGTTCCATGAAAGCGGGGGAAGAGCCCCGGGTGGTCGGCGGCCTCCATCTCGATGTTCGCCTCCCAACGCAGCGGTGCGAGTTCGACATGCGTGGTAACGGGGATGCGCACCTCGCCTTGAACCGGTAGGTGGAGCGAACGGAGGCCGAGGGCGAGCGCGAGTTCGTCGAAGGGAGGCTCGCGACGTCCGAGCGCTGCGAAGAGTTCCAGCGCTTCGTCGCGTGCAGCCGATGCCGGAATCGGCAGATCGACATGCATCTCGACGCTTTTCATGATGCCTGAGGTGTTGCCGTTCGCTCCTCGATCTCCTCGGCGAGATCGGCGAGAAGTTCGCGTGCGGTCGCCGATGCGATCCGCGCGCCGAGCACGGCGTCGAAGACGCGCCCGAACTGCCCGAGTGGCGGCTCGTATTGGCCGTCGAGCTCCAGCGTACACCCCCCACCATCACAGGAGCGAACCGCGAGCACGCCCTCAAAATCGGGGTATGGGCCGCCGCCGTAGGGATGCCAACAGACCCGCCAGACTTCATCGAAACGCAACGGATCTTCGGCGAGTTCGAAGCTCGCCTCGACATCGTGCGTCGCCTTCATCGCAACCAACGGCGCGCGTAATTCGATACGCGCGCTGCGCGCGCTCGCTGCAAGAGGCGCGAGCTTGGCGTGTAGCGCTTCGCGCGCTGCGCGATAGGGTATGCGGAGTGACCGTTGTTGGTGCAGAGCACTCATTGAGGAGATCCTAGCGAAAGCGCGTGAAGAATCTGAGAAAAGTCTGAACGCTCATGCGTAAGCTGAGAAGAACTCGTGAGGATAGAGCGCGGCGATCGCAAGTTGCGCGACCGTCGAGCGGTGCGTCGCGTGGTCGTGGAGGTTTCCGGTCGGGAGAATTCCCGGAGCGTTCGCTTGCTTCTTGACGCCGGAGACCCGCGCGAGCACCGCAGCGATCTTGAGCGCCGATTCCGTGACGAGCGCGAGTGAAAGGTTCGCCGGCGGGACGACCGCCGAGAGTGCGAACGCGACCGGGGCGCCGGTCGGGCTCGGAACGGGGTGGAGCGGAAGCGCGCCCTGGGCGAGGCTCGGGTTCCCGAAATCGCCGCCGGCGAAGAGCGGCGGGAGGGACGTGAGGTTCATGGCAAGCTTAGTCTAGCAGAATTCCCGGTCGGAAAAAATTCTCGTAAAGGCGCCGTGGCGGCAGGAAAGCTTATTAAAAGTAATAATAGGAGGGTTTACCATGGCAGCCCTCGCCAAGCGCACCGCAGAAGAGGTCATCCGCGGGCCGATCAAGAGTAAAACGCTCTTCCCCGTGCTGATTCTCCATTTGCTCGAGGAGCGCGAGGATCACGGTTCGGGCCTGATGGCCCGCATCGAAATCCTCTGCTCCGGGCTACTCGCCGTGAATACCAATACGATCTACCCGTTGCTGCGCCGTTTAGAAGAGCGCGGCTTTGTCGTGGGCCAGTGGGAGCATCCCAGTAAACGCTCGCGAAGGTTCTATCGTATTACCTCTGCCGGGCGCGAGCGTCTCGCCCGTATTAAAGCCGGCATGCTTCCCTATCTAGATTCGCTTGCGACCTCGATCGAACGGCTCCGCAGCGAACTCTACACGACCGAATCCACTCTGACGCCCGTAAGGAAAACATCAGCATGAGCACCTACCGAGCCCCACTGCGCGACATGCAGTTCGTCCTCCGCGAACTCGCCGGTATCGACGAGGTCGCAAAGCTTCCCGGGAACGAAGACACGCTCGACGTTCTCGATTCTATTCTCGAAGAGGCCGGTGCGTTTGCGACCGGCGTGCTCGATCCGCTCAATCACAGCGCGGATAAGGAAGGCTGTTCGATCGATGCGAACGGCAACGTAAGCACCCCCAAGGGCTTCAAAGAGGCCTACAAAAAATTCGCCGACGCCGGCTGGATCGGGCTTCCCGTTCCGGCGGAGTACGGCGGCCAGGGATTGCCGCAGCTCTTGCTCGGCCCGACGTTAGAGATGTGGAACGGATCGAATATCGGTTTCGCAAACGGCCCGTTGCTCAACCAAGGCGCGATCGAAGCGATCGAACTCTGCGGTTCGCACGATCAGAAGAAAACCTACATTCCCAACCTCGTCTCCGGGAAGTGGACGGGGACGATGAACCTCACCGAACCGCAGGCGGGCTCCGATCTCGCGCAGGTTCGCGCGAAGGCGGTTCCCGAGGGCGAGCATTATCTCATTAGCGGCGAGAAAATTTTCATCACCTTCGGCGAGCATGACATGGCCGAGAATATAATCCATCTCGTTCTCGCGCGTCTCCCCGATGCGCCCGAAGGGACCAAGGGTATCTCGATGTTCATCGTCCCGAAATTCCTCGTCAAGCCCGACGGATCGCTTGGCGAAAAGAACGACGTCATCTGTGCGGGCATCGAACACAAGCTCGGTATCAACGGAAACCCCACCTGTACGATGAAGTTCGGCGAAAAAGGGAAGGGTGCGATCGGCTTCCTGGTCGGCGAGGCGAATCGCGGCTTGGAATATATGTTCATTATGATGAACGCGGCTCGCTTCTCGGTCGGCGTCCAGGGCTACGCGGTAGCGGATCGCGCCTACCAAAGCTCGCTGGCATACGCCAAGGAACGCGTGCAGATGTCCGATGCGACCACACGCAATAAAGCGCCGGTCCGCATTATCGAACACCCCGACGTGCGCCGCATGCTGATGTGGCAGAAGGCAAACATCGAAGCGATGCGCGCGCTTGCCTACGTCACCGCAGCTTCGCTCGATTTCGCACAGAAGAGCCCCGACGAAAAGACCCGGAAAGAGCATAAAGCTTTTATCGAGTTGATGATTCCGATCGTGAAGGGCTGGTGCACCGAGAACGCCATCGAACTCTGCTCCAACGCGCTGCAAATTTTCGGCGGCATGGGTTATGTTGAGGAGACGGGGATCGCCCAGCAGTATCGCGACGTGCGTATCACCACCATCTACGAAGGAACGACCGGTATTCAGGCGCTCGATCTCGTCGGACGTAAGCTGATCCGCGATATGGGCGCAACCGCGACCACCGTTATCAAAACGATGGAAAAATTCGCGAAGGAAGCCTCGGCTCACCCGAACGCCGACGTGAAGGCGGTCGGCGATGCATTGCTCAAGAGCATCGCCTCGCTCGCCGAAGTCTCGCAGTGGATCGGCATGAACGCGATGGGCGATCTGAAAAAAGCCTTCGCCTGTTCGGTTCCCTACCTCAAGCTGTGGGGCGTCGTCGCCGGCGGCTGGCAGATGGGGCGCGCGGCGAAGGTCGCCGCCGAGAAAATCGCCGCGGGCGATAAGGATCCGTTCTATCCGGCGAAACTCGCGACCGCGAAATTCTATGCCAGCCACGTTCTCTCGCAAGGGGCGTGGTATAAGCGGCAGATTATCGACGGCGCGGGCGACGTGATGACGTTGCCGGAGGACGGCTTCGAACTCGACCGCAAAATGACGGTGACGGCGTAATCATGGCGCTGGTACACACCGAAGATCGCGACGGCGTGCGGATTATCACCCTCGATAATCCGCCCGTCAACTCGCTTTCGTTCGCCCTCTCGGGCGAGTTTTACCCGATCGTCGAGGCGGCAAGCGCCGACGAGAACGTTCGCGCCGTCATCATACGGGGAGCGAACCGTCAATTCTCGGCGGGCGCCGATATCAACGATTTTGCAACCGAACCGACCCCCGAGACGAAAACCGTCCGCGACGTTATCGCAGCGATCGAACGGAGCGAGAAAATCTTCGTGGCCGCGATCGAAAAAAATGCGCTTGGCGGCGGGCTCGAACTCGCGCTCGCCTGCGACTATCGCGTCGCAACGGCCGACACGAAGCTCGGCTTGCCGGAAATTAAACTCGGCCTGCTCCCCGGTGCGGGCGGCACCCAGCGTCTTCCACGAGCGATCGGCGCACAAGATGCGCTCGACATGATGCTCAAAGGTCGTAACGTCAAAAGCGATGAGGCGACCGCGAAGGGCCTCCTCGACGAAGTCGTCGACTCGCCCGAGCATCTCCTCGATGCTGCGCTGAAAATCGCGCTGGCTGCGCCGTTAGGGAAGCGCCGTATCTCGCAACGGCGCGTCGAGCTCGGTAAAGGGATCAGCGCGCAAGCGGCGGCGTTCGTCGTCTCGCAGGCACACAAAATGGTCCCGGCCGAAGATGCAGGCGGTCTTGCCGCTCATAAACTCATCGATGCCGTCGAAGCTGCGGTGGAATTACCGTTCGCTTACGGGCTTGCGCGCGAAGCGCGTCTCTTCGAAGAGCTCGCGCGCTCGGCACCCTCCTTTGCGTTGCGGCATGTCTTCTTTGCCGAACGCGAACTCAATAAGATCCCCGGCCTCCCGGCGGCCGAACCGCTGCCGATCGCGAAGGCGGCGGTCATCGGTGCCGGCACGATGGGAACCGGAATCGCGATTACCTTCGCGCAAGCGGGCATTCCGGTCGTCGTCATCGATTCCAACGATGCCGCCGTCGAGAAAGCAAAGCAGACCGTCTTCGGTATGTTCATGTATCAGGTCCAAAAAGGGCGCATGACGCAAGAAGAGGCGTGGAAACTCGGACAGTCGATTCAATTTACCGAGGATTATAGCGAACTCGCCGATGCCGACGTCGTGGTCGAAGCAGTCTTCGAAAGCATGGATGTGAAGAAGGAGGTCTTTGCAAAGGTCGATGCGATTGCAAAACCCTCGTGCATCCTCGCTTCGAATACCTCGACGCTCGATATCGACGAAATGGCAAGCGTCACCAAACGCCCGGATCGCTTTCTCGGGCTGCACTTTTTCGTTCCGGCCAATATCATGCCGCTGCTCGAAATCGTGCGCGGAAAGCAGAGCTCCCCTCAGGTTCTCGCAACGGCGTTCAAACTCGGGAAGACGCTCCGTAAGACGGCGGTGCTCTCGACCAACTCGTTCGGGTTCATCGGCAATCGCATGGTCTTCGATTATGCAAAAGCTGCCGGGGAACTCGCGGAATGGGGGGTATCCCCGATGCGGATCGACGGAGTCGCAAAAAAATTCGGTTTCCCGATGGGACCATTTGCGATGGGCGATCTCTCCGGGATCGACGTGGCTTGGCACATCGCTAAAGCACGCCCCGACGTTGCGAAAGGAAAGACCGACGTCATCGATCGGCTCGTCGAGATGAAACGATTGGGCCAAAAGACGATGGCCGGTTACTTCAAATACGATAAGAGCGTCGGTAAAGGGCGCGAACCGATCGCCGACCCCGAGGTGGAAGCGCTCTTTGCCGAAGAGGCAAAGAAGGCGGGAATCGCCCCGCGTACGGTTGACGACGCGGAGATTCTCGAACGGTTGACGTTCGCACTGATCAATCGCGGGGCATTTTTGCTCGAAGAGGGCGTCGCACTTCGCCCCGGCGATATCGATATCGTCTACGTCTACGGCTACGGCTTCCCGCCGCACCATGGCGGGCCGATGTGGTATGCCGATGAGGTCGGCGTCAAACATGTCTACGAACGCGTCGTTGCCTTCGGTTGGGAGCCCGCGCCGCTCTTAAAAGCGCTCGCCGAAAAGAACGGCACGTTTGCAAGCTATAAGCAAGGAGAGTTGATCCATGCGTGAGGCGGCTATCGTCTCGGTCGCTCGGACGCCGATCGGGCGTGCGTTTCGCGGCGCATTCAATCAGACGCCGGGGGCGTCGCTCGCAGGTTTTGTCGCGCGCGAAGCGATCGCTCGCGCAAAGGTCGATCCGGCGGAGATCGCGGAAGTCATCGTCGGTGCGGGCATGCCCGAAGGCGCGACGGGAAACAACATCGGGCGCACGACCGCGCTTCGCGCCGGTTGTCCGGTGAGCGTGCCGGGATCGACCGTGAGTCGCTACTGTGCATCCGGTCTCGATGCCGTCGTTAGTGCAGCTCGGCGAATCATCGTCGAAGGCGAGGAGATCGTTCTCGCCGCAGGCGTCGAATCGGTTTCGATGGTGCAGAACGAACTGAATATGAAGTTCTACACCGAGGAATGGCTGCTCCGGCACACGCCCGATATCTATATGCCGATGCTCTACACCGCCGACAACGTGGCCAAGAAATACAAAGTCTCGCGCGAAGCGCAGGACGAATATGCGTTCTCAAGCCAGCAGCGCACCGCTGCGGCGCAAGCGGCCGGCAAGTTCGATGACGAGATCGTCGCCATGGAAACGTGGATGGCGGTCGCCGACAAAGAGACCGGCAACGTCACCGAAAAGAAGATCAAACTCGCAAAAGATGAGGGGAATCGCCCCGATACGACGCTCGAAGGGCTCTCGTCGTTGAAGGGCGCCGTTCCGGGAATCAAAGAAACCTCGATTACCGCCGGCAATTCATCGCAACTCTCCGACGGCGCGGCGGCTTTGATGTTGATGGATGCGCAGACCGCATCCAAACGTGGGCTGACGCCGTTGGGTTTCTATCGTGGCTTTGCAGTCGCGGGTTGCGAGCCGGGAGAGATGGGCATCGGCCCGGTCTATGCGGTTCCCAAACTCCTGAAGGCGCATGGACTCACGGTCGACGATATCGGCCTCTGGGAACTCAACGAGGCGTTTGCGGTGCAGACCGTTTATTGCCGCGATCGATTGGGGATCCCACAGGAGCGATTCAATGTCAGCGGCGGCGCGATCTCGATCGGCCACCCGTATGGAATGAGCGGCGCACGGATGACCATGCATGCGCTCATCGAAGGCAAGCGTCGCGGTGCGAAGTATGTCGTCGTAACGATGTGCGTCGGCGGCGGCATGGGGGCGGCGGGACTCTTCGAAGTCGCGTAACGCAAGCGCTCTCCGCCATATCAGCGAGCGGTGCCGTTACGGCATCGCTCGCTTTTTTCGAAGCGCCGGCAGAAGCGGACGAGGCCTCGCACTCGGACCGAGCGAAGGCGAGCTCCATGTTTTGCACCGCTCCTGCCTGTGCGACGGCGTACGCACCGCGAACGCCCTCCACCGTGACGACGGCGAGGGGAGTTCGGGTTCGCTTCGTGGTCGCAGCATATGCCTCGTCTCGGCGCTTGGCCGAGGCGCCGCTCCCTACCGTAACGATGCCGCCGTGCGTGCATCTCGGCCCCGACGCCGCGACCGTCTATCGCGGACCGCGCAGCACGGGTTCCCGGCGGGTATCGATCGACGCGATGGTTCTGGGGAACCGGCTGCTGAGAAATATCGCCGTGGACGTTGCGTACGCAGGCTCGAGCGCGCGCATCCACTTAGGCCTCGGGCAGCGAATCGAGCCGGGAACGATGGCTGCCGGGGCGACGATGACGGCCGGGACCTACGATCCTCGCACGAACACGATCGGATGGTTTCCCGGCTACATCGACTACGGCGTCGATCATGCCGGGCAGAGTGCGGTGCAGATGCTCTTTCATGAGTTCGATCACGCGTGGTATTCCGAGACGACGGCGAGCTCGCGAGCGGTCTCGCCGACGATGTCGGCGGTGATCGGGGCGGTCACCTATCGTTGGACGCTCTATCGTCGCGTGCGCGGGAAGGATAAGCTCAATACCATCGGTTGGAACGGGTATCAACACATGCTTATCCACGACGATCTCGTCGCAAATTTCGGCAGCGATAAAACCGGAGCCCTCTACGAAGCGCTCGAAGGGGCGGACGATCCGCCCGCATATATCGGTGAAATCGCGCGTCGCTTCGCCGATATCCGCCCGTGGTTTCCCGTCGGGTCGCTCCTTCAAAAGGCGCGCCCGGCCGCTCCGCCGTTGCGCGGTGACGCTTCGTGTTTTGCGATGCCGCGTCCGAAACACCGAGCGCGCGAAAATCTGTTACCGCAACTTCCGTCGGTCGATGCTCGTGCTCGGGACACTAGGGATCGGGAGAGGATGCGCGGCGGCGCGCTTCGAGCACCGGATTCTCCGCTCGGATCCGCGCAGTTAAAGCGATTGCATCGAGCACGGTAAAGAGCGCGGCGATCTGCCAGGCTCCGAAAACAAGTGGAACGATGGCGATCTCGCACGCGACGATAGCGTAGTTGGGATGGCGCAGGTAGCGGTAGGGTCCGCGCGCGACGAGCGGACGCCCCGGGAACGTAATGATGCGCGTCGTCCAGTAGGGGCCCAACGATGCGATGCTCCAGATCCGTGCGAGTTGCAGCGCGGCGTAGGCTCCGAGCCACCAGAAGTTCGGTTCGGCGCTGCGCGGTATGAAGAGCAACATCGCGGCGAGCCAGGCGGCATGAAGCGCGACGATCCACGGGTACTGGTACGCGGCAATCTCGATGGCGCCCGAGGCGAGCGCGCGGCGCGTGTTCGCGCGCGCGTAGAGGAGCTCCGCGCATCGTTGTGCGGCGACGAAAAGGAGCGTCCCGTAGAGCCAGTTCATCGTTCCAATGTCAGAAATGCGGCGGTAAATCCGGGGCCCATCGCGGTGAGAAGCGCGCGTCGGGCATCGGGCGACGCGAGCGCACCTTCGCGCAACGCACGCTCGAGGACGAAGAGCAGCGTTACGGAGGACATGTTTCCATAGTCGCGCAGGATCGCTCGCGAATCGTGGAGCGAGCCCGAAGAAACGCCGAAGACGCTCTCGAGCGCTTCGAGGACCTTCGTGCCGCCGGGGTGACTGAGGAAGGCATCGAAATCCGCGCGTTGCAGTTGTTGACGCGCGAGAAAATCATCGAGGATCGCACGCAGTTCGCGCGCGATCAGGGCGGGTATATCGCGGGAGAAGATCGCTTGCAGGCCGTCGTCGGCGACATCCCAACCCATGATGTCGAGACTCTGCGTGAACGTATATTCTCCCGCCGCAACCAGGCGTGGCCCCGTACCCGACGACGAGAGCACCGCTGCGGCCGCGCCGTCGCCGAAGAGCGCCGTTGCGACGATGTTGCTCTTCGTCATTTCGTTGCGCCGAAACCAGAGCGTGCAGCATTCGACCGCGACGAAGAGCACGTTAGCGAACGAGCCGGAGCGTACGAGATCGGCGGCGCGAGCGAGGCCGAGCGCACCTCCGACGCAGCCGAGCCCGACGATCGGCAACCGTGTCGTATGTCGACCGAACGGCAGTCGCTCCATCAGTAACGCTTCGAGCGAGGGCGTTGCAAGGCCGGTGGTCGAGACGCTGACGATCGCGTCGATTCGATCCGGGGGAAGCCCGGCACGTTCGAGCGCGCGAACGCTCGCTTCTTCGATGAGCGCGAGTGCATGCTCGCGGTAGATCGCGTTACGGTCGGCCCAACGATGCTCGTCGTAGTACCACTCGATGGGGATGCAGGAGTATCGGCGCTCGATCCCCGTGTTCGCAAAGACGGGAAGCAAGCGTGCGACCATCGCGGAGTCGCCGAACTGCGCGTGCACGCGTCGCTCGATATCCGTTTGTTCCAACCGATGCGGTGGTACGGCGGTAGCCACGGAGTTGAGGTGAACGGGAATCACGGCGTTGCCTCCTCGTCGGCTGCGTCGTGGTGCCTGAAAACGGCACCGGTAACGCTCGCCCTGCGTGCATTGGCTCGAAACCCGCGAAACCCGCTCCGACGGCGTTAGCGACGAATCGTAACGATCAACCGTAGGCCGAACGGGTCGGCGAAATAGCGATTGGTCGGAAGTGGTCCGTAGACCGGATTCCCGCCGTTCGTGCCGACGATACCGCGGTAGGGAACGCCGGCGCCGATGAGGCTGTACCGTCCGGCGATGGCATTGGTGAGGTTCGTCGCTGCGAGGGTGAGATCGATACCGTTAGGAAGCGTGCGCCCGAAGGCCGCATCGAGCATCGCAAACGGATCCTGGTTGTATGCATTATTGCTGCCCTGCGCGTATCCGTCGAGCACCGCGTGCCAGCCGTTGCGCGCCCAATCGATACCGAGCGATCCGCTTTGCTGGGGGATATTGAGGAACTGTTGATCGGCAACGAGACTGCCGCCGGAGGTGGGGTTGCTCACCGTCGCGGGAAGCGGCCCCGGATAGGCGATGTTGAGCCCGTAACGTGCGACGAGATCGAACGCTCCGAGACGACGGTGCATGCGAATCTCCGCGCCTTGATAGACGACGTTGCCGACGTTGATCGGATAGGAGGCGAGCGGTGGAACGCTCGCCGGGCAACTCGCACCGAGCGGGTAATAGGTTTCGATCGGATCGCGTAAGTTCGTGCGGTAGAGCGCCACGTCGTAGCTATCGCCCGGTGCACCCACGTGCGAATACCCGAGTTCGTATTCGGTTGCATGCTCGGGTTGTTCGGCGGGGTTTCCTTGTCCCGTTGCCACGCAGTTGGCGTCGATCGGCAGATCGGCGACGGGAAAGAGGTAGCGCTCGATCAACAACGGGGCGCGAAAGCCCGTGCCGACCGCGGCGCGAACGGCATCGTGCGGGCCGAGGTTGAACGCGGCACCGATCCGTCCGTCGAGGCTCGAGCCGAAGCTCGAGTAATGCGTCAAGAAAACACCGCCCTGCAAGCGCAAGCGCGCGCTGAGTCGGTCACTTTCGCGCACGAAACCGGAGAGGATCTGCTGTTGTAAGGTGCCGTTCACTCCCGTAGCGCGAAAAGATTCGCCGCTCGCGTAACCGCCGACGGCGAAATCGCTGCGGTTACGGGGGAGTTCCCAACTCAAGTTGAGGGTCGACCGCCGGTCGTAGTGGGTGAGATCGTACGGAGAGATTCCGCCGCCCTGTAAGGCGAGGTCGTTATCCGAGGTGCTCCCATCGACGAGCAGCGAACCCTTGCCGAGCGCGGTGCGCGCACGAAGATCGTACGCGCGGATATGCTGCGCGATGTTCGATGCACCCGGGCCGATAAAGTATGCGCCCGGCCCTTGCTGCGTCGCGATCGCCGGGGCGTTATCGGCGGCGCTCATGTCACGCGTATCGGCCATCGTAAAGAGGCGGAAGGCGATATCGCTCTCCGGATTGATGGAGTAACGGAAATTCACCAGACCTGAGCGCTCGAGAATATGCGAACCGAGCTGCTGTGCTTGCGCTCCGAGACACGGCTGCGGTTTCGAGGGGTTGTAACCGCCGGTGCAGAGGGTGACCCCTTGGTTGGCGGTGCCGATCTCGCTCTGCGTGTCGAGCGCTGCGGCATAGCCGAGTTTTCCATGCGTTCCGGTCGTGTTGTACCACACCTCGTTTCTTCCGAACGAACCCGTCGAGAGCGAGAATGCGCTGTGCGGCGCTAGCGTCGGGTGCAGCGAGATGAGGTTGACGGCGCCGCCGATCGTGTTGCTTCCCTCGCGACTGAACGGGCCGAGCCCTTCGCTAATTTCGATGTTTGAAAATGCGGCGACCGGGAAGCGGGAGAGATCGACATCGCCGGTGTTGCCGTCGTTGAGCAGTTGGCCGTCGAGCGTGACGAGCGTCTCCGAGGGATCGGGTCCGCGCAGAGCTACCGTCGCATAGGCCGTCGACGATCCGCCGTTCGGTCGCGCGATCGTAATCGACGGGATGCTCTCAAGCGCACCGATAACGTGCGAGATTCCCGCGCGCTCCATCTCGGCGCGCGAGATCGAGATATGCGGCGTCGCCGTGCGGACGGGTCGATCCGCTCCATTCACGCGCACTGTAGCGATCACGTGGAGCTGTGCGGAATCGAGCGGCTGCAGCGCGATTTCGATGCGCTCGCCGGCTCGGGGCATTATCGGTCCCAGGCGCGCGCTTGCGAAACCGCGGCGGGCGACATCGACGAGATAGCTCGCGCGGGCAACCTTCAGGCTCGCAAGGCCGCGATCGTTGGAATGTGCGATGACGCGGTGACGATCCGCGAGATCGGTCATCACGATGCGCGCATCGGCGAGCGGCGCTCCGGATGCAGCGCGAACGTGGATGGCGATCAAGCAGCAGAGCACGGCGTGAATCGGCATAGAGCTCCTAGAGATGAACGAGCGGGCGATAGCGCACGCGTTTCGGGCGTGCCGCCTCTTCGCCGAGTCGACGCACTTTATCTGCTTCGTACTCGTGATAATTGCCGGTAAAGAAAGCAACCGTACTCTCGCCTTCGAAGGCGAGAATATGCGTCGCAATGCGATCGAGGAACCAGCGGTCGTGACTGACGACGAGCGCGGTGCCGCCGAATTCCAAAAGGGCCTCTTCGAGTGCTCGGAGCGTCTCGACGTCGAGATCGTTCGAAGGCTCGTCGAGCAGCAAGACGTTCGCTCCCGATAGCAGCGCTTTCGCGAGGTGCAAACGACCGCGCTCGCCGCCGGAAAGGACGCCGACTTTTTTCT
>JAJYHP010000048.1 GCA_021784715.1 bacterium
ATCGACGGCGAGCGTCTCCGCGACGGGGTCGATATCACCCGCGCGAGTTTTTACGCCCGCATGGCCGCGGCGAAAGATCTCCCCAGCAGCGAGCCGCTCGATGCCGCGGGTTTTACCGCGATCTTCGCCAAACACGTCGACAAGGGCGATGAATGCGTCGTTCCCATCGTTTCGAGCAAACTCTCGAAAACTTACGAAAATGCGCTCGCCGCGTCTTCGCGTTTCGCCGGGAAAGTCCACGTGATCGATAGCGGAACGCTTTCGGGAGGCCTCCTCTTGCTCGCCTACGTTGCCGGCGAAATGGCGAAGAAAGGCGCGAGCGCGAAGGATATCGTCGCCGCGCTCGAACGCGGCAAAACGACGCAGAACGGTTACCAGATCATGCCGACGCTGGAATTTCTCGGGCGCAGCGGACGACTGAACAAAGCGATCGTCGCGTTGGGGACGGTGCTCAAAGTGAATCCGATCCTGCAAGTACGCGACGGCGTCGTTGAGACCGCCGGGCAGACACGTACCTTTGATAAAGCCAAAGAGTTGATTATCGATATCGCAACGCGTCACGTGACCGATGCCGCCGCGACGCGTTTCGCCATCGGACACACGCATGCGCCCGCGCTTGCCGAAGAGATGGCGAAAGCGCTGCACGATAAACTTGCGCTGCCGCCGAAAACCTTCATCGTGCATGAAGTGGGGCCCTCGGTCGCCGTGAACGTCGGGCCGGGAGCGATCGCGATTTTCTCGGTTACCGGAATCTAATCGCTCGGGAGAGACTCCGCGATCGTGCGCTCGATAAACTCGAAAAGCCGCGCCGCGGATGCCTCGATGCTTTCGCGCGTCGTATCGAGGACGATGTCGGGGTGCTCGGGCGGTTCGTACGGTGACGAGATGCCCGTGAAACCCTGGAGGTCGCCCGCGCGCGCACGACGATAGTGCCCTTTCACATCGCGTTGCTCGGCGGTGGCAAGATCGCAATCCACGTAAATCTCGGCGAATCCCGCCGCGCAGGCCGCGCGCGCACGTTCGCGATCGGCGGCGTACGGCGAGATCAGCGCGGCGATCACCACGATGCCCGCATCGGCGAGGATTCCCGCAAGTGCGGCGGTGCGGCGTACGTTTTCGCGCCGCTCCTCTTCGCTAAAGCCGAGATCGACGTTGAGCGTCGTGCGCAGTGTATCGCCGTCGAGGACGTACGCGTGGCGGCCGCGGTCGAACAACATGCGCTCGACGCGCATCGCCACCGTCGATTTCCCGGAGCTCGGTAATCCGGTGAGCCAAAAAACGTGCCCGCGATGACCGTTTCGCGCGCCGCGTTCCTCGCGCCCGACGAACGAGCGCGTCGCGACGACGTTCGTCGCGCCCGCGCCGCGCGTTGCGGAAGCGAGCGCGCGTACCTTTCCACCGGCAACGACGCGCCCCGCATCGAGAAGGATGAAACGCGAGATACTCGAGGCGGGAAGTGCGGGGTCGGCGGCGATCGTTTCGCGCGCGACCAGCGTTACCGCGGCGACATCGCCGGCCGCGATCTCCTCTGCGGGCCGGCCGCGCCCGTCTTGCGGATCGAAGCTTTCGTCGATCGCCGCAATGGTGACCGCGATCTCCCGCGTGCCCAAGCGCATGCGAAGATTCGCACCGGCTCGCGCGGGTTGCTCGCCGAGCCAGAGTAACGCGGCAGAGAGCGTGTGGCCGAGCGTCGGACCGGCCTCTTCGTGCGTGGCGACTGCGCCGCGGTCGACGAAGATGCGCTCGTCGAGCTCGAGTGCGACCGCCGCTCCGGCCGATGCGCTCTCGACGTCGTCGGGCCAGCGCACGATCCGGTTGACACGCGCCGTCGTTCGCAGCGGCCAAAACGTGAGTGCGTCGCCGCGCGACACGCGTCCGCAGTCGATACGGCCGACGATCCACCGCGTCGAACCGCGGCGATAGATATCCTGAACGGCGATGCGCAACGGCGCCGCCGCATCGCCGCGTTGCGCTTCGAGCGCTTCGATCTCGGCGAGCAACGTGCGCCCGCGCCACCACGCCGTGCTCGCACCGGGTCGCGCGAGGTTCGCCCCTTCGCGCGCGGCGGCCGGAACGATCGCGCTCGGCGCGATGCCGAGAGCGCGCAAAAACGCATCTGCTTCCGCGGCGCGCTCTTCAAAACGTCGCTGCGGTTGCGCGCAGAGATCGAGCTTGTTGATCGCCACGAGCACCGAAGTAAAGCCGAACCACTGTAAAAAAAGCGCCTGTCGGCGCGTCTGTGCCGTTATGCCTTCGTCGGCGGAGATCACGAGTACCGCGGCATCGACCTCCGACGCACCGCTCACGAGATTGCGAATGAGTTCGCGATGCCCGGGTGCGTCGACGAAGACGATCTCGCGATTGGGCGTCTTGAGCCAGATACGCGAGCTATCGAGCGTGATCGCCTGGTCGCGTTCGATCTGGAAGGCATCGAGCAAAAAAGAATACTCGACCGGCACGCCGCGCCGCTCGCTCGAACGCTCCATCTCTTCGATCTTCGCTTGCGGAACGTAGCCGCAGTCGAGCATCAAGCGCCCGAGAATCGTCGACTTACCGGCGTCGACATCGCCGAACATTACGACGCGCAGCGCGCTCACATGTACCCCCCGGCGCGCAGCCGTTCGAAGGCGTCCTCGCTCTCTCCGTCCATCGCGCGTCCGGCGCGTTCGGGCTCGTGCGTCGCCGCCAGCTCGGCGACGATTTTTTCGATCGTATCGGCATCGCTGCGAATCGGGAACGTAATGTTGCTCTCGCCGAGCGATCGATAGCGCTGCCCGTTGCGCGCGAGATAGAGCGGAACGAAGGGAATCTCTTCGGCCTGCGTGTAGCGCCAGATATCGCGTTCGGTCCAATGCAGCAGCGGATGAACGCGTACGTGCGCGCCGTCGGGAACCTCAGTCGAATAATAGTCCCATAATTCCGGCGGTTGTCGCTGCGGATCCCAGGAACCGTCGCTGTTGCGCGGGCTGAAGACGCGCTCTTTCGCGCGGATCGCTTGCTCGTCGCGGCGAATACCGAGAATCACCGCGTCGTAGCGTTCGCGTTCGAGCAACGCTCGTAACCCGGCGCTCTTCCGCGCTGCGTGGCGAGCTGCCGGCGGCAGGCTTTGGTCGACGCCGCTCTCGGGCGGACAGCTCTCGTTACGAACGGTGAGCCCCCACTCGCGCACGATCCGATCGCGGAAGGCATAAACCTCCGCGAACTCCATACCGGTATCGAGCAACACTAGCGGAAACGGCACCTCACCGAGGAAGGCCTTGCGCACCATCCAGAGCAACGCGGTGCTGTCTTTGCCGATCGACCACAACATCGCCGGCTTTTCGACGCGTGCGAACGCTTCGCGGAGAATGTAGATGCTCTGCGATTCCAGCGCTTCGAGATCGTCGGGAAGTTGCGCGCGCGTCATGACACCGCGCAGCCTTGGCCCCCGTCGCGCGTCGCTCCCCCTTTCGCGGGCGAGCGACGCGCTTTTTCGAAGGCTTCGGAATTAGCCGCGGACGGCGATTTTCTTCGGCTGTGCTTTCGGATGAAGCGGCAGCTTCATGGTCAGCATGCCGTGTTCGACGTGCGCCTCGATGCGGTCGCTATCGATCTCATCGGGCAGCGAGATCGTCCGGGTGAAATTCCGGCGATCGTTCTTGCCGACGACGTTGAGGATGCCGTCGTTGACGGTCGCTTCGATCTGTTCGGGGCTGAAGCCCGGAACGGGGAGCTCGAGTTGGTAGCCCTCGTCGTTCCGTTCGACCTCGAAGGACGGGCCCTGCGGCAGGTTACCGACGAGACCGCGGAACGGGTCCCAGTTCAGCAGATCCAGCGCGCTCCGGAGGCCGGGGCGAAGGGTGGGGCGTTCGATGGTGGTGAGCTCGCTCATGATGGTTCTTCTCCTTGTTTAGCAGTCATGGCAGTTGAGTGCCAATCTATATAACTCGCCTACGCGGAAAAAGTTTCGCGTTTTATAGCCTCGTGGCAGGAGGCCGGCAAAGAGCTCGAGGGCTTCGCCGACCTGCTATAATCAGGCGCTCATGACCGCTACGCTTGCCCGCCCCCCGCGTCCGGCGCTCGACGCCCTTCTCGACCGCCTGGCGGCGGAGCGTGGCCCGCTTTCCTCTGCGCTCGATGCCTTCGAACGCGGCGTTCGCGCGCTCGCCCTGCACGAGACGATCCCCGCGGCGCGCCCGGCGCTGCTTGCCGCGCTCTATCGCGCGCGGCGCCGACCGACGCTCGTCATCTTGCCGACCCCCGATGCCGCGGAGCGGGCATACGCCGATTTGCTTTGCTACCTTGGGGAAGAACGCTCCGCCGATCTGTTCCTGCATCGCGGGCGCGAAGCGGCGTTCGGCAGCATCGAATCGCCCGCGGAGCGCAGCGCGCGCATCACTCTGCTCGCCGCGCTCGATGCGGGCGCACCGCTGCTCGTCCTCACCTCGGTCGCCGCGCTGCGTTCGTACGTTATGCCGCGCGCGCTGCTGCGCGAACTGCGCTCGGATCTGCGCGTCGGCGGCGAGCCGGGCTGGGAAGCGACGATTCGCGGTTTGCATCGTCTCGGCTACGAACGCACCGATATCGTCGGCGCGGTCGGGCAGTATGCCGTGCGCGGCGGTATTCTCGATCTCTATGCCGCGACCGCCGAGAGCCCGACGCGCATCGAATTTTTCGGCGATACGATCGAGAGCATCCGTCGTTTCGAGATCGAGAGCCAGCGCAGCGTCGCGCCGCTCGACGCACTCGATCTGCTGCCGTGGGCGGAGATCCCCCGCGACGAGCGCTATCGTGGCATCGTCGCCGAGCGGATCGGCGGCGACGGCCCGCGCGAGCGCGCCGTGCGCGCATTTCTCGACCGCGGCGAGGATTTGCCCGATGCGTGGATCGCGTTCGCCTACGACCGCCCGGCGACGCTCTTCGATTATCTTCCCGACGATGCATTGCTCGCGCTCGTCGAGCCTGCGACGCTGGCGGCGATCGAGAGCGCGCTCGACGACGAGCGCGTGCGCGCTCGCAGCAGCCTGCTCGCCGATGCCGCCGCCGAAGAGCTCGACGTGCGCGATGAGTTTGTGGACGATGCGTTATTAGCTGAGATCGAAGCACCGCATCCGCGTCTCGATGCGTTGGGAGACGCATGCGCGCGCCTGCAAAGCCTCGTTCTTCCCGGAGCCATCGAAGGCGTGGCACCTACCTGGCTGCCGCGCATCGATGCATCCTTCGTGCTCGAGACGCGCCCGAGCGAGCACTATAACCGGCAGATGACGCTCTTCCTCGAAGCCGTGCGCGAATCGCTCGTACGTCGCGAAAGCATCGTCATTCTCACCTCCGGCGTCGCGCGCGTCGGCGAGATTTTTAGCGCCGCGGGAATCGAGGTGCTGCCGATGTCGCGTGCGCTCGTCGAAGGCGGCATCTGCATCGAGCACGGATCGATCGACGGCGGCTTCACGCTTCCCGATGCACGCCTGCGCATTCTCGGCGACCGCGAGATCTTCGGCGCGCCGCCGAAGCGCGTCAAACTCCGTGCGGTAAAAGAGGGCGTCCCGGTGACGCTCGCCGATCTAAAAGTCGGCGATTTCGTCGTCCATGCGGTGCACGGAATCGGCCAATACGTCGGGTTGCGTACCGAAACGTTGTTCGGCGTCACGCAAGATTTTCTCGATCTGCACTACGCCGGAAGCGACCGCATGATGGTGCCGGTCACGCAGATGCACCAGGTAACGAAATACGCCGCGGGCGACGGTGCGACGCCGCGGCTTTCGAAGATGGGCGGCGTCGAATGGGCGCGGACGAAAGCGCGCGTCGGCTCGCAACTCGCCGCGATCGCCGACGGCCTCGTCGAACTCTACGCTGAGCGCGAGATGAGCCGCGGCTTCGCCTTTGCGCCCGATAGCGCGTGGCAGAGCGAGCTCGAAGAAGCGTTCCCCTACGATCTAACGCCCGACCAAGCGACGGCGGTCACCGCCGTCAAAGCCGATATGGAGCGGGCGCGCCCGATGGATCGGGTCGTCTGCGGCGATGTCGGCTACGGAAAAACCGAGGTCGCGCTGCGCGCGGCCTTCAAGGCGGTCTCCGATAAGAAGCAGGTCGCGATTCTCGTTCCGACCACGCTGCTCGCGGCGCAGCATTATCGCACGTTCAGCACGCGCTTTGCGGCGTTTCCGCTGCGCGTGGAAGAGCTCTCGCGCTTCAAAACCAAGGCCGAGCAACGCGAAGTCCTCGCCGGGCTCGCCGAGGGGAAAGTCGACATCGTTATCGGCACGCATCGCTTGCTGCAGAAAGATGTTGTTTTTGCCGACCTCGGCTTGATCGTCGTCGACGAAGAGCAGCGTTTCGGCGTCATGCACAAGGAGCGACTCAAAGAGCTCAAGACCAGCGTGGACGTGCTCACGCTCTCGGCCACGCCGATCCCGCGTACGCTGCATATGTCGTTGATGGGCGTCCGCGATCTCTCGCTCATTCAAACCGCGCCGAAGAATCGTATGTCGATCAAGACGGTGGTGCTTCCGGGGGGCGACGCCGTGGTAACCAGAGCGATCTCCGCCGAACTCGACCGCGGCGGCCAAGTGTACTACCTGCACAATCGCGTCGAATCGATTTATGCAGTCGCCAACGCTTTGCAACAATTGGTACCGCGCGCGCGCATCGCCATCGGTCACGGACAGATGACAGAAGGCGAACTCGAACCGATCATGCAGAAATTCATCGATGGCGAGACCGACGTCCTTGTCGCAACGACGATCATCGAGAACGGTATCGATATTCCCAACGTGAATACGATGATCGTCGCCGACGCCGACCGTTTCGGGCTCGCTCAGCTCTACCAATTGCGCGGACGCGTCGGACGTTCGAACCATCAGGCGTATTGCTACCTGCTCTATCAGGGACACAAGGTGCTTACCGAGGATGCGAAGGCGCGCCTCGAAGCGATACGTGAATTCACGCACTTAGGTTCGGGGCTGCAGATCGCGATGCGCGATCTCGAGATTCGCGGCGCCGGGAACCTCGTCGGTGCGGCGCAATCGGGCTTTATCGCATCGGTCGGCTTCGATACCTACTGCCAGCTACTTGCCGATGCGATCGCGGCGCGGCGCGGCGCGAGCGCGACCATGGAGGAGCGACAGGAAGCCGTCATCGACGTCAAAGTCAGCGCGTTCGTTCCCGACGATTACGTTCCACAGGTTTCGCAGAAGATCGCGATCTACCAACAGCTCGCGCGCGCGCGCAGCGAGAGCGACGTCGAAGAGATCGCCGCCGGTGTGCGCGACCGCTTCGGCCCGCTCCCGCGCCCGCTGGAAACGCTCGTCGAAATCACGAAACTGCGCGCCATCGCGCTCGCCAAACACGTGAACCGCGTCGTCGTCGACGAGCGGCGGCTGACGCTCGGCGTCGGCACCGGGTTTGCGCTCGCGCCGGCGGGGATTCCGAAGTTACAATCGCTGACGAAGAATCGCTTTCGCTTCGCCGAGGGGAAGATTCTCGTCGATCTGCCGCCGGCGCAGGAAGGGCCGAGCGAGCGCCGCTGGATGCCGCTCTTACGCGGCATCCTCGAAGCGCTCTAACAAATACCGCCGAGCGACGGCGATCGCGACGAGGACGATCCACCAGGTGAGTACCTTCGGATAGAACTGCAGGTTGTCGACGATGCCGTGAGCGGCGAGTGCGAACGTCGCGGCAAATGCCGCCGCGGCCCATGCATCGCTGCGAATCGGCGCCGCCGCCAGGCGGATCGTTCCGCCGATCCAGAGCCAGAGCGTCGCTGCAAGCAGCGGAATTCCACCGTCGACCAGCGCGCGAAGATAGAGGCTGTTAGGTTGCGTGCGTACGCCCGGAAGGCCGACGCGCCCGAGTTCGAGATGATAGTTTCCGGCACCGATACCGAGCCACGGATGCGCGCGCCAGAGCGCGAGCGCTGCGCGCCAGAGCTCGCTGCGCGTGCCGACACCGCCGGCCCCGGTCTGTCGCGCGCCGATGCGTAGCAGGCCGCGCATCGAGTCGCCGAGATCCGCGGGATGCGCGCCGGCGAAAATGTTTCCGAGAACAGCTCCGACGCCGATGAAGAGGGCGAGCAGCGCCGCACCGACGACCGGAAGAATCGCCGCGCGAAGATGTTCCGGCCGTAAGAACGCGAGCAGCACGACGATCCCCGCGCTCAAAAAAATTCCAGCGCGCGAGAGCGTGAGGATCTCGGCGAGTAGCGCCGCGGTCAGCGACCACGCGAGATATCGTCGCGGTCGCGCGAGCTGCGCGGCGAGAAGAATCGCGATCGCGATCTCGAGAAAACCGGCGAGCTGATTGGGGCCGTCGAGCGGCCCGGCGATGCGCGGAAGGACGATCGCGCCGAGATTGAGCCCCGAGGGGGCGCCGAGCAGCTCCTCGAGCAGCGCGAGGAGCGATACCAAAACCGTCGTTGCGGCGAACGCCGGCACCGCGAGGCGGTCGAGTGCATCGAGATCGTCGGCGGCGACAAGGACGGCGATAAAGATCGCGAGCGCCTCGATCTCTTTGAGGCTCTCGCGCAATGCGGGCGCGAGATAATCGGCCTGCGTGACCGAGAGCAGCGTCGCAACAATCACCGCCGCAAACGCGAGCAGCCACCAACGCGCGGCGCGCGCGCGAAGCCGCAGCAAGAGCGTGGGGTGCGCGCAGAGCCCGAGCAGGAGCGCAAGAAGCGTAACCTTCGGTAACGTTACCGTGGTGTGCGCGACGGCATGTGCAAATCCGAATGGAGCGCTTGCGATGAGGGCAAGCAGGCCGAAGATCGGCCGTCGTTGCGTGAGGAGCGCGACGGCAAGAAACGCCGCAATGAAGAGCATGAACCAGATGGGATCGAGTGCGGGAATCTCCACGAAGCGATCGATCACCGGGCGATAGTGCATGGTCGCAGGGCTTCGCCTTTCGGGAAGGCGAAACCCCGCCGACGATGGACGAGCAGGCGATGCGCCACGCGATCGAGCGCAAGCGCGACGGCGAGAGCCTCGGGGCCCAACTCTGGCGCGAGATCGTTGCCGCGTATGCAAGCGGCGCGGTGGACGACGCGCAGATGGCGGCGCTTGCGATGGCGGTACACTTTCGCGAACTCGATCTCGACGAGATCGTCGCGCTCACCGAGGCGATGGTCGAGAGCGGGGAACGGCTGCATTTCCCGCGCGAACCCTTTGTCGTCGACAAACACTCCAGCGGCGGCGTCAGCGATATCGTCTCGCTCGTCGCCGTCCCGATCGTTGCGGCATGCGGCGTGCCGGTCGCAAAACTCTCCGGGCGAGCACTCGGGCACACCGGCGGTACGATCGACAAACTCGAAGCGATACCGGGATTTCGCAGCGCGCTTGGGAGCGACGAATTTATCGCGCAGGTAGAGCGCATCGGCTGTGCGATCGCGGCGGCGAGCGAGGCGCTCGCGCCAGCCGATAAGCGCCTCTATCGCCTGCGCGATCGCACCGGGAGCGTGCCCAGCGTCGGGCTCATCGTCGCTTCGATACTCTCGAAGAAGATCGCCGGCGGAGCGCACGGTTTCGTTTTCGACGTGAAGTGCGGCAGCGCGGCGTTCATGCACGACGAAAGCGAAGCATTATCGCTCGCCCGCCGGTTGGTCGAGGTAGCGGGGCGTTTCGATCGCCCGGCGCACGCGATCGTGAGCGCGATGAGCGAACCGTTAGGCCGCTGCATCGGCACCGGCATCGAAAGTATCGAAGCACGCGATTTCCTGCGCGGCGCACGGAGCGATGCGCGCGTGCGCGAACTCGTGATCGCCGTCGCCGCGAAAATGCTCGCGCTCGGCGGCATCGGCGACGGCGAGCGCCGGGCCGCCGCGGCACTTGCCGACGGCAGCGCCTACGAGCGTTTCGTCGCGCTCGTCGAAGCGCAGGGAGCGACGCGAGGAGCCTTGGAAGCGCTCGCGAAGGCGGCGCACGCACACGAGGTTCGCGCCGGTCGCGCGGGAACGGTCGCTCGCATCGATGCCGTGGCCCTTGGGAATGCGGCGCGGCGCCTGACGGAGCGCGCGCCGACGGCGGGCATCGAACTGCTCGTCCGCGTCGGCGACCGTGTCGAGCGCGGGCAACCGCTCGCAACGATTTTCGGCGAGGGCGTCGGCGCGCACGATATTCAAGGCACGGTGCTCATCGCCGACGAGCCTCTAGAGTCACCGCAACTCATCCTGATGGCGTTGTAAGTACGTTCGCCCGATAGTGGATGAGCCGTCGTGAAAAATAAGGTCTCGATTATCTATGCCGCACTCGCTTTTGCCGTGCCGTTTTTCGTGTATTTTTGCTCGCTCATGCCGTCTTTCGGTTTCGGCGATACCGGCGAAATGCAGAGCGTCCCGTACATTTTGGGAATCCCCCATCCTACCGGCTTTCCGACCTTCGTACTTTTTGCCGGAGCTTTCGCTCACGTTATCCAGATTGGTAATATTGCCTGGCGGATAAATCTCTTCTCCGCGCTCGTTGTCGCAACGAGTGCGTGGGCCCTATTTGCCGCGTTGCTGGAAGCAGAGGTGTCGCCCGTAGCCTCCCTCTCCGCGGCGTTGGTGTTCGCCTTCACGCAAGACGTATGGTTTCACGCTACGCGGGCGAACGTCCACGATTTCGTGCTGTGCTTCGAAGCGATAGCGTTCTTATATACAATGCGATGGCGCGTGCGCGGCCACGTTCGCGATCTCGTTCTTGGATGTGCTGCAGCCGGCTTTGCGCTTGCGACGCATCCCCTTGCGCTTTTTGCTCTTCCCGGCCTACTGGTGCTCGTACTTACCGGAACGCGGCGCATTCCCGCGCGCGCAGTTCCATCGACGCTTGCGGCCTTGCTCGTTCCCCTGGTTCTCTATTGCTACATCCCCCTGCGAAGCGCCCAGGTGACGGCCCTTCGGCTCGATCCAACCGTCGTGCTTGGACTGCCGCCGGGGCAGCCGTTTTGGGACTACGCGCATACCTCCGGCGGCTTCGGAAATCTCATGTGGTATCTTTCGGGCGCTCAATTTCACCCGGGCCGGGCCATCGTCGCGTTCATGTCGCCATGGCACGTTCTTTCTTCGTTCGGACGCGGCGGTACGTTTGCTTTCCATCAACTGCTCGTATCTGCAGCGATCGTCGCTTCGATTAGCGCGTTCGCACTGTTCGTTTACGAACCATCGCTTGCAGTAGGATCGTTGCTCGCCGGATCTCTCGCAGTTCCCTTTACATTTGCGTACTCGATCGAAGCGGACAAGCCGAGCTACCTATTGTTTGTATTATGGATTCTCGCATTTGTTCTCGGCGCCGGGAGCGCGCGGTTCTATCGAGTTCCAAAAGCGATGACGTCGGTGGTGCTCGTGTTCCTCGCCGTCGGCTTATTGTGGGCGAATCGAGGTATTTTTAACGAACGCAACGATTTGCGAGGACCGGCGTACCTGCGGTACGTACTTTCGCAAACCTCAAAAAGCGCGATTATCGTGGCGCCGTGGGTACCGGCAACGCCGATAGCGTATTGTATGTATATCGAGCATCGGTGCGGGGACCGGATTCTAATAACGGCAAAGCCCAATCCGGCGATCTTCAGTGAGATACGCAGCCTCACCACACGCCCAATCTACGAGGTACAGGATCGTAAACCGATGCCTCTCGTAAAGGAGATCAGGTGAAAAAGTTCGTTTTTATCGCCATCGCGCTCGCCCTCGTTCCGGCGTGCAGTTCTGCACGGTCGCAGCTTCCTCGGCAGTGGACTGCTTTTCGGTATAACCCCGAACTGAACGCCGTCGTGGCGCAGCGCAGCGGCATCGACGTCCGATGGACGTTCAAGACCGATGGAGGCATCTCGTCGAGCCCGACGCTTTCAGGCAATACCTTATTTGTTGCAAGCAACGGCGGGTCGCTCTACGCGCTGAACCTCCTCACCGGCAAGTTGCGTTGGCGCTTCAAAGCGCGTAACGATTTGATGACCGCACCCCTGGTGACCGGGCAAACGGTGATCGTCGCCGAGGGCAATAATTACGGAACGAATTTTGACCCGAATCACTATCTGTTGCTCGGCACGGGATCGAACCGAATCCTCGGCATCGATGCCGCCACGGGGACGCAAAAGTGGGAGTTTGCCGTCCCGGCAAGCGCTATGACGACGGGCGCCATCGTCGATGGAATGTACGTGCATCACGACGCATCGGGAATGCTTTTTGCGATCGACGCTGCAACGGGAAAATACCGTTGGCGTGAATACCTGAAATCGAGCGCGACGATGAGCGCGGCAAACCGATTCCGCGGGAATGACGTGGTTACCGCCGGTGATTATCCGGACGACGCGATCGCGTTCGACGGGAAGACCGGGCGCATTTTGTGGCGCAAGCATTTCCTCGACGATTCGGCTGCTTTCGACGACTGCCCGATTGCAAGCGATGGTTCGAACGTTTACGGCATGTACCTCGCGCATCCCGCTGGGAGCAAGTATCATTTCGTTGGTTACACGACGCCGGGAGTGGAACACGCTTACGCACTCAGCGGGAAGACCGGGCGTCTTCTTTGGGATACGACGCTCGTGCGCGGAAAGGTCCCGATCAACAACGCCGCGAGTATTCCCCTCGTTTATCACGGTATGCTTTACGTGGGAAGCGCCATGCGTCAGACGCTCTTCGCCGTCGACACGCGAACGGGAAAGATCCGTTGGAAGTTGCATGTGAATGGGAAGGTGAAGGGCGGCAAAGTCGCCGTGGACGGAATCGTCTATTTCGGCGACACCTCCGGAACGCTCTGGGCCGTAGCGGCGACGAGCGGGAAGGTTCTCGGGGAAAAGCGGATGCCGGATTCGTTTAACGTCGGATCGCCGATAATCGTGGGGCGCACGCTGATCGTAGGAAGTAAAAAGGGGTACGTCTATGCTCTGCCGCTCGATTCGCTTTTGACGAAGCACCGCTAAGTTCCGTCGGCCGTTACCATTCGCTCGCCCTGCGAACTCGTTGCTATGTTTTTAACGAGTCCGACGACCGGTCGATGCTTCGAATGAGATAGAGCGGCCGGCCTTTCACTTCATCGTAGATGCGTCCGATATATTCGCCGAGGATGCCGATGCCGATCAGTTGCACGCCGCCGAGAAAAAGAACCGCGACGATCGTCGAGGCCCAGCCGCGCGTGTAACCCGGCGGATGCAGGCTAAAGAGTTTGAATCCGACGACGACGAGCGCGTAGACGATCGCGGCGGCGCTGGTGAAGAAGCCGAAATAGGAAACGAAGCGAAGCGGTACGTCGGAGAACGAGGTGATGCCGTCGACGGCGAAACGCATCATCTTCGCGAACGGATACTTCGTCACGCCGGAGAGCCGCTCGTCGCGATCGTATTCGACCCCGATCTGCCGGTAACCGACCCAACTCACCATACCGCGCAGAAAACGATGGCGCTCGGGGGAGCGGCGTAACGCCTCGACGACGCGTCGGCTCATCAAGCGAAAATCGCCGGTGTCGACGGGGATCGAGACCTTTGTTAGTCGCTTGATGATGCGGTAGAACAGGCGTGCGGTGAGCAATTTGAAGAAACTCTCGCCCTTGCGCGTGCGCCGCACCGCATAGACGACGTCGTAGCCTTCGCGATAGCGGGCGAGAAAATCGGCGATCAGTTCGGGCGGATCTTGCAGATCGCCGTCCATCAGCACCACCGCATCTCCCTGCGCGAGCTCGATCCCCGCAGTCGCCGCGAGTTGGTGGCCGAAATTGCGCGAGAGGTCGACGACGACGATATCGGCATATCGCTCGACGGCGGCGCGCATCGACGCAAGCGTGCCGTCGGAGCTGCCGTCGTTAACGAGCACTACCTCGTAGCCTTCATCGCCGACGATGCGTTGGAGAAGCGGAAGCAAGCGTGCGAGCAGCGGCGCGACGTTCGCTTCCTCGTTGAACATGGGGACGACGACGCTTAAAAGCATGGGCCGCACGTTCGACGCGGTCGATACGGAGGCTTGCAGGGTGGGATGCATCTGCGCTCGCCGCGAAAGAGGGGCCATCGTGTATCGTTCGCGTTCTGTTTTGCTGCTCGTCTTTCTCGCGCTCGTCGCCTGCTCTGCGCATCCCACAGCCCCGGCAAGCCGGCCATCGCCGCCCTCGGTGCCGCAGTCGCTGCCGGCGCAGACTCCGGCGGGGCGCAGCGTTTCCAGCGCCGCGCCCTCTGCGGTTCCCGGCGGCCCGGCAGCTCCGACGGCAAGCGCGGCGCCGACGCCGA
>JAJYHP010000066.1 GCA_021784715.1 bacterium
TCGCGCTCGATACCAACGTCATCATCGATATTGAGGAAGGGAGCCCGGATAGCGCGGAGCGCGCCATGCGCGCGATCGAACGTGCGGGCGAACGCGCTGGGATCGTGATTTGCGGCATCGTCTACGCCGAACTCCACGCGCGTCCGCAGCATGCTGCGAACGATCTCGATGATGCCCTCCGTACGGCGCGCATCGCCGTGGATCTCCAGCTGACGGCCGAAATCTGGCGTGAGGCGGGGCATGCGTACGCGGCCTACGCTCGTCGCCGGCGCGCCGCAGGTGGCGACTCCCCGCGAAGGATTCTCGCGGACTTCGTCATCGGGGCGCACGCGCGCGCCGTCGGATCGCTCGTTACCCGGGACGCGGCGTTCTATCGTCGCGCCTTCCCCGAACTTCGGGTCATCGCGGTCGACGAGCTCGAGGAGGCTCCGGATCGCTCTTGACGCCCGGCCACCTTCGTGCTATTGTACTAGTGAACTAGTATAACAGCACGAGCGCTCAGGCGCTGGAAAGGACGCGATGCCGGTCATTTTTACCGTCGATCCCCGTAGCGGCATCCCGATCTACCTGCAAATCATCGAGCAGGTCAAACGATCGGTGGCGCTCGGCCTCCTCGCGCCCGGCGAGCAACTGCCGACCGTTAAGCAACTCGCCCTCGATCTCACCGTCAACCCCAACACCGTGGCGCGCGCCTACCGCGATCTCGAACACGACGCCGTGATCGAGACCGCCTCGGGGCGCGGCTCCTTCGTGCGGGCGAACGGCAGCGCCGATTCGGCGAGCATCGCTGCCGGGCGCGATGTCGCTCGCAGCGAGATCGACGGCGCGGTGCGAGCGGCAAAATCGCTCGGGCTCGAGCGTACCGCCGTTACCGAACTCTTCGAAACTTCTCTCGATCGCTGGTTCCCGGAGGAATCATGAACGCTCTTTCAATCGCCGGATTACGCAAGACGTACGGCAACGTCGCCGCGGTCGACGGCATCGACCTCGAGATCCCCAAAGGCTGCGTCTTCGGCTTGCTCGGGCCGAACGGCGCCGGGAAAAGCACGACGTTTAAGTGCGTGCTCGGCTTAATCCGTGCGAGTGCCGGCCGCGTGCTCTTCGCTGGTGCGCCGCTCGAACCGGGCGCCTTCGAACGGATCGCCTACGTTCCCGAACGGAGCGTGCTCTACGATTGGATGAGCGTGCACGAGCATATAGCGTACATGCAGAGCAATTTTGTCGGGTTCGATCCCGCTCGCGCGCGCGAATTGCTCGCCCAACTCGGCGTCGGCGACGAACGGAAGAAAGTGCGCGCGCTCTCGAAGGGCATGCGAACCGCGACCGCCGTCGCACTCGCGTTCGCGCGGCGTATCGATCTGCTGTTGCTCGACGAACCGACCAGCGGCCTCGACCCGGTCAACCAGCGCACCGTTCTCAATCTCATTATTAACAAAGCAGCCCAGGGGACGACCGTCGTTTTTTCGTCGCATCAAATCGGGCAGGTCGAGCGCGCCGCGGAACGGATCGCCGTGATGCAGCGTGGGCGCATCGTTCTCGAAGGGGTCGTCGACGATCTCAAGGCGGGGCGAAAAATCGTCGAGGGCATACTGCCGAGCGACGATTTCTCCGTCAACGGCCTCGAGAGCGACGCGCGCATCGCACGGCTCGAGCGCAACGGCCGCATCCTGCGTGCCTACGTGACCGAGCAGCCGGAGGGCGTCGCCGAACAAATGAGCGCGTTGGGAGCGCAAGGGTTACGCGTCGTCGATCTGAGCCTCGAGGATATTTTCTTAGATGCCGTATCGCCAAAGACGGCGACTGCATCGATCGTGGAGGGAGTCTAACCGTGGATTACGTTGCAGCGCTCCGTGGGCGCAAGGCGCTCTGGGCTACGAGCATCGCTTTGGGCGTTCTGCTCGCCATCAGCGCGATCGTGCGCCTCTCGTTGGGACCATCGATGGAGGTGGGTCCGTCTTTCACGGATCTCTCCCGATTGAAGGGATCGGTAACCACACACGCGGTGCTTCCCGACGGAGCGAAGGAAACGATCATCGAGAACAAGAGACTGCGGCAGCGCGCGGTGGTTATCGACCGTGGATATTTTGGCACCATTCTTCGGCACACATATCCTGCGAAAGCGAAACAGCACGATACCGGGCTGAGCTCGGGGCCGTTTTTTTCGCACGCCCGTATGGTCAAGAATGGGTTTACTACGAGCACTCTTCGTGTCGACGCGCCTACCGACTTCGGATTTTTCTGGTACGTTTCGCTCGTCGTGGGCCTCGTCTTGGCCACGGTCCTTTCGGGTGCGTTCTCCTCTGAGAACGACGGCCATCTAGAGATGAGCTTCGTGCGGCCGCGACCACGAGAAAATCTAGCCCTACGCATCATTGCAAGCGATATCGTCACGATCGTTATGGCCGAAATAATCACCGCGATATTCGCCGTCGCTGCGCTTGCCGTCTACCTCGACCCGCGCCTAACGTTCTCCGGCGACACATTCGCGCCGGTGCTTTACGCGCTCCTCGCTCCAATTGCGTGGTATGCGATGTTGCTTGCGGCAACGGCGAGTATTCGACGCGGGCGTGGCCTCGTGGTCGGCTGCGCGTGGCCCCTGGCCTTTATCCTTCCCGCTGCGTTCGCCGGTACGACCGGGACGTCGATCCCCTTAGTGGATGTCGTTCACGCGATCCTCGTTCCGCTGGTCAGGCTCGATCCACTGTGGTTCATGCAACATTTTTCGATTACCTCAAAGACCATCGCATTCGGCGTAACTCTCGGAATTGCGGAGCAGCCGGCCATCATCGGTCTCTCGCTACTCGCATTCATGTACCTTGTGGTTGCGATATTGCAATGGCGCCGGGTGGAGGCATAGACATGCAGATCTTCGGTATCAATCTCAGCGTGCTCCTGGGCGGCCTACGGCTGCGCTTCGTCCTCGGCTTCGA
>JAJYHP010000161.1 GCA_021784715.1 bacterium
ACGAACGTGACGACCGCGCGTTTGCCGCCGCCGCCGCACGGGTTCGTTCGGCGCGCCCGACTGCGGTGAACCTGGCCTGGGCGGTCGATCGGGTGCTCGCCGCGCCGGATATGGAGCGCGAGGCGATCGCCATTCACGAAGAGCAGCGATCGATCGACGCGGCGATCGGCAGCAACGGCGTACCGCTCTTCGGCAAGGGCGCGCGCGTGCTCACCCATTGCAACACCGGACCGATCGCGACCGCGGGATATGGGAGCGCGCTCGGCGTGTTGATCGCGGCACAGCGCGCGGGGCTCGCACCGCACGCGATCGTCGACGAAACGCGCCCGCTCTTACAGGGCGCTCGGCTCACCTATCTCGAGTGTCAACGCGCGGGTATCGATGCGACGCTGCAGGTCGATGGGGCGGCGGCGATCGCGATGGCGCGCGGCCGCGTCGATGCGGTCATCGTCGGCGCCGATCGCATCGCGCGCAACGGCGATACGGCGAATAAGATCGGTACCTACGCGCTCGCGATTCTCGCAGCGCATCACGCCATTCCGTTCTACGTCGCGGCACCGCGTTCGACGTTCGATTTTACCATCGCGTCGGGCGCCGAGATTCCCATCGAAGAACGCGATGCGGCGGAGGTGCGTTCGTTCGCCGGCAGGGCGGTCGCACCGGAGGACGCGCGGGTCTATAACCCCGCCTTCGACGTAACGCCGGGACATCTCGTCGCCGCCTTTATCACCGAGTACGGCCTCCTCCGCCCTCCCTATCTCGAAAGCATCGCGACCCTCGCCGGCCGCCCCGCTTGGTCGGCGTTGCGGAATGCCGAAGAGTTGCGCGCGTGAAAGCCTACGATTTTCTCGATACCGCTCCGAAGATCGGCGCGCTCGTCGCAATCGAGGGAACCGATCGACTGCTCGCAGAGCGCGTGCGCGACGCCATCGTCGCACGAGAGCTCTCCGAGGATATTCGCGCGCTGAACTGCAGCAGCGTGACCATCGAAAGCGTCGACGATTGCGCGCAGATCGAAGAAGCGATTTCGGCGATGCCTTTTCTCGCCACGCGGCGCGTCGTCATCGTCAACGACGCGCAGAATGCGAAAGCGGCCCCGCGCCGCGCGCTCCTCGAACTCGCGCAACGCTGCGCCGAGGGCGAGAATCTGTTGGTGCTCTGCGATCTCGTCGCACCCCGCTCGACGCGCCCGGTCTCGCTGGGTTCCCAACTCGGCCGCAGCGCGCAGCGCATCGACTGCTCGGTGAACGAGGACGTTCGCGCGCGTTTCGTGAGCGAAGAATTGGCGGCCGCCGGAGTGGAGGCCGAACGCCAGGTCCTCGCCCACCTCTCGCGCTCCGAAAGCGATCTTGCGAGCATCCGCAACGATCTCGCGAAGCTCTCGTTGCTGGGACGTACGATACGGCTCGCCGACCTGGAGCAGGAGAGCCTCGCCGTCGACGACCCCAAACCCTATCGCTTCGCCGGAGCACTCGTCGAAGGGCGCCTCGCCGAGGCGTTCACGATCCTCGGCGACTGCTTCGAGCACGATCCGCGGAACGCCGCGATGCCCCTGCTCTCGGCGCTCGCCAACGAATACGCACTCCTCTGGGAGATGGCGCGCCCGGGCGGCACCCTGCCCGCCCGGATGGCCTGGCGGGAGCGGGTGCTCCGGCCGATCGCGCGCCGCGTCGGGGAGCGGCGGGCGCGGGCGGGCTACGAGCGAGCCCTGCGTGGGATCGAGAGCATCGTGACCGGGCGAGCCGGCAGCGATCTGGAGGATCTCCGCCTCCTCGTCGAGCGGACCAGCCTCGAGCTCGCGCTTCGCTAGTCGCGCCCCCCGCGGCGAGGCCGAAAACTCGCGCCGCGAACGAGGCCGCGGCTACGCGCGGAGCGAACAGCGGCGAGCACCCATGGATCACTCCAGTTATGCTTCGCCGTTCTCTTGGAGGTACGGTCGCAAGGACGTGCGCTCGCTCTTCTCGGAGCGAACGCGGCGGCGGCTCTGGCGCGAGGTTTGGATCGCGCTCGCCCAAGCCCAATCGAAGCACGGATTCGTCAGCGAGGCGGAGCTCGCCGACCTGCGCGCGCATGCCGACGAGATCGATATCGAGGCGGCATTAGAGATCGAGCGCTCGATCCACCACGATCTCATGGCCGAGATCCGCGTCTACGCGTCGCAGGCGCGTATCGGCGGCGGCAAGCTCCATCTCGGCGCGACCTCGATGGACATCGAGGATACGGTCGAAACCTATCGCATCCGCCGCGCGCTCTCCAGTATCGGGGAACGCTTACACGAGTTGCTCGCGGCGTTCGCCGAACGGATTGAGGCGCAGGCCGATCGCCTCTGCATGGCGTTCACGCACTTGCAGCCGGCGGAGCCGACGACGCTGGGCTACCGCTTTGCGATCTACGCCCAAGATCTCCTTATCGACGACGCGAACCTCCGCCACGTCTTCGCGCAGATGACGACGAAGGGATTGCGCGGCGCCGTCGGGACCTCCGCGTCCTACGAACAATTGCTCGGCGGTACCGGCGCGTCGATCGATCTCGAGCGCGAGGTGCTCGAGCATTTCGGGCTCGAAGCGCGAGCGGCGAGCACGCAGACCTACACGCGCAAACTCGATTACCTGTTGCTCGCCGCCCTCGCCGGCATCGGCACATCGCTCTCGAAGTTCGCTGCCGATATGCGCATTCTCAGCGCGCCGCCGTTCGGCGAGCTCGCCGAACCCTTCGGAAGCGCGCAGGTCGGCAGCAGCGCGATGCCGTTCAAACGCAATCCGATTCTTTGCGAACGGATCGATTCGCTCGCGCGGCTCTTGCCGGCATACGCCGACGTCGCGTGGCAGAACGCCGCGACGAATTACCTCGAGCGCACGCTCGACGATAGTGCGAACCGACGCACCACGATCCCCGAAGCGCTGCTCTGCGTCGACGAGTTGCTCTCGCTCGCGCTGCGCGTGGTGCGCGGGCTGCGCATCGACGAACGGCGCATCGCACAGAACGTCCGTACCTACGGTCCGTTTGCGGGTACCGAGCGGGTGATGATGGAAGCCGCGCGCGCCGGCGGCGACCGTCAGGAGTTGCACGAAACGCTGCGCGGACGCGCGATGGAGGCGTGGGACGCGCTCGCCCGAGGCGAAGATAATCCCCTAGCGGAGTTACTCGCCGGCGACCCGGCGTTGACCGCGCTGATCGATCCCGCCGAGATCCGTCGCTCGCTCGATCCCACGGGACACGTCGGGCTCGCGGCGCGGCGCGCGCGCATGGTTGCGGCGCAGATCGCCGCATTGCCGGATTTCCCGAAACAACGCATCGTCGCCGAACATCGGGCGGAGGAAGAACGTGGATAAAGGGATTGAGATCGCACGGGGCAAGACCAAAGTTCTTTACGAAGTCCCGAGCTCTCCCGATCAACTCGTCGTCGCGCAGGGCGATGCGATTACCGCAGGCGACGGCGCGCGGCGCGACGAGATCCCCGGCAAAGGGCGGCTCGCCGCTCAGACCACCTCGCGCGTCTTTCGGTTGCTCAATCTCTGCGGATTGCCGACCCATTTTCTCAACGGCGGTGAGGACGATGACGACAACGAAATGTTGGTGCGCCGCTGTTCGATGATTCCGTTGGAGGTCGTCGTGCGCGGCGTTGCGGCGGGCTCGTTCGCGCGCCGTCATACGGGGCTCCAGCGCGGGGCGATCTTGGTTCCGCGAGTGACGGAATTTTTCCTCAAGGACGACGCCAACCACGACCCGTTGATCGCTCCCGAGGAGATCGCCGCGCGTGGAATCGCTTCGCCGAACGAAATCGGCGCGATGAGCGAGATTGCCCGGCTGACCTTCGAGATTCTCGCCCACGCCTGGCGGCATCGCGACGTCTTGCTCGTCGATATGAAGGTGGAGTTCGGCCGCTTGATCGGTGGTGAGAACCAAGGGCAGCTCGTGATCGCCGACGTGATCGACAACGATTCGTGGCGCATCTGGCGGCACGGACGCGAAGATCAGATGCTCGATAAGCAGATCTATCGCAATCTCGATCCCGTCGATGCGGAGGCGCTCGCGCGCGTGAAAGCCGCCTACGAGCAGGTCGCCGACTACGTCGGCAATTTTCCGGCGATGCGTCCTGGGGTCGCGGCGATCTTCGTCGACGACGCACAGATGGTCGACCGGGCAAACGAAGTTGCGACCGCGCTCCATACGTTCGGTATTCCGACGGCGCGCCATCTCGCTAGCGTCACGGTGACGCCGGGCTACGTGCTGCAGATCGTTTCGCAGATCGAGGCTGGCTTCGCCAGGCCGATCTTCGTGGCGATTGGCGACCAGACGCTGCGCGCCACCCTCGACGGCAGCGCGAGTTCTCCGGTGATCGACGGTAACGACGAGCCGCACCGCATCGCGCTCGCTTGTGCGAAATTGCTGGCGATCGACGACTCGGCGATGTTCGGACGCGTGATGCTCGCTCAGTCGAACGCCCGCTCCGAAATGCTGCGCGTCGACGCGCTCCTCCAACAACAATTGCCGCCGGGAGCCGTCATTGCGTGATTTAGCCGTCGCCGAACTCGACGACGAAACCTTGCGCGCGCGTGCCGATGCATTGGGGCTCGCCTTGCGCGTCGACGAACTGCGCGGCATCGCGGATCGCCTCGGGCGAGCGCCGAGTTTGGTCGAACTCTACGCGTTCGACGCTCAGTGGAGCGAGCATTGCTCCTATAAATCGAGTCGCGCGCTCTTATCCCAACTTCCAACGAAGGGCGCCGACGTCGTACTCGGCCCGGCGGAGGATGCGGGCATCTTGCATCTCGGCGAACACGAGGGCGAACGGTATGGAATCGTGATCGCCCACGAGTCGCACAATCACCCATCGCAGGTCGTGCCCTTCGAAGGAGCGGCGACCGGCATCGGCGGCATCGTGCGCGACGTCCTCTGCATGGGCGCGGAGGTCGTCGCCGTCGCCGATCCGCTGCGCTTCGGAAACGTCGATCCCGCTCGCCCGCATCAACGCGCGGTCGCGCGCGGAGTCGTCGACGGCATCGCCGCGTATGGAAACGCCATCGGCGTTCCCAATCTTGCCGGCGATTGTTATTTCGATCCGGAGTTCGACGATAACGTCCTCGTCAACGTGGTCGCGCTCGGTCTCGTAAAAGAGTCGCAGATCATCCATTCGCGCGTTCCGAAACATGGAGCGGATTTCGTGTTGCTGCTCGTCGGGAAGGCGACCGATGCGAGCGGTTTCGGGGGCGCTTCGTTCTCCTCGGTCGCGCTCGACGCGCGAGAGGCGGAGAGCAATAAAGGCGCGGTTCAGGTTCCCGACCCATTCCTGAAAAACGTCATCATGCGCGCCAGCTATCGCGTCTTTTCGATGCTCCGCGAGCGTGAGATCGAGGTCGGTTTTAAAGATCTCGGTGCCGGCGGCATTATGGGATGTTCGGCGGAATTATGCAGCGCGGGCGGCTTCGGCGCGGAACTCGATCTCGATACCGTGAACGTCGCCGTCGACCATCTGCTTCCCGAAGTCATTGCCGTCGGCGAGACGCAGGAGCGGCTGCTCTGGGCGCTACCCGAAGAGACCGTCGACGAAGTCGAACGCATCTATAACGAAGAGTTCTCCTTGCCGCAGGTCGCGCAGAATGCGCGTGCCGTTCGCGTCGGCCGTGCGACCGCCGCGCAGCGGTATCGGTTGCGCCATCGCGGCGAGCTCGTAATGGACGTTCCGATCGATTTTCTGACCGGGACGGTGCGCGATACGCTTCCGGCGCAGCCGCCGGATCCTCCGAGGGCAGAACGTGCGCACGACCTGTCGTGCGCACGGATGCTCGACGACCTGCTCCATGCGACCCTCGCCCACCGCGACGTCTGCTCGCGGGCTCCGCTCTACCGTCATTACGACGCCGTCGTCCGCGGGCGCACCGTGATTCCGCGCGGCGAAGCGGACGCTGGCGTCCTCGCGCCGATACGAGGTTCGCGGCTGGCGTTTGCATTGAGCGTCGATGGTAATCCGCGCATCGGACGGATCGACCCGCAACGAGCCGCCGAACACGCGGTCTACGAATCGGTGCGCAACGTCGTCGCGGTCGGGGCCGAACCGATCGGTCTCACCGATTGTCTGAATTACGGAAGCCCGCGCGACGCGCGACAATTCGGCGAGCTCGTCGCCGGGGTCGATGGCCTCGCGCGATCCGCGCGCGCTTTGGGACTCGCCTTCGTATCGGGCAACGTGAGCCTCTATAATGCGGCGAGCGACGGACATGCGATCCCGGCCTCGCCGATCGTCGCTTGCCTCGGGCGCCTCACCGACGTTTCGCAGTGCGTGACGCTCGCGCTGAAAGAGGTCGGCTCGCGGCTCTATCTCGTCGGTGAAACGCAGCGCGCGCTCGGCGGCAGCGTGCTCGCCGCACTCCTGTCGTTGCACGACGAAGGAGTGCCCGGTATCGATTTCGAGCGCGTGCTCGCCGAGCACCGCTTCCTGCTCGCTGCGGCGCGTGCGGGGCTCCTGCGAAGCGCGCACGATATCTCCGACGGCGGTTTGCTCGTGACGCTCGCCGAGATGAGTTTTGGCTGCTATCCGGCGCATCGAGCGCCGATCGGCATCGAACTCGACGGCATTGCAGGGTGGTCGAACGTCGGACGCTACGAATCGCTCTTCGGCGAGTGGGGTGGTATCGTCGTCGAAGTCGCAGAACGCGACGTCGATCGCTTCGAAGAACTCGCGGGAGCGCTGGAGAGCGTGCGCGAGATCGGCACGACGATCCCGCAACCGATCCTCGCCTTCGACGAAGAGGCGTGGGATATTGACGACCTCCACCGCAGTTGGTCGCGCCCGCTCGAGGAGCTCTATCCATGACCGCACGCGTAGCGGTTCTCGTTTTTCCGGGAACCAATTCCGAAGAAGAGACTCGCGATCTGCTGCTCGATTGTGGGGCCGACGCGCGGATCGTGCACTGGAGCGAAGCGGCGAGCCTCGCGTATTACGATGCGTTCGTTCTTCCGGGCGGTTTCGCTTACGAAGACCGGATTCGTGCCGGTGCGATTGCGGCACACGACGCGATGCTCGACGTCGTGATCGAGGCGGCGCAGGCGGGAAAACTCGTGATGGGAATCTGCAACGGCGCACAAATATTGTTGGAGGCGGGGCTCGTACCGGGAAGCGGAGAGATTCGCCGACCGACGGCGGCCTTCACGCACAACGCGCAGGGACATTTCATCTGCGAACGCGTTCTCTTGCGACGGACCGTTGCGGCGGAACGCTGCGCGATCGCCGCCGCGCTGCCGGAGGACGCACTCATCCCGGCATGGGCGGCGCACGGGCAGGGACGGCTCGCCGCCTCGACCGCGCACCTCGAGGATATCGAGCGTGGCGGGCACGTCGTCTTTCGCTACGCCGACGCTCGTGGAGCGACCGACGCGCACCTCGCGCCGCAAGGATCGGCGCTCGGTGCGGCGGCGCTGACGAATCGCGAAGGCAACGTCTTGGCGATCATGCCGCACCCAGAACGCGACGCATGGAACTTCAACCACCTCGATCGGCGCGAAGGTGCGGATGTTCTCGCTCCTTCGGGGGGAAGCGTCCTGTTCGGAAGCTTCGTCACTGCATTGGAGCGTTGGTAATGGGCGAACGGGCATTTGCGGTCGCGTTGAAAATTCCCGATAACGAAGCATACACCGCGATGCGGGCGCTCCAACGCCTTGGTATCGCCGTCGCGCACGTTCGACGCGCCGACGTGCTCGTCTTTAACGGTGACGAAGGTGACGAGACCGTGCGCGAGCGCATCGGGCGCGACGAAACGCTTTTCAACCCCAACAAACATCGCCTCGAGCAGCTCGCGAGCACGCACCCGCGCGAGGGTGAAGTGTGGATCGAGATGCTCGACGCGCCGCGGTCGGCGCCGATGCGTCGCCTCGTCAGTTGGCGGCTCTTCGGCGGCGCCGACGAACCGCTCGGCGGCGACGAGCTCGATGCCGCATGCATTCGACTCCTTTGTAATCCCGCCATCGAAAGGGCGATCCGATGAATCGGCACTATACCATCGCGACCTTGGGCTCGCACTCCGCGCTTCAGATTCTGAAGGGGGCGCGCGACGAAGGCTTTCGCACGTTGGCGATCACCAATCCGCAGACCGAACGGCTCTACCGATCGTTTCGCTTCGTCGACGAGGTCATCGTCCTGCCCTCGTACTCGGCCTTCCCAACGCTCTTCGAGGAGTTGCAAGCGCGCAAGGCGATCGTCGTTCCGCACGGGTCGTTCGTCGCGTATCTCTCGCCCGAAGAGCATAAGAAGATGACGATTCCCTACTTCGGGAATAAAGCGGTACTCGATTGGGAGGCGAGCCGCGAGCTGCAGCGCGATTGGTTGACGCGCGCGGGGCTACGCCTGCCGAGACAATTCAAGAGCGGCGCGGAGATCGACCGCCCGGTCATCGTCAAATTGTACGGAGCCGCGGGCGGCAAGGGATATATGTTCATCCGCGACGCGGCGGATTTCGAAGAGCGAGCGGGTTCGCTCAAGGCTCAATATACGATCCAAGAATATATCATCGGCGTCCCGCTCTACATTCATTATTTCTATTCGCCGCTCTCCGGCGAACTCGAAATCATGTCGATGGACCGTCGCTACGAAACGAACGTCGATTCGCTCGGGCGCATTCCCGCAGCAGCGCAAGAAGGGATGGACGTCGATCCCTCCTACGTCGTCGTCGGCAATTCGCCGGTAAGTCTACGCGAGTCGATGCTCGCCGAGGCGCTCGAAATGGGCGACAACGTCGTTCGCGTCAGCAAAGAAATTTGCGGGCCGAAGGGGCTGTTTGGGGCATTCTGTATCGAGACCATCATCACGCCCGATATGCACTTTTACATCATGGAGATTTCGGCGCGGATCGTTGCGGGAAGTAACCTGTTTATCGATGGGTCTCCATACTCGTACCTCCATTACTCCGAACCGATGTCGACGGGGCGGCGCATCGCGCGCGAGATTAAAAACGCCTTGCTCTCTTCGAACCTGCGCGCGGTTCTCGACGACTCGAGCGTGCTCTAGCCGATGGCGAGCTTTACCTCGGTCGAAGAGACGCTGCGAGGCTACGATCTCGACGCGCTGACGATTTGCTCGATCGGGAGCCATTCGGCGCTCGAGGTCGCCGCGGGGGCGCGGATGCGCGGCTTTCGCAACTTGGTCGTTACCGCTAAGGGGCGCGAACGTACCTACACCGAGCACTTTCGGCGGCGCGAAGCGCCTATTCCGCGAGGCTGCGTTGACGAAACCATCGAACTCGATGCATTCGCCGATCTGCTTGACGAGCGCGTGCAGCGCGAGTTGTTGGCGCGCAACGTTATTTTTTGCGCGAATCGCTCGTTCGAAGTCTATTTGCACCAGCGCTATAGCTACGACGAGATCGAGAAGCGCATGCTGGTGCCGTTCTTTGGAAACCGTTACCTTCTCCGAGCCGAGGAGCGCGACGAAGCCGGAAACCAGTACGAACTGCTGGCGAAGGCCGGCATTCGGCATCCCCGCCAGTTTACGTCGCCGGAGGAGATCGATCGCCTCGTCATGGTGAAGGCACCGCACGCACGCGTGCGGTTCGAACGCGCCTTCTTTCTCTGCGCGAGCCCGAAACAGTATCGCGAGGTCAGCGCTCGTCTCATCGCCGAGGGCATTCTCGACGAGAGCGGGCTCGCCGGGGCGGTGATCGAGGAATTTGCGCTCGGTCCCTCGGTCAACCTGAATTTTTTCTATTCGCCGGTTCTCGGAGAATTGGAGTTGCTCGGTACCGATACGCGGCGACAGACCAATCTCGAAGGATTCCGGAACGTGCCGCCTTCGGTCTACGAGCAGTTGCGCGACGTACCGATGCGCCTGGAAGAGGCGGGACACATCGCCGCGACGCTCACCGAATCGACGCTCGAATCGGCGTTCGGCATGGGCGAGCGCTTCGTCGCTGCGGCGCGCGAAGCGCTTCCTCCGGGTACCATCGGCCCCTTTGCGTTGCAGTGCGCCATCGTCGCCGGCCCGCCCAAAGAGTTCGTGTGTTACGACGTTTCGTTACGCATACCGGGTTCGCCGGGGACGCGTTTCACGCCGTATTCTTCTTATCGTTGGGGACGCGATCTCTCCGTCGGCGAGCGCATCGCCATGGAGATCGAGTTCGCTCGCGACGCCGGTCGTATGGCCGAGGTGCTAACATAACGCTATGAAAACCGTCGTCGTCCTCGACTTCGGGGCGCAATATAGCCAACTCATCGCGCGGCGCGTACGCGAGGCCGGCTTCTATTGCGAGATCGTTCCGTTCGATCGTCCCTGGAAGCAGATTCTCGAACTCGATCCCTCGGCGATCGTCCTCTCCGGGGGACCGGAGAGCACCCTCGCCCCGGGAGCGCCAGCCTGCGATCCGGCGGTGCTCGCGAGCGGCCTACCGATGCTCGGAATCTGTTACGGAATGCAGTTGCTCGCGCGGCAGGTCGGTGCGGAATTGGTCTCCGGCGGCGCACCCGAATATGGGCCGGCGACCCTGCGCGTGCTCGATCCCTCGCACCCGTTGCTCGCCAGCTTGCCGGAACAATCGCGCGTGTGGATGTCGCATGGCGACTCGGTGCAGCGCCTTCCGGCCGATTTCACCGCTCTGGCGGCGACTCCGCGCTGTGCGATCGCCGCGATGGGCAGCACGAAGCGGCGGATGGTCGGCGTGCAATTTCACCCCGAAGTCGTGCATACGGAATACGGCAAGCAGTTAATCGAGAATTTTCTTCGCAACGTCGCCGGGATCGCGCCGAACTGGGCGATGGAGTCCTTTCTCGATCTCAGTATCGCCGATATCCGCGCCCGCGTCGGATCGCGACGCGTTATCTGCGCGCTCTCCGGCGGGGTCGATTCGGCGGTTGCGGCGACCTTGGTCGCGCGGGCGATCGGCGAGCAATTAACCTGCATTTTCGTCGATCACGGCCTCCTGCGGAAAAACGAAGCGAGCGAAGTGCTCGCGGCTTTTCGCGATGTGTTGCACCTCAACGTCATTCACGTCGATGCCTCGAAGCGGTTTTTAGCAAAACTCTCCGGCGTCGAAGATCCGGAGCGAAAACGCATTCTCATCGGGCACGAATTCATCGCGATCTTCGAAGAAGAGGCGGCGAAGCTTCACGATGTCGGCTTTCTCGTTCAGGGCACGCTCTATCCCGACGTCATCGAATCGAAGACGCCGCAGAGCAAAGCCGGGCATAAAATCAAGTCGCATCACAACGTCGGCGGCCTCCCCGAGCATATGAACTTCGCGCTCGTCGAGCCGCTCCGTTCGCTCTTTAAAGATGAGGTACGCGCGCTCGGCCGCGTGCTCGGACTCCCCGAACATATCGTCGCGCGCCAACCCTTCCCGGGGCCGGGGCTGGCGGTACGCATCATCGGTGCGGTCGACGAGGAGCGTCTGACGATCGTGCGCGAGGCCGATGCGATCGTGCGCGACGAGATCGATCGCGCCGTGCTCGAACCGCATCCGTGGCAGTACTTCGCGGTACTCACGCCGGTGAAATCGGTCGGCGTGATGGGCGACGGACGTACCTACGCCAATCTCGTCGCGGTGCGCGCGATCGTGAGCGAAGACGGAATGACCGCGGATTGGGCGCGCTTGCCGCACGACCTGCTCGCTCGAATCTCGACGCGAATCGTGAATGAGGTGACCGGCGTTAACCGCATCGCCTACGATATTACCTCCAAACCTCCCGCAACGGTGGAGTGGGAATAATGCGCGTTCTTCTCGTCGGGAACGGAGCGCGCGAAGACGCCCTGGGCTGGCGCATCGCGACCTCGCCGTCGTGCGATGCGCTCTTTACGACGCCGGGGAATGCCGGCACGGCCCTGCACGGTACGAATTGGACCCTTGCGGTCACCGATGCGAAAGGCATCGCGCAACGCGCGCTCGAGGAACGGATCGATCTCGTGGTGATCGGGCCCGAAACGTCGATCGCTGCCGGCGTCGCCGATCGCGCGCGCGAGCTCGGGCTCGCCGTGTTCGGCCCGAATCGTTCGATCGGGCGTTTGGAGAGTTCGAAGAGTTTTGCCAAGCGCTTTATGGAGCGCAACGGCGTTCCGAGCGCGCGGTATGCCGTCGTGCACGGGCTCGATCACGCGCGGAAAATTCTCGCGACGTGGGGCGAACGCGGGGTGGTGGTGAAGGCAGACGGTTTGGCCGCAGGCAAGGGCGTCGTCGTCACCTCGGGGCCTGCCGAGGCCGAGGCGCTGCTCGCGCATTGGTACGGCGAGCGCGCGATTCCCGGCGGCGGTAGCGACGTGGTGCTCGAAGAGCGGCTCGTCGGGCGGGAACTCTCCGTCTTTGCGCTCTGTGATGGGCGTGCGATGATGCCGTTTATCGCGGCGTGCGACTATAAGCGCGCGGGCGATGGGGATACCGGGCCCAACACCGGCGGCATGGGCGCCTACTCGCCGCCCCATGGTTTCCCCGATGGTTTCATGGATATCGTTCGCGAGCGCGTTTTTGCGCCGATGTTGCGCGGTTTAGCCGCCGAGAACGAGCGATATATCGGCGTTCTCTATGCCGGGCTCATGTGGTGCGCCGATGGCCCGCAGGTGATCGAGTTCAACGTGCGATTCGGCGATCCCGAAACCCAAGTACTGATGCCGCGCATCGGCGGCGATTTCGCGGGGCTCTTAAAATCCTGTGCCGATGGGACGATCGATCTCTCGCTCGCGCACGTCAATCCCGAGCCGTGCGTCGGCGTCGTTTTGGCGAGCTCGAAATATCCAACGGAGAGCACGCCGGTCGCCGATCTTCCCGCAGATCTCCGCTTGCCCGAGGGCGTGCGGGCGTTCTGGGGAAGCTCGCAGCTCGTCGACGGAAAAGTATCGAGCCCTGGCGGGCGGGTGCTGACGGTTGCCGCCGTTGCGGCGACGCTCCACGATGCGCGCGCGCGCGCGTACGAAGGCGTTCGCTCGCTGCGGGAACGCTTCGGCGACGCCGACCTTACGTTTCGCAGCGACATCGCGCTCTTTTAGGCGTACGCCGCTAGCCGCTTCCGGCGCTGCGATAGGCGAGAAGCAGATCGCGTCGCGTTAGGATACCGATCAGCGTTTCGCCCTCGCCTAAGACCGGGAGGAGCGGCGTATCGCTCTCGGCCATCAGCGCGGCGGCGCGGTCGAGCGTGTCGGTCGGTGCGAGCGAGCCGGGATGCAAGTGGAGGATCGAACGGAGCGGCTCCGCACCGCGACGCTCTGCAACCGCGCGCGCGAGATCGAGCGCGGTGACGACACCGACGAATCGGTCACCGTCGCAGACGGGTATCGCCAACTCGTTCTCATCGCGTTCGTCGTCGATCGCGCCGGCAATCGGTTCGTCGATCTGCGCGACGACGGGAGCCTTGCGCGTATAGGCGGCGACGGTGAGGCGCGTAAAGAATCCCGGGTTGCGCGCTTTCCTCCAATCGACGCCGCGCCGCAGCAGCTTCTGTTCGTAGACGGTCGCGCCGAGCAGACGCCGCCCGAGCAGCGAGGCGATGACGACGGTGACCATCAGCGGAAGAATAATCGTGTAATCGCTCGACATCTCGAAGACGATCATGATCGCGGTGATCGGTGCCTCCGCCGCGGCGGCGAAGAGCGCCGCCATGGCAACCAAACCGTAGGCGGCGGGTGGGCCGGTCCAGAGCGGAAAGAGCCCGTGGACGATCCGCCCGTATGCATCGCCGAGAAAGGCGCCGGTAAAGAGCGAGGGCGCGAAGACGCCGCCCGAGCCGCCGCTGCCGAGCGTGAGCGAGGTTGCGAGCGGCTTGAGCGCGGCGAGCAGAAAGGCATGGGGAGCGGCGACGTGCTCGTAGAGCACCTGCTGGATCGAGCCATATCCCACGCCGAAGACCTGCGGGAACCAGATGCCGATCGTTCCGACGGCCGCGAAACCGATGGCGCCTTTCGACCATGCCGGCAGCGCCAGCGCTTCGAAGCGATCCTCGACGGCATAGAGCAGTTTGACGAACCCGGTCGCCCAGATCGCCGCGAGCACGCCGAGGACGCCGTACAGCATGAGCTCCCAGGGCGACGCGAGTTGGAACGCCGCGGCGTTGAAGGAGGGGTGGTTTCCGAGGAACGCCCGCCCGATCACCGCCGAGATCACCGAGGCGACGACGATCGCCGCGAAGGAGCGCGGCGCAAACTCTCCGAGGATCACCTCG
>JAJYHP010000137.1 GCA_021784715.1 bacterium
CCGCGGAGCTCTCGAAGCGTCAGGCGGGCGAGATCGTGAACATGATTTTCGACGACATCGAAAAGGCACTGCAGAAGGGCGACCGCGTTGCGCTGACGCCGTTCGGCAGCTTCGTCGTTCGCGCGCGTAAGGCGCGTGAGGGACGCAACCCCAAGACCGGCGAGAAAATCAAAATCGCCGCGCGCAAGGTTCCGGCGTTCGTTGCCGGTAAGGGCCTGAAGGATGCCGTCTCGGGCGGACGTTCCGGCGGAGCAAAGAAGGTCGCCGCAAAGAAAGCCCCTGCCAAGAAAGTCGCTCCCGCAAAGAAGAAAGCGGCGAAAAAAGGCCGTCGCTAAACGCGATCGGTACGCTTCGAAGGGCCGCCGTTTCGGCGGTCCTTTTTTCTCGTTCGGGCCGGTGTGGAGAGGAAAAACCCTCCGAAACTCTTAATTGCCACCAGCCGGAGCGCACGCTTCGGTGGGCAATTTCGGGCTGTAGCGCAGCTTGGTTAGCGCGCTTGACTGGGGGTCAAGAGGTCGCTGGTTCGAATCCAGTCAGCCCGACCATATGCAGCCGACGGCGGGAGCCTACGCCCCGTCGTCGTGCCGCACACTAACGTCGCCTCGTTATATAGATGGGGCGCGGTTGCTATTGAATCGACAGGAGGCTCCGTACAGATGTTCCGCACATTCGGCGTTCTCTCGCTCGCGATGCTCTTGGGACTCGCCGCGAGCGCGCGCGCATCCGCGATGCTCTACCATCTCTCGATTAAAAACGAAACGAGTACCACGCAGAGAATTGCCTTTCACGAATTGGAGTGCATGAGCATCAATGCGCATTCCGGCGGCTATGAAATCGCTCCGCATCAGGTTTGGAACGGCACGATGGTGACGACGATATTGGGGACGGGTACCAAGGGACAACCCTGTAACAGCAATGAGGTCCCTTCATCGTTCTGGCTGCTCCTCGACGGCGGCCCCGGCGGGGCGATCCAGCTGGAAAAGTATGCGTTGAAGGATTGGGAAATTGTCAAAAGGCATCCAGGGCGCTACCTCATCGATGGTAGGCCCGGATTGTGGCTCCATTTAACGATTCGGTAATCGGCCGATAAACGCGGCGTTCGGTGCGCCGATATTGGGAGTGGGAGGCTTGTATGCGTACTCTTGCTTCGTCCGCACTCGTTGCGGCACTCACCTTGCTCGTGGCGGGCTCCGCCGCGGCGCAGCAACTCGGCCCCGCAACCGCAGCCGGGCTCGATGCCGATGCCTCTGCTGCGGCGCGGCGCGTCATGATGGACGCATTGCAACACGGCGGCAATCACGGTGGCTGCGCTCCGCTTCCCGGGGGATGGGCCGTGCTGAACGCGACGGTGCGTTTGCCCATCTCGTACGGCGGATACGGCGCTTGGGTCAATATCGCCGAATTACTCCCCGCGAGCGACAACCTCGCAGGCTTTCTGAAGAGCCATAGCGGCGGGCCGTTCTATCGCACCGCATCGGGCTCGGAGCGGAGCGTCCACACCGTTCTTTGCGCGCCCGCGGGCTTTACCTATTGGCTCGTCATCGATTCCGGCAGTGCGAAAGTTGCCGTTGGGCGCGTCACATTGCGGCGTCCGGGGCGCACCTACCGCGTCGTTCTTACGGCACCGCCGTTCGGCCGCGCGGCGAATACGCCCGCTCCCGCACCGAGCGCCGCGGCGAGGCCGCCGGTCGAACTCGCACGCTACATGCGCGCGCATATCGTCGCCTTGCCGACGTACGGCATGAACGCGATGCAAATCACGCCACGATTTCTCTATCTCGTTCACGCAAGTTCGGCGATGCGTGCGGTTCGCGGGATCGTGATTATCGATGTCGGAAGCGGCGGATGGGCCGCCGCGCAAGGCTTCCGTCCCCTCGACGTGGTGACGGCGGTCGACGGTGTATCGATCGAAACGATCGGCGATTTCGAACGACTCGTCGCGCACTTCGCCGGAGACTTACGCTTCGCGACGATCCGCCGAAAAGTACGCTTCGTGTTGGTTCCCGGGCGCGCGAACGGGTGGCAGCCGCCGACCGTCGGGCCCGGGTTCGTGCCTCCGGCGAGCCCTCAACCGTGAGGGTGGAGCTGCGTGAGAACGTAGAGCGCGATATCGTGGAGGTCGCGTTTCGACATCTGCCAGCGCGGCATCACCGGGCTCAACTTCATGCCGGTGTTATCGACGCCGTGCGAGATCGCGCGTTCGAAATCGGCGATGCTCCAGCGTTTCGCCGGAGCGCTCATGCCGGGCATTCCCGCCATTCCGGGCATGCCGGCCATCGCATTGGCTTCGCTCGATACTCCCATGTTGTCGCGCATATGGGCGTGCGGGCCGAGTTGCGCGCTGATCGCGCCGTCGGGAAGACGAACGCCGCCGACACCGGTGGGTTGGTGGCAGACCGCGCAACTCTGGTAGATGCGCAAGGGATCGGGGCCGTGAATGCGCACGCCGGCGAGGTCTTTTCCGGTATAGAAAATCGAGCGTCCATTTTCGATCGCTCGCGCGCGCGCGGCGGAGAGCCCCTGTAGCGAGGGCGCCGGCTGCATCGTTCCGGGTGGCATGCGATTGCGGAACCACGGGCCGGCCCAGAGTAGTTGATATTGCGTGACCGGTGTCGCACCGGGGCGAGCGAGGTCTTCGACGGTAAGTACGAGATTCGGCCGCAGATCGAGCGCGACGTCGAAAATGTAGTTTGCGGTGACGTTTCCGAGGCCGTCGTTGATGCGTTCGTAGCGCGTATCGAGATGGAGCCACGCGCGCGCGGCGTAGACCGTTTCGAGCGAATAGGCTTTGCTGGTACTGCTGGCGTTCGCAAGCGGCAACGGCCGCGTATCGTGCCCGATCGTTCCGATTGCGAGGAGATCGAAACGTCCGATATCGTACGATGCGAGCGCCGCCTCACGCGAGTACCGATCGATCGTGCCGTCGGTTTGGGGATTCGAACCGAAGAGCGTTGCGATGCCGCCCGACCAATGTTTTTCGGGAGAGAGAAATTGCAGCGACGCGCTCCATGCCGTCCCCTCGCCGGCCGTCGAAAATGCGTTTTCGAGCGGAGCGTTTCCGGCGAGATAGGCGACGTTCCCGATCAACCCGTTCGCGCCCACCTGCGTATAGGAGGCTCCCCAGCGGTTATCGGCGAGCGTCGCCGCGTTCGAACCGACCTGCATGCTCGCGATGCCGTAGCCGCTGAGCGAGAGCGACTGCGATATCCACGGAGCGAAGACCGGCGTCGCGAAACGCCCGATTTGCAGGCTTCCGTTTCCGCGATCGAACGCGTTATCGGCGACCCAGAGTTGATCGACCGAGGTCGCGGGGAAGCCCCCGCTCACCATCGGAACGGTGGCAAAGTAGGAGAGTTCTTTTCCGAGGAAGCCCGCCGAGATCCACTGTACGAGCGAACTCGAAAGCGCGGGAAGCCCCGTCGGTGCGGGGTACGATGCGTTGGCGGTCGCTTCGAGGGCGATCGGCAACGAGCGATTCTGCATCATCTGCAAATGCCGATTGAGGCCCCGCGAAAAGTTTGTCATAAGGACGTAGCGCCCGTATCGGTTCAGCTGCGGCACCACCGTGTGGCAGAGCGCGCAATTCGCTCCGCCTTGGCCGTTGGCGAAGAGGGGAACGGCGGAGGCCCGAAGTGGTAGCAAACACGCGCTTGCAAGAAACAGGAGCGCCGCAAAAAAGGAGGTCCTCGCGGAACTCCGCGCTATCGATCTCGTCATGGGCTGGGGGATTCCCGTGCGATTGCGGCATCGCCTCTGCAGGCCGCCCCGGCGCGCCTGCGCGAACGCACCGACGATGAAACTCTATATATCGTGCGACATGGAGGGCACCGCGGGGGTCTGTTCGTGGGAGCAATGCGACCCGAACAACGCGAGCGAATATCCGATCTACCGTCGGCTCATGTCGCGCGAGGTGCGCGCCGCGATCGACGGAGCGCGCGCCGGCGAGCCATGCGAGGTGTTGGTCAACGACGCACATTCGCGCATGCACAATCTTTTATTCGACGAACTACCCGAAGATATTCGCGTGCTCTCCGGCTATCGGAAGGCGCTCTCGATGGTGCAGGGCGGCGACGAAGGCTTCGACGGTGCGTTTTTTACCGGGTACCATGCGGGAATCGGCGCCGAGCGCGCGGTGCTCGCACATACCTATTCGCCCAACGTGCTCTACGGCGTTCGCATCGACGGTACGGAATGCGATGAAACGCTCCTCAACGCAGCGTATCTCGGTGAATTTGGAGTACCCTTGCTGATGGTATCGGGAGATGAAGCACTCTGCACCTCGACGCGCAAGCACCTTCCGTGGGCGCGTTGCGCGCAGGTGAAGCGGTCGATCGATTACTATTCGGCGGATTCCTTGACTCCGGGAGCCGCGCTCGAGCTGATCGCCGAGACCGCGCGCGAAGCGGTGTTGTCCCGTGCAGAGGCGCGTCCGTTTCGTTTCGAGGGTTCGGTAACGCTGGAGATCGAAGCGGCGAGCGTCGGGTGCGCCGATTATATGGCCTTGATCCCGGGATTCACGCGCCCAGGCGGGCGCTCGCTGCGCTTTCAGGCGCCGCGCTATACCCTCGCCTTCCAAGCCCTGATCGCCGCGATGCGCATCGGGCGTGCGGCCACCGACCGCGCATGAGAAAAGCCCACCGAGCAATCGTATCGGTGGGCATTCCGTTCGCGCGTCAATGCGCGCGATTTAGCGGTGGATGGTCGCGAGGAGCGCTTGGAGCTTTGCGATCTCGGCGTTCTGCGCGTCGATCGTCGATTCGGCGAGCGTTCGAACCGCAGCATCTTTCCCGTAGGTGAGCTCGACCTTCGCAAGGGCGAGCGCCACCCTTGCGTGGTGGAGCGCTACCGTAACGTAATCGAGGTCGGGGTTTCCCGACCACGCCATCGGGGCGGAGCCCATCGTGGAGGAACCGTTCATCCCGGTCATCATCGCCTGGACCATCGCGCGCTCCGCCGGCGTTTTCGCCGTCCCCATCATTCCTCTCATGCCAGTCATTCCCGAGCCCATATTCATTTTCGAACCCATACCCATGTTCATGCCCGACATCGGCATCATGGTGGGGGCGGGGGTAGGAGTGGGGGAGCTTACGGCAAGCGCGCCGAGCGCGAGCACGGCCGCGACTGCAAGGTTTTTCAACGTACGAGGATTCATCATGAATCGAGTCTAGCGGCACGATATCCACGACCGGGGAATCTCGGCGCAAAATCCGCCGCGTTTGCAAGAAGACGGCGCACGTCCTCGTCGCCGATCTGCGAAAAATCGCCGTAGTATTGCCCGACCGCTCCGAAGGGCTCCGGCGTCATCCCGCAAACAAGTCGATCGGCAAGGCTTTCGATCGCATCGCACGCCTCGCGCGAACCGACCGGCACCGCTACGACGACGCTCCCGGGAGCGTGCGCGCGCACCGCCTGAATCGCTACGCCCATCGTCGCTCCGGTCGCCAGCCCGTCGTCGACCACAAGAACGATCTTCCCTTCGAGCGATCGTTCCGTTCGGCCATCGCGATAGAGTCGACTGCGCCGTTGAAGTTCCGTGCCTTCCCGTGCGATCGCGGCCGCAATCTGCGGCTGCGTGACGTGCGCCGCGGCGATCAACGCATCGTCGAGAACGAGGCGCCCGTCGGCGGCGATCGCACCCATCGCCAGCTCTTCGTGCCCGGGCAAACCGAGTTTTCGCACCGCAAGAATATCGAGCGGCAGCTGGAGCCGAGTAGCGATTTCGTACGCGATCGGGACGCCGCCTCGAGGAAGCGCGAGAACGACCGCCTCGCTTTCTCGCGCGTAGGCACGGAGCAGCGCGGCCAGGCGGCGCCCGGCGTCGGCACGGTCGGTATAACCCAAATTCTCCATGGCACCGATAGCATGACGCTCAAACCTGGGAGCGCGAGGAACGCCGCGTGAACGCTCGTTCTCCAAAGGTGCGCCGACCGGCGTTAGAGTGAAAACACCATGCAGAGCATTACCGAACCGAGCCTGGGCGAGGACCGTCTCGTCGCGTCGCGCTTTATTCGCCCGTTCTCCGCAATCGGCAACGCGGATGTCGCGATCGTCGGTGGCAAAAATGCCTCGCTCGGCGAGATGTACGCGCACCTGACCCCCAAGGGCATTCTCGTTCCCAATGGCTTTGCCGTGACGGCCGATGCCTATCGGTACGTCGTCGAACGCAATGCATTGTTGCCCCTTCTCCACGAAACGCTCGATGGGCTCGACTGGGCGAAGCCCGAGGAGTTCACCAAGCGCGCGCATCGGGCGCACCGTGCGGTCGCCCACGCCGAAATTCCCGACGATCTCCGCGAAGAGATACTGACGGCGTACCGCGCGCTGCGCGCTCGGTACGGCGACGCGATGACCGTTGCGGTGCGCTCCTCGGCAACGGCGGAGGACCTTCCGAACGCGAGCTTCGCCGGGCAGCACGAGAGCTTCGTCAACGTCGCCGGCGAGGAAATGCTGCTTGAGGCGTACCGGCAGGCTCTTGCGAGCCTTTTCCTAGAGCGAGCGATTCACTATCGCATCGATGGCGGTTTCGATCATTTTCGCATCGCGCTCTCGGTCGGGGTCGTGAAGATGGTGCGTTCCGATCGGGCGGCGAGCGGCGTCGCTTTTACGCTCGATACTGAAAGCGGCTTTCGCGGCGTAACGTTCGTCACCGGCTCCTACGGGCTCGGTGAAAATATCGTTTCGGGCGCGGTCGACCCCGATGAATTTTACGTCTTCAAAGCGACGCTGGAGAAGGGATTTCGCCGAGTGCTGCGCCATCGGCTCGGAGAGAAAGCGCGGATGCTCGTTTATGCGCCCGGGGATCAACTCCGCGGGACGACGATCGACCTGGAGAGCCCGAGCGCCGCGCGCGGACGCTATTGCATTACCGATGACGAAGTGTTGACGATCGCCGAGCAGTGCGCGATCGTCGAGCGCCACTACAGCGCATTGGCGGGGCACCCGACGCCGATGGATATCGAGTGGGCAAAGGACGGCATCGACGGTCGCATCTATCTCGTGCAGGCTCGTCCCGAGACCGTCGCATCGCAGCGCGACGTGCAGCACATCGACGAGTATCACATCCACGGTGCGGGCACGCCATTGGCGAGCGGGCGCGCGGTCGGCAGCGGCGTCGCCGTCGGTCCGATACGCATCGTGACGTCGCGCGCGGATCTTGCTGCCTTTCGCCCCGGCGAGGTCTTGGTTTCGCAAACGACGACCCCCGATTGGGAACCGGTGATGAAAGACGCCGCTGCGATCGTGACCGATCGGGGCGGGCGCACGTGCCACGCGGCAATCGTCGCCCGCGAACTCGGTATTCCGGCGATCGTCGGGACGGGGAACGCGAGCTCGACGTTGCAGCCAGGCTCGACCGTCACGGTCTCCTGTGCGAGCGGCACCGAGGGAGCGGTCTACGCGGGGCGGCTTCCCTTCGAGGTAGAGCGGATCGATATCGGAACGCTCGCGAAACCTTCCACCGCCGTCATGCTGACGCTCGCGGATCCAGACAAAGCGTTTTCACGAGCGATGCTTCCCAATGACGGCGTTGGGCTCGCACGGATCGAGTTCATCGTTGCCGACGAGATCGGCATTCACCCGATGGCGCTCGCGCATCCCGAACGCGTGACCGATACCGCCGCCGCGGAGCTGATTCGGCAGCGGACCGCTTCGTACGAGACGCCGGGCGAATTCTTCATCTCGAAGCTCGCAGAAGGCGTCGCTACGATTGCCGCGGCGGTCTATCCCAAACCGACGATCGTTCGAATGTCGGATTTCAAGAGTAACGAATACGCGCAACTCATCGGCGGATCGGCCTTCGAACCCGCCGAGGCAAATCCCATGCTCGGATTACGCGGCGCATCGCGCTACACGCACCCCATCTACGCCGATGGGTTCGCTCTGGAGTGTGCGGCGATGCGCCGCGTGCGCGACAAGATGGGCTTCGAGAACGTCATTCTCATGATTCCGTTCTGTCGCCGCACCGATGAAGCCGACCTGGTCCTGAAGCGTATGGCGGAGCACGGGCTCCGTCGCGGCGAACGGGGATTGCGGATCTACGTGATGTGCGAAATACCGAATAACGTCATTCAGATCGACGCCTTCGCAACTCGTTTCGACGGTTTTTCCATCGGTTCGAACGATCTCACGCAGCTCGTGTTGGGTGTCGATCGCGATTCCGATCTGCTCGCCGCCGAGTTCGACGAACGCGATCCCGGCGTGATGGAGATGCTGCGACAGACCGTCGTTGGCGCCAAACGCAACGGACGCTATGTCGGCATCTGCGGGCAAGCGCCCTCCGATTATCCCGAGTTGGCGGCCTATCTCGTCCGCCTTGGCATCGATTCGATCTCCGTCAATCCCGATAGCCTCGTGCAGACGATACGGCGGATCTCCAAAGAAGGGGCGAAGCGCGCATGAAACGGGTCGGTTTGACGCTCGGGCATGATGCGGTCGGCGCGGTCGAAGATATCGGCTACGAGCGCGCTCTGCCCGAGCGGAAGCCTTCGCTTCGATCGTCTCGTTCACGTCTTTGCGGCAAAGATCGTCGCCGCGACGCTGATGACGACGCACCGCTTCCCGTTTTCGCAGCTCGACCGCGCCTTTGCGATGATGCGCGACAGAACCGAGGGCGTCGTCAAACCAATAATCGACTTTACCACAAATTCAATACAGTAAAATGAGAAAGGAAAGCCATCATGTCAATAACGAAAATCCGTAATGGGAACATCGCGACGATCGACGAGGTCTTCGAACCCTTACTAGATTTCACGTTCCCGCGCTTCAACTATGTCGGCGCCACGCCGCTCGATCTCTACGAAAAAGATGGAAAATACGTCGTGGAACTCGCCGCACCCGGCTTCGAGCCGCGCGACATCAACGTCGAGGTAAGCGGGAATACCGTCTCGCTCTCGGGCGTACATAGCGAACGGAGCGATACCAAAGACGCGCGCTACCATCGGCGGGAGATTCGGAGCGGGTCGTTCTCTCGCACCGTGACGTTGCCGCAAGATCTCGACGCGAATGCCGTGAAGGCGAGCATCGAGAAGGGCATCCTCAAGGTCGAGCTGACGCCGATCAAGCCGCTCATGCCCAAGCGCATCGAGGTCAAAGAGGGCTGAGGTCGCCGAGATCGGTTTCGAGGGAGAGGCGGGGGGCGGCCGGTCCCCGCCTCGCATCTATCTCCAGGCCGTGTTGGCTCGATCGAAGATCGCCCGGTGTATCGCCGACTCACCCCAAATGGGATGCTCGGGAGGCGGGATATCTCCGGGCGATTGAAACGGAATGAATGCCCCCGAACGTCCGGCGACGACGGCATTGTCCGGAGCAAAGCGTTGCAAAAAAGCGAGCGTCTCGGCATATTGCAGAAGGAGAAAGCGATGCTCGAAGATCGCTTCGTCGATCTGTGGATAGATCGCGCGACCGAATGCGAGCAGTTCGTCGTCTTCGATCGACGCGCCGTCGTGAAGGTTGCGATGGAGCGTCTGGAGCAAGGTTCTCAAGGAGTAGCTCTCGTTTGCTATCGTCATCTTGAATTCCATCTCCAAAGAGCCGTGCAAGGTGCCCACGATGCGCAGAAAGTCGTGATGGATATGTTCGGGACCGCGGTCGGGTAGATAGGGGCGGACGACGATATTTTCGGCGCCGAATGAGATGGATAGGGCGTCGAGCATCCGGCTGTATTCAAATTCCAGCCGCGAAACGTCGTTATCGATGCATCCTCGGCCTAGAATCCCTTCGATGAAGTCGACGAACGACGGGCTCTGGCTATCGCGAATGTATTGCTGAAACACCGATTCGGCGTAGCGGGCTTGAGCGCGCAGGTAGAGCACCACGACGGTGCGATATCCGCGCGCGGCAAATGCGGAGCGGAGGGCGGCCATGTTTTCGGCTCGGTGGTGGATCGCATGGAACTCTTCGCTGCTGATGACGGCGGTGCGCGCCCCGGCCGCCTCCAATTCGTCGATGACGCGGGCGACGAGCGCGTACGGTGGCGGCCCTGCGATCGCCCAGGCGAGTTCGTGATGCCCCGGGGTATCGTAATCCTCGGTCTGGTGAAAGCGCCCCGTATTGGGAACGACGATCCCCTGCCGAGCGAGGACCTGCTGGTTCAGTATCAGCATGCTTTGAAGCGCCGTCGTGCCGGTTTTGTGCGTACCGATATGCAAGACGAGGGTCTTGCTCTCGCTGTTGCCTTCCACTGCATACGACGTTTCTCGGCGCGCCGCGCGCGCCCTGGTAGCCGGAGAAAACGTGCGCGACGGCTAATCGAAGAGCGATGGAGATGCAGGGGCCCCGACACGTAACGCTCTTTGCCGACGGCGGTGCTCGACGTAATCCCGGCCCGGCGGCGGGCGCCGCGGTGCTCGTCGACGACGGGGGGATGGTGATCGAGGAGGCCTTTCGCTACCTGGGGCATGCGACCAACAACGTCGCAGAATGGAACGGCCTGCTCGCCGGGCTCGAAGCCGCAGCACGTCTCGGCGTGCGAGAGCTCACCGTGCGGCTCGATTCCGAACTCGTCGTCAAACAACTCTCGGGCGAGTATCGCGTCAAAAATGCAGCGCTCCAGCCATTGCACCGCAGGGCGCTGGAACTATTACGCGGCTTTGAATCCGTAGATATCGGGCACGTTCCGCGCAAGCTCAATAAACTTGCGGACGCGCTCGTGAACCGCGTCCTCGATGCACAACAACGGTCGGAGAACGAGCGAGCCGATGCGACGCCATAGTTTTGCGATCTTCATGGGCATCGTTACGGTGATTTTGGTCGTCTGGGGTTGGAAGTTTTATGCTGCCGACGAACTCAACCGATGGAACGGCGTCGTTCGCGTCGCCCACGCTCCCAGCTCGATCGATCTGACTCTGACGATTCGTTACCCGAAGCCGCCGATTTACGAAGAGCAGTATCACATTACCGATATCAACGGAATTTCAAAATATCGATATCGGGTCCGCAGCTACAAGGGCTTGTTTGTAAAGGTCACGCAACCGCCGCATAGCACCTACAACGTTTCGTTCTTCTTCGAGGCGCTCGAACAGAAAGGGCTCTGGAAACTGACCGATAAGGCGCCGCGCTCGAAAGACGATGCAATCTATACCCTCGCCGTCAAACAGAGCGTCGGAGGGAAGAGCGGAAGCCGCACGGTCGTGTTTAGCAATCCCCATTTTTGGGCGACGGCCGCCGCGAAATACCATTCCATGCATATCGACGCTTCGCGTTCGACCAACGGTATTCTCGAAGTGCAGAGCCGTTCGCTCCTCGATCCGCGCTACGAAGAGATCGTGCGGGCCTTCGAAGGCTTCGGACCTAAAGAATTCCGGCACTACGTCGCTGTCGCGCGCAAACGCGCCACTCACGCATAGGTTTGCCCGTGAACGCGAATGAAGCCGTCGATATGCTTTCCCGCGGGATCTCGATGCGTCCAATGCACGATCGGTTCGGGGCGACCGCTATCGTGGACCATCTCGCCGCGAACTTCGATACGGTCGCCGGGATGGAGCGGGATGCGCGGAGCGAGGCCGACGTTGTCGACGATCTCGACCGGGCCGGCGAGAGTACTCGCATCGAACGCCTCGTGTTCGCATTGTGTGTTGGTGCCGAAGAAAAAGTGCGGCGCGTCGAGGACGCGTCCCGAAAAAGCTACTTCGCAACGCCCGTCGGCGTGATAGGCGGCGGCAATCGGTATCATCGTGGTCCCTCCATCGCTCCCTTCACGCGCGCGCTTGCTGCCGACAAGAGGGCTCGCCGATGCGTGTGATGCAGACCGAACGATTGCGACTGGAACCGGTGAGCGCGCTGAATGCCGATCGACTATGGCAGATCCTTCAAGCTGCCGATCTCCGCGCCTATCAGGATCTCCCGGGGTTGCGGTTGACGGCGTTCGTCGAGAGCGTTTCGCGGCGACCGCTCCACCTCGGCTCGGGGCAGCACGGGCGCTACGAATGGCTCGTCGTCCCGCGTGAGAGCGGTGAGAATGCGGGCTGGATCTCGTTACGGATTCCCGAGCGCGATCCGGGTGCCGCCGAAGTCGGGTATACGCTGCTCGCCGGCTTTCGCGGTCGCGGCTACGCGACCGAAGCGGTGAGCGCGCTCATCGACGAAGCCTTCAACGTGGTTCATCTGCAGCGCCTCTGCGCGTACTGCGTTCCCCAAAATTCCGCTTCGATCGCCGTGCTCGAACGTTTGGGATTCACCCGCGATATCACGTTGCCGCGCGGTGCGACGGTCGGCGGAGAGCCCGTCGATGTCGTCTCTTACGTCTTGGAGGCGCGCGATTGGCGGGAGCGCCCGAAGCGCACGCTGACATCGGCCGACGGAAAGAAGAAGTAGCGCCGTTCGCCCGGGCTAGCGAGCGTTGCGAGCAGCGGTTCGCGCACCACGGCGGCGACCATGCGCGCCGCGATTTCCGAGATCGGAACGAATTCGACGGCAACGACGCGCGGGTCGTGCTCCGGAACCTGCGGCTCGCCCTCCGTTTCGATCGCGAACGTGCTATTGAGATACTGCGTGTTGCCGTCGAAACTCTCGCTCACATAGAGCAACTCGCCGCTGCGGGCGCGCAGCCCGGTCTCTTCGAAACATTCGCGCTCGGCACACCGCGCGAGCGATTCTCGCCCCCGTTGGTGCCCGCCGGGGAGCCCCCAGAGCGGATCGCGTGGAAATGCATATTGCGACGCGACCAACAGCACGCGGTCGCCGCGACGTAAGAGCCCGGTTGCGAGATGGACGCGCTCGATACGCGCGCTCATCGGCGCGCGCCAGCCTCGGCGGCGACGCGCTGGAAGAGCTCGAGGTGCGCCGCTGCGCTGCGTTCCCAATCGTATGCAGCGGCACGTTGCAGGCCGCGTTCGCGCCGCTCGGCATGGAAGGCGTCGTCGCCGACGATGCGCGCGAGATTCGCGCTCCATGCCGCTGCATCGTCGGGCTGCGAAAAGAGCGCCGCCTCACCGTAGATCTCTGGGAGACAACTCGCCTGCGACGCGAGGACCGGCGTTCCGCAGGCCATCGCTTCGATGCCAGGCATGCCGAAGGTTTCGTGGAGCGAGGGAACGCAGAGCGCGCGAGCGCCGCGGTAGAGCGAGCGCAACCCGGTGTTTTCGCGGCCGGCAACGTCGTCGCGAAATTCACCGACGTGGATGCTCGCGCCGTAGTCGGCCGCGCGAGGACCGACGATCGCAATCGGCGGCCACCCAGATGGGAAGGCACGAGCGTGGGCCTCGGCGAGCAGCGAGAAGTTTTTCCGCCTCTCGGTTCCGGGATCGCCGACGAAGAGCAGATACTCGCCGGCGCGTAACGATGCCGGGAGTTCGCCGGGGACTCCGGGCGTGAAACTCGGCTCGACGCCGTGCGGGATCACCGTGATGCGTTCGTGGGGAAGGGCAAAGACCTCGGAGAGCTCCGATGCGCCGAATTGCGAGACGGCGATAATATGCGTCGCTTCGCGCACCGAACGGAGGATAGGTGCGCGTTCGCGCTCGCTCGCGCTGCGATCGGGATTCGGAAAACGAAAGGGCACCGCGTCGTGGATCGTCGCGACCGACGGGATGCGTGGCACCGAGAAGAAGCTGCCGTTCGCAGGATGCCAGAGTAGGTGCGTCTTCTGCGGGGGGCGGTCGGCGACACGAAAGCGCTCCGAACCGATCGCGCGGGCGAGCGCGCCTTTCCGAAGCCATGGAAAGTGCTCCGGGAGCAGCAGCGTGATCGCCAGGTCATTCCGTTCGGCGAGGCGGCGGAGCACCGCGCGGGCGTAGCGCCCGATTCCGCGCGTATCGCTCGCGAGGATCCGGGCGTCGACTGCAAGCGAGAAGAGTTCGGCCATGAGAGCGGAAGTTCGCCGCGATGAGGGTAGAGCTCTTCGGCGTCGATGACGGCGCACGGATGGAACGAGCGTTCGAGGTGCGCCGCGAGGTATTCGTGCGCGAGCAGGGCGTCCCCGAAGAGGAAGAGATCGACGCGCACGACCGTACCGACGCATCCGCCTGCCATGCCCTGCTCCTGCGGGAGGGGCGCCCCGCTGCAGCCGGGCGTTTCTTCACGCGCGCCGACGGTGCCGTGCAGATCGGTCGCATGGCGGTGCGCGCGGAGTTTCGCGGGCTCGGCTACGGCCGCGCGA
>JAJYHP010000051.1 GCA_021784715.1 bacterium
ATTCCGATCGCGGCGTTCAGTACACCGACGGTCAGACGCGCGCCCTTGCCGATCAGCATGGCATTCAATGCAGCATGAGCAGAAAAGGGAACTGTTGGGACAACGCGGTGGTCGAGAGTTTCTGGGCTTCGCTGAAGTCCGAACTTTTCGACGATTATATCCCGACAACACGCGAGGAAGCACGCGCCATGATTTTCAACTGGATCGAAGCCTGGTATAATCGCCAGCGCCTTCACTCGACGCTCGGCTATCTCAGCCCAGCCGCGTTCGAATTGAAGAAAGTATCTTAACTTCTTGTCCGCGAAACCTAATCAAGTCCAGTATCGAGGCGCGCGCTATTTGCGTACCGGGCTGGGGAAGACGCCGACGCTGCGCAATCCATTCGCGTCGACACTCCGCACCGCGAAGACGTAATCGTCGTAGCTAATCGGCAACGTCACCGTCGTTATGTCGCCGACCGGGCGCACGTGTTGCCAGGTCGCGGCGTCGGTTTTGCGCCATAGGACCTCGTACGCCGTCGCGTCGGCCGCGCGACGCCAGCGCAGCGTCGTGGTATAGCCGAGGTGCGCGAGAACGATATGCACGTGCGTCGGTGCCGCCGGCCCGAGGGCGAGCGTCGCCAGTGCCGCGACGTTGGCACGCGTCGATTGCGCGAGATAGCGCGGGTCGATGTACTGCGGCAGGTCGCCGTACTGCACGCCGTGCTCGACGCGGACGTTTTGATGCTGGTGTTCGAGGACTTCGCTCGCCTCGGTGAAGCGAATCGCCGGATAGCCCATAGCTTGGAACGATTCTTGGTCGCCTCCGCGGAGGAAACGATCGGCGCGGAAGATCTCCTGAATGTGGAGCGTCGGGAGATAGAGCTTATCGGTCGAAACGATAAAGCGCGCGAGTTCTCGCGAAGGCGAGTCGTTCTCGGTACCGAGAAGATTGACCAATCGTGGTTTCGCGCCGGCGGGAAGCGCTTCGCTAAAAATGCGTAGCGTATGAAAAACGCTGCGGCCGTCGTGCGTCTTGGAATTGCCGACGATATCGTTGTTGAGATCCGCGAGGATGGGAGCGTGCTGGGCGGCCATCTCGTGCGCGAAGTGGTTGGAACCCCAGAGCCCGAGTTCCTCGCCATCGAAACACGCGAAGATAATCGTGCCGCGGAAATGCGTGGCAGCCATCACGCGCGCCGCTTCGAGTACCGCCGAGGTGCCCGATGCGTTGTCGTCCGCTCCCGGCGCGACTCCAAGGCCGTCGGTGCAATTCCCATTGCAATCGTCGTAATGGCTCGACATGACGTAGATGCGCCCCGGTTCGGTGCCGCGCAACGTCGCGATCACGCTCGATTCGGTGACCGCGCGCGGAGTGAATTTGAGTTTCGGTTGGACGTAGGTGTCGAGTCGAACCGTCATACGTCCGCCGGTCGTCGCGGCGATTTTCTTGAATTGAGCGACGAGCCAGTCGCGCGCGGCGAAGACGCCTTGCGTCTTCGTCGAATGGATCTCCGAAAAATCGTTGCGCGTGCGGAAGCCCACCAATCGCTCGTCGATCGCGCGCAGGTGCGATGCCGAGACGGCGCGCACCATGGCGAGGATGCGAGGATCGGGGGCGGGCGAAGCGGAGGGCGCGGCGGCGGTTGCGGTGACGGCAACGGCGGCGGCGAAAGCGATCGATCGTGCGAGCATATCGCAGACTTGCACCTCGCTGCGACAAATCCCGCAGCGCGGAGACCCGGTCGTTTACGTGCTGGAATGTGCCGACGGCGCACTCTACACGGGCTGGAGCAACGACCTCGCGCGCCGCGTTCGCGCCCACCTCCGCGGCCGCGGGGCGAAGGCGACGCGTCGGGCCCTGCCCGTGCGCTTGCATGCTTGGTGGCGCGCGGAATCTGCGAGCGGCGCTCGCTCGACCGAGGCGCGCTTCAAGCGGCTCTCGCGGGCCGAAAAGCTCACGGTGTTGCAAGCGGCGGAGGCCTTTGGGTATCGGGTCATCGAAACGCCCGCTGTATCACGAGCCGTCCAGGGGGGAATTTCGATGGCCACGCCACCACAGGCCGAGGAGCGCGATGCGCTTCTCGAGACCGCACGTACGCACGTCGTTCGCATTAGCACGCCGAAGGGCGAGATGCGATTAGCGCTCGACGCCGACGCCGCACCGAACCACGCCGCAGCTTTCGTGAAACTCGTTCAAGCGGGTTTTTACGACGGCCTCACGTTCCATCGCGTGGAACCCGGTTTCGTCATTCAGGGCGGATGCCCCGACGGCGACGGCACCGGCGGCCCGGGCTATCGCCTGAAAGCCGAATTCAGTGCGCTCCCGCACCTCCGCGGCACGCTGGCGATGGCGCGCTCCTCGCATCCTGATTCGGCGGGCTCGCAGTTTTATATCTGTCTCGACGACGCGCGTTTTCTCGACGGACAGTACACGGTCTTCGGCCAGCTGATTGACGGCTTCGAGACGCTCGATGCGATTCGCCGCGGCGATACGATGACGAGCGTGACGATGGAACCGCGTACGCCCTAAGAGCCGGTCCCCTGGTAATGCCGGAGGCCGAGATTCCAGAACGCATACGAGAGCGCGGTCCAGAGAAGCCCGATCAGCGGCGTTAGAAGCCCGACCTCCGGGGAGAGCCCGAACGCCGCATCGTGCTTCCCGAGAAAATAACTCGCCGGGAAATAATTCATGAAGGCAAAGGGCAGCACGTACGCGAGGACGATGCGTACTCCGCGCGTGTAGATGCTGATCGGATAGCGCGTGAAATCTTGCTCCAGCGACATCACGATCCAGCGCAGCGTATCGACGCGGATGAGCCAAAATGAGAGCGCGGCGACGAAGAGCGAGATGCCGAGGTCGATGCCGGCGCCGCCGCAGAGCACGGCGGCGATCGTAAGAACCGTGAACGGCGTCACGTGGATGTCGGCGACGTGCGTCGCGATCGCGAGCGTGACGAGCCCGAGGATGAACCCGTCGGGAAAGGTGCGCGACGGGACGGTCAACACCTGAAAGAGCGTGTCGAACGGACGCACGAAGAAGCGGTCGAATCGCCCTTCGCGAATGTATTCGGGAACGGAGACAACGTTGAAAAACAGTGCGTTGTGCAGCTCGTGCGCCGTCATCCAGAGCGCGTAGAGGAAAAACATCTCGCGCAGGCTCCAGCCGTTCATCGACGGGAAACGCAACATCGTCACGGCGAGTGCGGCGAGTGCGGTGCCGTGATAGACGACGGTGAAAGCGAACCACATGAAGAAATCCGCGCGGTATTCCACGATCGTGAGGAGATTGATCTTCCAGTATTGCACGTACGCTGCGAGCATCGCCACTACCCTCCCTGCACGACGACGCGCCGCGACGCCGCGCGCCAGAGCAGGTAGGATGCGCCCGCCGTCACCGCGAGCCAGGTCGCTTGCACCGCGAGTGCGGCGGCCCATTTCGCGGGCGGAATGATTCCGACGTAAACGAGCAGCGGCGTCGAATAGATCGCGGCGAACGGTAACGCGAAGACCGCGCGGCCGAACCAGCCGGGAAAGAACGAGAGCGGGAGAATTTGACCGCTGAGCAAGTCGGAGATCCAGCGAACGATGAGTTGGAGGCCGAAGGTCTCGAGCGTCCAGAATGCAACCCCGTTCATCAAAAAGTTCACGAAGAAATTCACGCCGTATCCGAGCGCGAAAGAGCAGAAGAAGATCGCGAGGACCGGCAACGACGGCACGTCGATTCGGACCAATAGGAGCGCGAACAGCAGCGATGGGACGATCGCGGCGGCGTGGAGCAGTGTCTGGCCGATGCCGTCGCTAAAATACGCGAACGGGACGACGATGGGTTTCATCAGGTCGACCGCGATGCCGCCTTCGCGGAGCTTCTCGCGAATGACGCGCGTCCCATCGACTTCGAGGACGAGCGACATCAAGAGCGCGACGGTGGTGTAGGTGACCATCGAATGCAGCGGGAGTCCCGTCGGCGCCGCGTTATGAGCGTAGAGCGCGGTCCAGAGCGAGCGCAGCAGATAGACGCGCAGCACCAACGAGCCGATCTCGGCGATCAGTTCGATGCGATAGGTCGCCTCGCGAGCGAACGCCTTGCGCGCGTACTCGATATAGGGGGCGAACATCGTCACGAAGGCGGGCGTTTTTTTGTCGCTTCCTTGCGGCGGTGCTCCATCTCCTGAAGCTCGAGCATCATCGCATTGACGACGCCGCCGACGTCGGCGACCTGTTGCCGGGGAGGCTCCTCGCCGGCCCTCCGTGCGACCGGCTTCGTGCTGCGCTCCGTGTCGGTGCGCGCGTCGCTCGCGTGAAATGCGCGTAAGAATTTTGAATACGCGGCGGCGGCCTTCGCACGCGCGTCGGAGCCCGCTTCGATATTAAAAACATTCTCGAAGAAGTCGAGTCGTTGTGCGACCTCTGCGGCCTTCTCGGGGGGGAAAATTGCGGCGGGGTTGCCGGCGGCGATGTGCTGCATCGGGACGCTCGCGCCGCGGGCGAGCCGCGCGTTGACGTGCAGGATCGCGCCGAGTGCCACCCCGCTCCCGCTCTCCATATGGGCGCCGTTAAAAACGCGGGCCCCCGATGCGATAAAGCAGCCGTCGTCGATCCGCGCGCCGACGACGTACGCTCCGGGGCCGACGATGCAATCCTTGCCGATCCGCGTCGGAAATTGTATGGCTTTCCCGCCGCTGCTTTTCACGACGGCGTTCTCCATAATCACCGAGCGCGCGCCGATCTCTAACGGAGCGCCTTCCGCAGTGAGGACCGCCCCATGAAGGATCGCGCATTCGGGGCCGACGATTACTTTGCCCGAAATGACCGCGCTCGGCGCGACGTACGCACTGGAATGAATCTTCGGCTTCGCTCCGCCGCTGCTGAAAATCATGCGCTTCGTTCCTCCCCCGCATATCCTTGCGTGTAGATGTGTCGGATGATCCCTTCGAGCTCCGGTTCTTCGATGGCGATATCTTCCACGCTGTACCGATCGCTGACTTCGCGCACCAAACGGTCGACGCGTTGGGTCGCGCGGTCGAAAACAAAACGCGCGGTCAGTCCCTCGAGGCTCTCGAGCCGCGCACCGGGAATCGCCGGCGCCGAGGTGGTTTCGGTAAAGCGTACGACGAGCGTGCGCTCGCGCCCGTATTCATTCTTGATGCGTTCGATCGGCCCGTCGAAGATCGCGCGCCCGTGGTCGATGAGGACGATGCGTCGGCAGAGGCGCTCCACGTCGGCGAGGTCGTGCGTGGTGAGGACGATCGTCGTTCCCTGTTCGCGATTGACGCGGGAAACGAACGTCCGGATCGCCTCTTTCGCGACGACGTCGAGCCCGATGGTCGGCTCGTCGAGGTAGAGAATCGGTGGTTCGTGCAGCATCGCCGCGGCGAAGTCGCCGCGCATGCGTTGCCCCAACGAGAGTTGGCGGACCGGGGTGCGCAGGAAATCGCCCATCTCCAGCAATTCGACGAAGGCGTCGAGCGAACGTCGATAGCGATCCTGCGGGATGCCGTAGATCGCGCGCAGCAATTCGAACGAATCGACGAGCGGAAGATCCCAGTAGAGCTGCGTCCGCTGCCCGAAGACGACGCCGATATTGCGCGCGTTCTCCCGGCGCTTGCGGTGGGGAACGATCCCGGCGACCTCAACCTCGCCGCCGCTGGGAACCAGGATGCCGGTCAGCATTTTAATGGTGGTCGATTTCCCGGCGCCGTTGGGGCCGATGTAGCCGATAAACTCGCCGCGCTCGATCTCCATCGAGAGGCCGGTGACGGCGACTCGATCTTCGTAGACGGGTGAGAAGAGGCCCCGAAGCGCGCCGAGCGCCCCCGGAAAGCGCTTCGCGCTTCGGAAAACTTTGCGGAGATCGCGCGTTACGATGAGCGGCACGCGGGCGTTCTTCGCCGCTCTCGCGCCGGCCGCCCTCGCCGCGACGGGGATAAAAAAACGAGCCGCGGGGGGCGGCTCGTTTTCTCGGCAAACAAAAACGCCGGATTAGGCGGCTGCCTTTTTCCGACGTGCTGTCGCTTTGCGTGCGCGCGGCTTGCTCACTTTGCGAGCTACCTTACGGGTCGCGCGTTTTGCGGTCTTGCGCTTCGTGGTCTTGCGCTTCGCGGTGCTGCGCTTCGCCGTTTTGCGCTTCGCAGTCTTGCGTTTTGCCGTCTTGCGAGCCGGGCGCTTCGCTGCCTTGCGGCGGGTGGTCTTCTTGCGCGCGGTGGCCTTTCGGGCGGTCTTCTTGCGCGTCGCCTTCTTACGGGCGGGCGCTTTACGGGCCGCTTTTTTTGGAGCGGCTTTCTTGGCGGCACGTTTCGGTGCGGCCTTGGTCTTCTTTACAGCCATCGTTCTTGTACGATGTCCTTTCTCCGGTCGTGCGACCGGGGTTATTGCCTTCCTTATACTCGATGCAGGATTTTAATGCAAGTTTTGTCGCATCGGCGGGCGAAGTGGCCTCGCCGCCGCGTCTCGCTGCGCGGTTCGCACCTCCGTTCCGAAAGGCTCGTACGACCATGCATCTCGCCGTCAACGATATCGAACTCTACGCCGAGATCCGAGGCGAGGGCGAAGCCGTCGTACTGCTCCACGGTTTCCCGTTGACGCATAGCATTTGGGAGGCGACGGCGGCTTCGCTCGCGCGCGAGTATCGCGTCGTCGCTCCCGACCTGCGCGGAATGGGGGAGTCGGGGCTCTCCGCGGGGCCGTATCTCATGGAGCAACTCGCAGGTGATATCGCGGCGATGCTCGATGCGCTGGGAATCGAACGCGCAACGTTCGTCGGACACTCGCTCGGCGGCTACGTCGCACTCGCCTTCGCACGGATGTACGATGCGCGCGTCGCGCGCTTGGCGTTGGTAACGAGCCGGCTCGGATCCGACACGCCCGAGATCGCGCGGTCGCGTCGCGATCTCGCAGCGTGCGTCGAAGCGGAGAACTCCGTCGATGTCGTGCTCGATGCGATGTTGCCGCGTTTGGTGGCTCCCGCAAAAGCCGACGCGCTCGCCCAGATGCTGCGCGATATCGCTCGAAAGAACAACCCGGCGGGGCTCGCGGCGATGCTGCGCGGCATGGCGATGCGCGACGACGCACACGACATCGCCGCCGAACTCTCGATGCCGGTGAGCGTTGTTGCCGGTGGCGAGGATCGCGCGATCTCGCTCGATGAAGCGCGCGATTCCGCGACGAGTTTTCCCGACGCCGACCTCGTCATATTCGAAGGGGTCGGCCACCTACCGATGCTCGAGGATCCCGCCGGGTTGGAGCGGGCTCTTCGGGCGCTCCTCGCTCGGTAAGCGAACGAGGCTTGGGCTCGCTTACCGCAGCGTAGGGAGGCGTCCCGAGCGGATCAGGGTCCGCCAGATCATGAGCGCGCCGAGGACGACGGCGGCAAGGATCGCCGCTACGATCGCCACCTTTAAAAGAGCGAACGCGACGATCACGGCAATGAAGAGGGCCGCGATGCCGATGGTGAGGCGCAGGTAGAGGGCGAGGGTCGGGTTCATAGAGGAGTCTCCTTGACTTAAGAACCGAATTCCCCGGAAGGGGCTTGAAGGTTCACGTCGATTTACCGATACTATACAGGCAAAGTTTCGGGAGGTCTTATGGATATCGCTGCTCTTTCAAGTGCTGCCTCCGGCTCGGTCGGGGCGGCCATCAATGTCTCATTGCTCAAAGCGACGCAAAACCTCGACCAAAGCGAGGCCGCGCTTCTTTTCGCTTCGATCGGCCTCGGCCAATCCGTGAATGCCCTTGCGTAGGGTACTCGGGGCGCTGGGCGCCGCGCTCTTTGGGCTCGTGCTTCTCGGCGCGACCCCCGCAAACAAGCCGCTTCGGCGGCTCGTTTTTCGCTTTACCTACGGTGATACGAACGATATGACGATGCAATCCTCGGGTATCGGCGATGCCGGTGACACGAAGGGCGCACCGTCGACGGGGAGCGGCGGCTCGGGAATCGGCGATTTTGTGGCGCGCGTTGCCGACCACGGAACCATCGATGTCACGGTGAAGGCCGTGCAGCCCGACGGTGGCTTAGTTGTGAGCGTCGCGGAAAAGGCACGGAACACGCGCACCGCGCTTCCGGCAACCTGTATCGTGTACAGCAACACGACGGTGCTCTGCGACAAAACGAAAAAGGTCAATCTTGAAGAGATGGAGTTGCTGTCGTATCTCGGGCAAAACTTCGTCAACCCGGTGCAGATCGATGCCAAAGGACATTGGGGATTCAAGGTGAGAGGCGCGCATAACTCAATGGTTTCCGGCTACACCATTCACGGACACAAAGGCTCGAAATTTTTCATCGACATGACGCGCACGTATTCGCAGAGCGGCCTCGACGCCTTTACGTCGAACACCGTCGGGCACTTTACCTACGATGCGATGCGCACCGTTCCCACGTCGATCGTTGAAAGCGTCGTCACGCGCCGCCAGGGAAGTTTCGGCAAAAACGTTACGGATCGGACCGAAGTTTCATATAAGCTCATCGATGATTCGATGGCGCCGACGAAACCATAGAACCCTTCGCCTCTCTGCACGGAGCGGTCGCCGCTTGGTGCGAGAAAACTCTCGGCGAAGCGACCGCCCCGCAGCGCGAAGGCATCCCGGCTATACTCGAAGGCCGTCACGTTTTGATCTGTTCGCCGACCGGCACGGGCAAAACGTTGACGGCCTTTTTGCCGATCTTTTCCGATCTCGCCGAACGTCGCGACCGCGACGAGCTGTTTGCGCGAACGACCGCGCTCTACATCTCACCGTTGCGTGCGCTAGGCTACGATGTGGAACATAACGCGCGCCGCCCGCTGCGCGAGATGGGTTTGCTCGAACGCCCCGATTCCGAACGCGACCGCGTGCGCCGCGGGAGGGTTCGGAGCCGTTTCGTTCGGACCGGCGTGCGAACCGGGGATACGCCGACGGCCGAACGCAGGCTCATGCTTTCGCGCCCCCCGCACATTTTGATGTCGACGCCGGAGTCGTTAGCGATCGTGCTCGCGATGGAGCGCTACCGCGCGACGCTGCGCGACGTGCGTTACGTCGTTATCGACGAAGTGCATGCCCTTGCCGCGAACAAGCGTGGGGCGTACCTCAGCCTACTGCTCGAGTCGCTCGAAGAGATCGTCCGCGCGCCGTTTCAACGGATCGGGCTCTCTGCAACCATCGCCCCGCTCGAGATCGTCGCCGAGTTTCTTACCGGGGCCGAACGCGATTGCACGATCGTCGATACGAGAGCGTCGCGCGAAATTTCGCTCGAGATTCGGGCGCCCTTTACCGGGGCGATGGCTCCCTTGGCGGCGATCGCTCGCGCCGCGCATTCCGAGATCGAGCGCGCCCGGACGACGCTCGTGTTTACGAACGTGCGGAGCCAAACCGAGCGCGTCGCCTACGAACTTCGCTCCCTCGACGGAGCGGGAAGCTGCGTCGAAGCAATCGAGGGGGATGCTGCGGTGCGGGATTCGGACGCGCGGATCGGCGTTCACCATAGCGCACTGGAGCGAAGCGTTCGCCACCGTACCGAGGCCCGCTTACGTGCGGGAGAATTGCGCGCGGTGGTCTGCTCCGCGTCGCTCGAACTCGGCGTCGATATCGGCGCGATCGAGCAAGTGCTGCTCGTCGGCGGTGCGCGCGGTGTCGTGACGACATTACAGCGCGTCGGACGCGCCGGCCACAGCCCGGGCGCTCTCGCGCGCGGCGTCGTGCTCGCCCAGGATCGCGACGATATCATCGAGGCCGCAGCGACGCGTCGTTGCATCGCCGATGGCGCGATCGAGCAGATCGTCCTGCCTCGCGCGCCGCTCGACGTTCTCGCGCAATGGATGCTCTCGCTCGTCGTTCCCGAGCGGCGCATCGAGATCGATAGGGTGTTGGAGATCGCGCTCCGAGCGGCGCCGTTCCGCTCGTTGCTCCGCGAAGATCTGATCGCATGCGCCGCATATCTCGGCGGCGGCGGCGTCGCCGGCGACCCGGCGCACGTCCGTCGGCTGGGCTTCGACGGCGAAGCGATCTGGGGCTTAGGACGCGATGCGAGCGCCGCATTTTTTGAGAACGTCGGTACGATTCCCGACGAGCGCAGCGTTCCCGTCCGGATCGCCGGCGAGCGTTCCTTCGGGCGCCTCGAAGAATATTTCGTCGATCGTCTGCGCGTCGGGGACGTCTTCGTTCTCGAAGGGCGGACGGTGCGCGTCGAATCGATCGATCGCGCCGGCATTACGACGAAAAACCACCGTGGGCGTCCGACCGTACCGCAATGGAACTCGCATATCCGGGGGATTGCGGCGCCGCTCGTCGAGGAGATCGACCGATTGCGCGAGGGAGTCGGCCGGCGATTGGAGGCCGGCGAACGAGCCGAAGCGGCCGCGTGGTTGAAACGACGATACGCGCTCGACGCCCGGCTCGCGGAAATGACGGTTGCGTACCTGGAGCAGCAGCGTGCGGTGAGCGCACTGCCGAACCTTCGCCGCCCGGTCTTGGAGATCTACACTCTAGATGGCCTCCAGAGCGCTGTCGCGCTCACCGGCATCGGCAGGTGCGCGAACGAAGCGCTCGCGCGAGTGGCGGGAACGCGCATAGCGCGTTTGGTTACCGGAGCATCGAGCATTCTCACCGACGACCTTGGGTTTTTTCTGCAACTTCCGCCGCGCGCTCGGCTCGCCGACGCGCAATGGGAGAGGCTCTTGGAAGAAGGGGGGTTCGAACGCGACCTCCGCGAGGGGCTGCTCGGATCGGCGCTGCTTCGAACGCATTTTCGCTACGTCGCGAACACCGGACTCCTGGTATTGCGGCGCGCAAATGGCCGCTCGCTTCGTGCCGCGTCGTTGCGCTGGAATAGTGGGCGCATTCTCGACCGACTGTTGCGCGAGGACGAGCGCTTCCCGCTCGTGCGCGAAACGTTTCGCAGCGTTTGCGATGACGTGCTCGACGTCGAGCGCGCGCGCGATTACTGCGCATCGCTGGTCGGTCCGCCGCGCGTCGTTCATCCACCGGTGGCGTCGCCGATGAGCTTCGGCATTCTCACGTCCTCCTTCGGCGACAGCGTCGTCGTTGCCGATCGCAGCGAGTTAGTCGAGGCCCTACACGATCGCGTTCTCGCCTATCTTGCGGGGGCGATCGCTCCGTGAATGCCGCTCCGCGCGCGCTCTCCGTATCGCTCGGCGGCGGCGCGCACGCGCTTCCCGGCGGATTGCTCTGGCTCGAAGCAACCGCGTCGCTCGTGGTCGCCGATCTCCACCTTGCCTACGAAGACGCGATCGGCGGCGCCTTGCCGATGTGGAGCCTCGACGAAAGCCGCGCCGCGCTCGAACGCGCGTGCTCCACGTACGGCGCGCGCGAACTGATCTTGCTCGGCGACGTGGTCCACGGCACGCAGCTCAGCGAGGGCGCGGCCGCGCGCGTGGTGACGATGATGCACGCTCTTCGAGCGTGCTGCACGTTGACGATCGTCGCCGGCAATCATGAAGGGCGTTCGCGCGGAGCGGCCCTGCTCGGAGAATGCGTCGAGGAGATCGAGCGGGGCGGAATGCTGCTCCATCACGGCGATCGCCCGCGACTCGCGTTAGTCCGCCACGTGATCGGCCACCTGCATCCGAGTATCGCGCTCGGAGGGGATCGAAGCGTCCCGGCATTTCTCTCCGCCCCCGAAGCGATCGTCCTTCCTGCCGCGAATCCCTATTCGCGCGGTCTCAACGTTCTCGCTCGCGATTGTCGCACGGCGATCGCCGCCTACGGTGCTCGCGTCGCTTCGACGGACGTGATCGCCGCAACGGCGACGCACTGCTATCCATTCGGAAGCATCGCCTCGCTCGCGCGCGCCGCGCGCGCCCTGCGTTTCGCTCGCTAGAAAATCCCGTGCGCCATGCCGATTGCAAATGCTGCGAGTGAAGGCCCCGCATGCATGCGCCGTTCGCGAACCGCGGCGAGCAATTCCTCGATCGTCAATTCCGTCGCTTCGATCTGTTCGGTCGGTTCGAGCGCGGGCTCGCCTGCACGAAAGGCTCCGTCAGCAAAAAAGAGATGAGCCGTCGAAGTCGATCGCACCGGATCGGGGCGAAACTCTCCAAGCAGCCGCCAATCGGGAGCCTCGTATCCGGTCTCCTCGCGCAATTCACGTCGCGCGCAATGGAGTGGATCTTCGGCACCTTCGAGCGATCCGGCGACGAATTCGAGGCCGACATCGTCGGATGCATAACGATACTGCTCGATGGCGAGAAATCGCCCCGTCGCCGTGCGCGCGATCACGATCGCAAAGCCGCGCGCCTCACGAATGTAGTAATCGGGAAGCACGGTGCCGTCGGGAAGTTCGATCTCATCGCGACGAATTTTGAGGTACGTCGAGTCGATGAGGTAGGTGCTCCTGAGACGTTTCCAAAACGGTCGCTTCATCTTCGCTAGGTGCGACGGGGCTTTACGAAGCCCTTGCGCGAAGGGGAGCGATATGGAGAGTACGTTTCTTGTCGTCGGCGCCGGAACGATGGGGCTTGGAATCGCCCTGCTCGCCGCCGAGCATGGCGAACGGGTAGAACTCGTCGAGAGCGATCCGGCCGCTCGCGCCCGGGCCGCCCAACGCATCGTCGGAACGACGATTCAACTACTCGAGGCGATTCCGGCGCAAAGCCTCGCGAGCGTTGCATTGGAGGCGGTTCCGGAGCGCTTTGCGCTCAAGCGCGATGCTCTGATCGCGATGGAGGCGGCAGTGGCGCCGACCGCGGTGCTCGCGAGCAACACCTCCTCGCTCGAACTCGGAGAGCTCGGAAAGGCGCTTCGGCGGCCGGAGCGTTTCGTCGGATTTCACTTTTTTAATCCCCCGCAGCAGATGCCCCTGGTGGAGATCGTCGTTACCGAGGTAGCCGATGACGACGCGGTCGAGAGCGTACGAGCGCTCGCCGTGCGATTGGGGAAGAACGCGGTAGAAGCGACCGATACGCCGGGGTTTATCGTCAATCGCGTCGCGCGTCCGTTCTACTTGCAGGCATTGCGCGCGGAGCACGACGCGGTTGCTTCGATCGAGGAGATCGACGAACTCGCATTAGGGATCGGTTTCCCGATGGGACCGTTCGCGCTCATGGATTTCATCGGTCTCGACGTGAACTTGGCGACGAGCCGTTCGCTCTTCGAACGGACCGGCGCGCCGCGCTTCGAGCCGGTCGAAACCCAGATCGCACTCGTCGAGGGCGGAGCGCTCGGCCGGAAAAGCGGCAAGGGTTTTTACGATTACGAGGGCGGCGAACGCCCGCCGCGAGCGGTCGATCCGCCTACGGAATTCGAAGAAGGAACGTTCGACGAGCGTCTCTGCATCCTCGGGTTCGGTGCGCTCGCCGACGACATTTCTACCGAGGCTGAAGCTGCGATCGGCGCGATCGATCGCATCGAGAACGACGAGTTTCTCGCCGATATCGATCCGTCGATCACGATCGCCTTCGACGCGGGCGATGGGACGACCGATCGTACCGAAGCGTTGCTGGAGATCGAAGGACTTCTCGACCCGACCTGCGCGATGTTTTTCGATGCGTACTGCACCGATATCAAGGCGCTGCTCAAGCGAGCCCGACATCCCGAACGATTTATCGCCTACGGCATACTTGGGTTACTCGCCTCGCAGCGCGTCGTGGAGATCGTCGATCACGATGCGCTCGACGACGAGATGCTGGCGCTCGCGCAAGAATTCTTCGAGCGGCTCCATAAGCGCGTGGTATTGGTGGCTCCGTCCCCGGGGCTCGTCCTGGGGAGGATCGTCGGTTCCATCGTGAACGAAGCGGTGATCGCGGTCCACGAAGGAGTTGCGAGTGCAGAAGACGTCGATCTCGCGATGCGCTTGGGGACGAACTATCCGCTCGGCCCGATCGCATGGGGACGCGAGATTGGCGGAGCGCGCATCGCTCGGATTCTGCGCGCACTTGCGGCGGAGGACGGACCGGATTTCGGCCCGCACCGCGCGCTGTGGTTGCTCGATCTCGACGAGAATGCCGCGCCGGGCGAAGGCGCGCCGCTCGGTGAGGATGGCAGCGAGGAAGAAGCGGAATGAGCGCTCGCGAGGTCTGGGCGGTCGATGCCGTGCGAACGCCGATCGGTCGGCTCGGTGGCGCCCTCGCCGGGGTGCGCCCCGACGATCTCGCAGCGACGGTCGTGCGCGCGGTGCTCGAACGCACCGGCTTCGATCCCTCGGAACTCGGCGACGTGTACTTCGGGGCTGCGAACCAGAGCGGTGAAGATAATCGAAACGTCGCGCGGATGGCCGCGTTATTGGCGGGGCTCCCCGTCGAGGTTCCCGGAACGACGTTTAATCGGCTCTGCGGTTCGAGTTTGCAGGCGATCAACAGTGCCGCGCATGCAATCGCATGGGGTGAGTGCGACGCGATCCTCGCCGGCGGCGTGGAATCGATGACGCGAGCGCCCTACGTCATGCCGAAGAACGCGCAGCCCTTCGCCCGCGACGCGCGACTTTACGACACCACAATTGGCTGGCGCATGGTGAATCCGAAGATGCCGGAGCGTTGGACGATCTCGCTCGGCGAGACTGCCGAGCGCGTCGCCGAGATCGACGGTATCGCGCGCGAGGCACAAGATCGTTTCGCCGTGGCATCGCAGGAAAAATGCGCGGCGGCGCTCGCGCGTGGTGCTTTTGCCGACGAACTCGTAGCGGTGAAGATCCCCCATCGCGACGGCGAGCGCGCGGTCGAGCGCGACGAACATCCACGCCCGGATACGAGCTACGAACGGCTCGCCGCGCTCGCCGCGGCCTTCCGCGAAAACGGAACGGTTACCGCGGGAAATTCCTCGGGACTCAACGATGGTGCCGCCGCACTATTGCTCGTCGAAGCGCAATGCGCGCGCCGACACGGGCTGCAACCGATGGCGCGCGTCATCGCCACCGGCGTCGCCGGCGTCGCCCCCGAGATCATGGGCATCGGTCCGGTTCCCGCGATGCACGCGGCGTTACGCTTCGCCGGGCTGCGCCTCGACGAGATCGATCTCGTCGAGCTCAACGAGGCGTTCGCCGCGCAGTCTTTGGCCTGTATCGAGCGGCTCGGGCTCGATCCGGCGCGCGTCAACGTCAACGGCGGTGCGATCGCGCTCGGTCACCCGCTCGGAGCGAGCGGCGCGCGCATCGCGACCACGCTGCTGCACGAGATGCGCCGACGCGGCACGAAATATGGCGCTGCGACGATGTGTGTCGGCGTCGGACAGGGGATCGCTACGATCTTCGAAGGAATGAACTCCCGATGAGCGTGACGCAGCAAGCGACGAAATTATTGATCGGTGGAAAGTGGGTCGACGCCGAGAGGAGCTATATCGACTATAACCCGGCGACGGGAGAAGAGCTCGCCCGCGTCGGCGACGCCTCGAAAAGCGAATGCGATGCGGCGGTCGCGGCGGCGAGGGCGGCGTTCGATGCGGGAAAATGGTCGGGGATGCCGGCTTCGCGGCGCGCGAAAATTCTCAACAAAATAGCCGCGCGCATCGGCGAGATGGCGAGTTCGATTACGGACTCGGAGATTCGCGATAACGGCAAGGCATTGGCGACGGCAAAGGGCGAGATCGGCGCGATCGTCGATTGCTTCGAGTTCTACGCTGGAGCGATTCTCACGTTCGGCGGGCAAACGCTCTCGGGGCCGTTGCCGAGTTATTTTTCGTACACGTTGCGCGAACCGATCGGCGTCGTCGGGGCGATCGTGCCGTGGAATTTCCCGCTCTTGCTGGCGAGTTGGAAGGTCGCTCCGGCGCTCGCTGCGGGTTGCACCGTGGTCTTAAAACCGGCGCCCGCGACCCCGCTCACGGCGCTCGCGCTCGGCGAAATCGCACTGGAGTGCGGGCTTCCCGAGGGCGTTCTCAACATCGTCACCGGAGCGGGGCGTGAGTTGGGACAGTGGCTCGTCGAACATCCGAGCGTCGATAAAATTGCCTTTACCGGAAGCACGCAGACGGGGCGAAGCGTCGCGGCCGCTGCGGCGCAGTCGTTGAAACGCGTAACGTTGGAGCTCGGCGGAAAATCGCCGACGCTGGTCTTCGAGGATGCCGATATCGACGCTGCGGTTGCGGCATCGATTTATGCGATCTATTACAACAGCGGGCAGGCCTGCGAAGCGCGTTCGCGCGTGTTGATTCACGAGTCGGTCTACGATCGTTTCGTCGAAGCGTTTACGAAGCGTAGCGCCGGGTTGCGTCAAGGCGATCCGCTCGATCCACAAACGCAGATCGGCGCGATTACCATGCGCGAGCAATTCGAGAAAATCGAACGCTACTGCGCGCTCGGGATCGCCGAGGGTGCTCGTTTGCTCTTCGGCGGCAAAGCTGCCGAGATCGGCGGTCCCTTCGCCGCTGGAACGTTTTGGCAACCGACGGCCTTCGAGGCCGAACCGAGCCATCGCATCGCCCGCGAGGAGATCTTTGGTCCGGTCGTCGTCTTTTCGCGCTTTCATGACGAACGCGAGGCGATTGCCATGGCGAACGACTCCGAATACGGGCTTGCGGCGAGCGTTTGGACGCGCGATATCGGGCGCGCGCACCGCATCGTTCGTGCCCTGAGAAGCGGCACGGTTGCGGTCAATGCGCCGTACAGCGTCTTCCCCGGGGTGCCGTTCGGCGGCTATAAATCGTCGGGGTACGGTCGCGAACTCTCCGCCGATACGCTCGCGCTCTACAGCGAAACGAAGAGCGCGCTCGTCCAAATCGGCGAGCGCGCGATGAATCCGTTCGGCGTGTAGCGGCGTCGGCCGCAGGGCTACGTCCCGAGCGTTAAGGGATTTGAGGTCGAGGTACTCTGCCAGTTCGACGTGCACTGCTGGTAGGTCGTCGTCGTCCCGGATGCGGTCGTCTGCGTGAAGAAGCAGTAGACGGTCCCCGGGGTCATCGCCGTGAACTCGACCTCGCCGGATGCATTCGTCGTCAACTGCTGGAGGACGTTGGCGGGAACCGCACAGCCGTTGCTCGTGCAGAGGGAGACCGCAACGTTGGGAACCGGAGTCGCCGAGGCGGTGACCTTGACGTACGCGGTGGTGATCGATGGATTCGCCGTCGGAGGAGTCGTTGGCGCCGAAGTCGGCGTGGTATATGCGAGCAGCCCATTGTTGGAATTACAGGCGACAGCGGAGAGCGCGAGCGCGAGCAGCGCGCCGGCGATGATAAACGGTCGTGGCATAGCCGTGCAGAGTGCGCTATCCGGGCTGCGCGTTCCTCTCGCGAGGCTCGGCGAGCGGTAGGGAGCGGGCGATATGGGCGGGCAGGAAGCCCTTGCCGAGTCGGTTCCATCGAGGGCTTCCGTCGTCGAGCAGCACCGAGGCGCCGCGCTCGCGCACGAGTTCGCCGATGCGCACTTCCGACTCGATGAACGCCGCATCGCAATCCTGCGAGCGCGCGAAAGCGACGCTCGCCTCGTCGGTATCGGCGAGGACGACGACGTAGCCCTCCTCTTCCAAGGCGCGTGCGCGCTCGGTGCTCGCCGGATCGATGCCGGCGAGTACTACCACGGGCTGGCGAAGTCGTAGGATCCGCGACGCCACGATGGAGAGTACCGTCGAAATCGAGACGGTCAAGACGATGACGACAAAGAGCACCTCGGAGAAGCGATTCCCGCCGCGAAAGCCCCATGCGGTTAATTGCGTCGCATAATAGGTTGCAAGAGAGACGGCGACGATGCCGCGCGGAAAGACGGTGCAGGCGAAAATGCGCTCGCGCATGTTGAGCGCCGATCGCGCCGTGGCTATGGCGACGACGACTATGCGCAAGAGCACCAACGTGCCGGCGATCGCCGCGCCGACGCCGACGAGCGGCAGAACCGAGGCGATGCGAATCTGCGACGCGAGCAAGACGAAGACGGTCGAGAGCGCGAGGATCGAGAGATCTTCTTTGTACGAGCGGAGCAATCGTTCGCTGGGCAGACCGCGAAAATCGACGACGAGCGCGCAGGCGATAACTGCGGTGAGCCCGCTCTCCTGCGCGACGAACTCGCCGAGCGCGTACGCTCCGAAGGCCAATGCGAGCAGCAGCAGTTTTGTGACGTCGCTCGACCACGCGCGGGCGTAGCGCCGCAGCAAAAACAGGCCGATCGCGCCGACGAGGAGCCCGACGATCGCGCCCGAGCCGAGCCGTTCGACCGTTGCCAGCGCGGTGAGGAACGGGCCGCGCTCGCGCGTGGTAAACGAGGTAAAGGTTGCCGCAGCGACGATGACGCCCATCGCGTCGAGCAAGATTCCCTCGGACTCGAGAAGATGTCGCAGTTCCGGGCGGAGGCGGAGACGAGCGAGGAGCGGCCCGGTGACGGTCGGGCCAGTGACGATGCAGGCCGATGCCAGCATCGCCGCGACGATGGTGGAGAGCCCGAACGCACGCGCGAGATGAGGGATGACGATCAGGGTCAGGCCCGCACCGAAAATGACGAGCAAGAAGAGCGGACGCTTCGGTAAGCGGCCGATGTCGATACGCAGCGTCGCCTCGAACAGCACGATGACGACGCAGAGGGAGAGCAGCGCACGCGTCGCCGGAGCGGCGAGATCGAGGTGGAGAAAGTCGAGTCCGCTCGGGCCGAGTGCGAGGCCGATGGTCAGGAGCGTGATGATCGAGGGAATGCCGAAGCGCCGGGAGAGCGCGCGCGCGAGCAACGCCGCGACGAGCACGGCGGCGGCGCCGAATTCCACCACGAGCGCGGGGTAACGCGCGAAGATCGAACTCACGGCCCTGCGTTCCGATCGAAGAATCGATTCGAGCGATCGTGGAGCAATGCGTAATATTCGCGGAAAACGGCCGCGGCGGTGCTGCCCGGCCAGTGTGCTGGCAAGAGGACACTGGGAAGTGCCGGGTCGACGTAGGTGAATTTGCGATAGTCGTGTACGAGCCAGAGCCGTTCGACGAAAGCATCGCGCTCGCCGAAGGCCCGCGCGCTCCGTTCGGCGTTCAGACGCGGCCGATAGAGTTCGGTGAAGCGTTCGTAGGCTGCAGCGATCGCCGGAAGATTCCAACAGCGCGCAACCAAAGCCGCATCGCTCCCAGGGCCGCGATGCGAGCTTTCAAAGATCGCGATATCGCCACTCGCCTCGGCCTCCGCCGCCGCCGCCGCGACCGCAGCGAGATCGCCGTTCGGGGATATCCAGGTCGCGGTCGCCAGCGGCGCCCATCCAAGGACCGCGAGCTCCTTTCGCAAGCGGTCGCGCCGGTCGCGGCGGCGCTCGTCGATCGAATAGACGAGCATCCGCCAGTGTCCGTCCCAGTCCACGAGCGGGCCGTAGATACGTGGGCTGAGCTCCTCGATCCGCCGCCGACCGCGATCCGTCACGGCGTAATAGGCACGATTTCCGCTGCGCTCGGCACGGAGCCATCCCTGGCGCGCGAGCCGGGAGACCGACTGGCGGACCGCGGCCTCTGAGACACCGAAGGGGTCCATCAAGCGCACCAGCCCGGCGAGGGCGACCCGTTGCTCCCCAGGGCGACGGGTCACGATGTCGCCATAAATGTTAAAAATGAAGGAATTTGGGCGCGAAACCTCTCTCATTAGACTTTTGTCGTATATCATTTCTTGCACGGTATGCGATTCTTTTGTCACAATAGTCCTTGCCGGAGGGTGTATGGCTGCGCGAATCTCGACTTTTGACGACTGGATCGACCTGTTGCAATCCTGGCAGAACGATATCGGTCTGGACCGCGAGCTGATCGAACGTTTCATGCCCGGATACCGCTTCGAGGCGAAATACGGCGAGCTGCCGACCTCGGAGATCTATTTCGGTGATTTTAAGGGTGAGCGCCGCTGGGAACGGGTCACCGAAATTCCCGACCAGCGTATGCGCGATGCAGCGTTGAACATGATCGTCTATCAGGGCGACACCGAGTTTGCTTCGAACGAGCAGCAGCGTTTCCTGGTGAATAACGCACCGACGGAGTACGATCTCGCCGCGCTCGTTCGCATTATGGTTGAAGAGACGCGACACGGTTACCAGATGTGTCACCTCTTGGTCGAGCAGTTTGGTAGCGAGGGACGCATCGAAGCGCAGAAAATGCTCGAACGGCGAGCGTTCGGCAAGAAAAACCGTCTCTTGAATGCGTTCAACGAAGACGTAACGCATTGGCTCGATTTCTTTGCGTACACGAACTTCATGGATAGAGACGGCAAGTTCCAGCTAACGATGCTCTCGCATTCGGCGTTCGCTCCGCTCGCCGCTTCGATGGGACCGATGTTGCGCGAAGAGAGCTTCCACATGGGCACGGGAATCTCGGGGCTGCGCCGGATCGCCAAGGCCGGAGTCATTCCGGTGGAGATCCAGCAGAAGTATTACAACAAATGGATCTCGGGTTCGCTCGATCTTTTCGGAACCGATCATTCCGGTTCGGCACAATGGGCCTATACGTGGGGAATCAAAGGCCGGGTCGACGAGGATAAGCTCTCGGAAGAGGTCGATAAAGAGGTGCTCAACGAACGCGCGCGCGAGCAGTTCTACGACGAGGTCGTCCAGACGGTGCAGCGCGTCAACGATGTAAATGCGAGCGAGAAGAAGCTCTACGTTCCCGATATGAAGTTTAACCGAAAGATCGGCCAGTATTCCGATCGGCATTTCGCAGTCGACGGGCGCCCGCTCTCCGATGAAGAATGGACGACATACGAAGCGAGCGTGCTCCCCTCACCTGCAGACGACGTACTCCTGAAAGAGTACTTCAAAGACTCGTCGTGGATCGCCGCGAAGGGCGATCTCCGCGCGTAAATTCTTACGATATCACCGAAGAAAGAAAAGAGAACGAACATGAGCGGCAACGGAAGCACGACGCAGAGCACTCCCTTCGGGCGCGAGGAACGCGCCTTCGAAGGAAAACGCGTCATCAACTATCACGTGGACGGGCACGTCGGCGTCGTCGAGATGGACGATCCCCCGGCAAATACCTATACCCACGAGATGATGCGACAGCTCGACGAAGCGATCGTCGACGCGCGCTTCGATTCAAACGTCGAAGTGATTTTGCTCATCGGCAAGGGCGAGAAATTTTTCTCCGCGGGCGCGAATATCGCCATGCTCAATTCGGTGACTCCGGAATTCAAATACATGTTCTGCTTGCACGCCAACGAGACGCTCTCGCGTTTGGAACAGACGCCGAAACTCGTCATCGCCGCGCTCAACGGCCACTGCGTCGGCGGCGGGATGGAAATCGCGATGGCCGCCGACATTCGCATCGCCCGCAAGGATGCGGGAAAGATCGGGCTGCCCGAAGTCGCGCTCGGCGTGCTCCCGGGAACGGGCGGGACGCAGCGTCTCGCGCGCCTCGTCGGGAAATCGCGCGCGATCGAGTTGATGGTGACCGGCAAGACGTTTAGCTTCGAACAAGCCGCCGACTGGGGCATCGTCAACGACGTCCTCGAAGGCGATGCGGCGAGCTTTCGCGAGCAGATGCTCGCATACGCCCGCCAGTTCTGCACGCCGAACAAGGCGCCGATGGCGGTCGGACATATCAAGCGCGCGGTCCAGAGCGGCGCGGAGATGCCGCTGGAGGCGGGGTTGACGCTCGAACGCGAACTGCAGTCGTTGCTATTTAAGAGCGGCGATGCGAAAGAAGGCATCGCCGCCTACAACGAAAAACGCGTGGCGCGCTTCAAAAACGGGTGAAACGCTGGGAGACGCGCCTCGCCTTGCTCGCGGTCATCCTCGCGAGCCTCTCGGCGCTGAATATCCCGGGGCGTCTCTTGCTCGCGCTCACCGCGATGCTGTTGCTCTCGATCATCGCGAGCGCGCGGCTGCGCGCGGCGCTCTACGGTAAAAAAGAGCGTTCCACCGGATTCGATCCCGCCGCCGCGGCGGAACGAATCCGCGAGGAGCGCTCTCACCGTTTCACGCGCCGCTAGCGCCGCGCCGCGGGGCTCTCGCCGGGGCTTCGCGGGCGCGCGTCGAAGCGTTCGTCTATGGTTACCGCATTTATCCTTATGAACGTCGAGCGCCCGCGCTTGAAATCGATCGCCGACGATCTGTTGGCGATCGACGGGATCGCCGAAGTCTATTCGGTCGCCGGGCCGTTCGATCTCGTCGCCATCGCGCGCGTGCGCGAGCACGAACAGCTCAACGATCTCGTTACCGAGCGCGTCGGAGCGCTCGAGGGCATCGAATCGACAGAGACGTTGATCGCGTTCCGCTCCTTTGCGAAGAAAGATCTCGGTTTGCTCTGGGATATCGGGGAGTAGGCAGCGGGCTCGCGACCGCAATACGCATCGGCTAGATTGAAGTTGGGAAGCTGCTCGGCGCGAGCGTAGCCGGGAATCGGTAGTTGGAGTATCGTATCCGCACCGATAAGCGGCGTGCCTGCAGGCCAAATGCGTGGACGGCTTCGTGTATGTCGGCTTCGTTCGCGACCAAATACTTGCCCTGCATGCCGAAATGAATCTCGACATCTCCGCTCAGTGCGAATGGAAATTTTGCGAAGTTCAGAGAGAAGCGCATCATACAAAAGGTGCCCGTTCTTAAATCGACGGTCGCATCGGTGAGTGGATGGTGTAATGGGTCTCCCCGTGCGACCAAATGCAGCATGTGTCCGGGATCCCCGTTATCACACATCGTGGCGCCCTCGTCGTGGACGGTATAAAATCCCGCTCCAACCGCACTCACTATGGCGATGGTTTTCAGCGGTTTTCCGTTCAACGTCATCGATGGAACTGCCGGTTTCGGATGATCCGTCGACGCGCCGGATTCTCCAAATAAACCGAAGGGGTTGCCGTGGGCGGACCAATATCGCACGGCGTTCCATGTTGGATCGAAGAGGATCAGGCGTGCCGGGCCCGCAGTGGGTCGATTATTATGCCACCGATCGTGATCGATTCGAATAAATTCGCGCCGATCGCTTTCACGATAGGAAACCTGGTATCGCTCTTCGGGGCGGCTGTTGGATTCCATATCCTCGGATATGGTGACGTTCTTCGACTGAGCGTTGTAGGAAAGGTCGTAGTGTCCGCCCTTGGCAAGAATCCCCGCGGAGTACGTTACGAAGGCGGGCATAGCCGACACTTGGGTTTTCTCGAGAGCGTTGATGTAAAATTGCGAAGCGGAGGGAGGTGCCGCCGAGGCGGCCGCTATCGGAAGAACGCTGAGGGCAATAGCGATACAAATTGCGGAGGGGAATTTCATGACGGCTTGCCTTCGCCCCATGAATAGTCGCGCCCTCGCATTTCCGCAGCCGATCGAGAGCGTCGGAAAATCCGAACCTACGTCGTCACCGTTGTCGGTCGTTGCCTAAAACAACGAGAGCTGCGCGTGCTCTTCGAGATATTCGGCGTCGATGCCGAGGCGCCGCAAGCGATGCGTGAAATCGTCGCGACCGTGAACGAGCAGCACTTTGCGCGGTCGTACGAGTTCGATCGTTCGCAGCAGCGCGGGGTAATCGGCATGGTCGGAGAGGGCGAACGTCCGATCGACCCCAAAACGATAGCGCGCGCTCCGATCGATCGCCCATCCGGTGAGCATCGCGGTGCGCGTTGGGCGCTGCGTCGTCGGCGCGTTCGTTCGCCCCGGCGGGCGAATCTCGGCGTAGCCTCCCTCGGCTTCGCCCTGCTCTTCCAACGGCAACGCAACGCCGCAGGCGCGATAGACTTCCGCGATCTCCGCAACCGCCGAATGAACGCGTATCGGTATTCCCGCCGATCCGAGGATCGCCATCGCCTCCTGCGCCTTCCCTAACGAGTACGCGTAGAAAACCGGAATCGCTCCATCCTCGATTGCGGCCTGCGCGAAGCCGAGGATCTCCGCTTCGATCTGCTCTCGCGGGGGAAAGACATACTGCGGCGAGCCGAAGGTACATTCCATCACGAGGACGTCGGCGGGTTTGCATTCGGTCGATTCGGCGGTGCGCGATGCAGCGAGTTTGAAATCGCCGGTATAGATGTGGCGCCCGCTCGCGCCTTCAACGAGAAGTTGAGCGCTCCCGAGCACGTGTCCGGCGGGAAAGAGTGTCAGGCGATACTCGCCGATCTCCCACGGTTCGTTAAAACGATGGGTCTCGAACCTGCTGCGCTTCCGCGACCGAAAGCGAACCGCACAGAGCGCGGCGGTCTCCGGCGTCGAGAGGACGATGTCGTGTTCGCGAGCGTGGTCGGCATGGGCGTGCGAAACGTAGCCGCGTTCGCGGCGCCGCGACGCATCGACCCAGAGGTCGATAGCGGGCAGGTAGAGGCTTGCGTCGCGCTTGGCGAACATACCCGAGGCGCTTCGGTGCAACGCTCGTGCGCTCTTGCGCGTTGAAGAAGGAACTATGGCACGCATCTATGACTCGATCGCCGACACGTTCGGCAACACGCCGCTCGTGCGGATTCCGCGGCTCAACGCCGGCCTTCCCGGGCAGGTACTCGTCAAGGTCGAGTCGTTTAATCCAGCGGGCTCGGTGAAAGATCGCATCGGGATCGCGATGATCGAGGCCGCCGAGGCCGATGGTCGTCTGCGCCCCGGGATGGCGATTGTCGAACCGACGAGCGGAAATACCGGCATCGCGCTCGCTTTTGTCGCAGCGGCGAAGGGCTATCCCATCGTGCTCGTCATGCCCGAGACGATGACGATCGAACGGCGCAATCTGCTCAAGGCGTATGGAGCACAACTCGTGTTGACGCCGGGAAGTGCGGGAATCAAAGGGTCGATCGCTCGCGCGACGGCGATACGCGATGCGGCGCCGGAACGCTACTTCATGCCGCAGCAGTTTGAGAACCCGGCGAACCCGGAGATTCATCGGCGTACCACCGGCGAGGAGATTTGGCGCGATACCGACGGTAGCATCGACGCATTCGTCGCCGCCGTCGGCACCGGCGGTACGCTGACCGGCGTCGGGCGACTGCTCAAAGAGCGGAAGCCGGGGGTGCGCATCGTTGCCGTCGAGCCCGATGCATCGCCGGTGCTCTCCGGCGGCGAACCCGGTCCGCACAAGATTCAAGGTGCCGGTACCGGCTTTATTCCGTCGATTCTCGATACCGGAATCTTCGACGAGGTGCTGCGCGTGACCGACGGCGAGGCGATCGCGATGGCGCGGCGAGCGGCGCGCGAGGAAGGGTTGCTCGTCGGCATTTCGGCGGGCGCGAATATTCACGCGGCGCTCGAAGTTGCGGCGCGCCCCGAGATGCGCGGGAAGCGTATCGTCACGATCGGTTGCGATACCGGCGAGCGCTATCTCAGCAATCCCGTCTTCTCCGAATTTGAATCGGTCGTCGTCGACGAACGCATCGCTGCGGAGTCGGTATAATTGAACGATAGAGAGCTCGGCGGCGTCGCGGCGATCGAAATACGCCGTGGAGAAAACGTCGAATCGTGGCATCGCATCGCGGCGTGCGCGAGCGATGCATCGGGGAGCGTGCTCCTTGCGATGGGCGAGATCGATCGCCCGGTCTTCCTTCGCTCCGCAGCAAAGCCGTTTATCGCTGCTGCGGCGATCGCCGCCGGCGTGCGCGAGGCCTTTGGCCTCTCGATGGAAGAGATTGCGGTAATGGCGGCTTCGCATAGCGGCGAGCCGTATCACGTGGCGGCGGTCCGCTCGATTCTCCAGAAAGTCGACCTCGATGAATCCGCCCTGCAGTGCGGTACGCATCTCCCGCTCGACGAACGCAGCGCGCACGAAGTGATCCGTGCGGGCGTGCAGCCGAGTTCGGTGCACGATAATTGCTCCGGAAAGCACGCCGGTATTCTCGCGTTAACGCGCGTGCTCGGCGCCGATCCCGCGAGCTATCGCGAACCCGATCACCCGGCGCAGCGCGCGATCCTCGATCTCTGCGCGCGTGCCTGCAACGATGACGCCGACCGTTGGCCGGTCGCGGTTGACGGTTGCGGCATTCCCGTCTTCGCAACTCCGCTGCGCAACGCCGCGCTCGCATTCGCGCGTTTTGCGAGCCTGCAAGGGCTTCCCGACCGAGAGTTACAGGCGTTCGTGGTCGTCCGCGATGCGATGCTCTCGCACCCGGAGTACGTCGCGGGTACGGGGCAGTTCGACACCCGGCTTATGGCGGCGGCGGGCGGTGCCGTCGCCTCGAAGGTCGGAGCGGAGGGCGTCTCGGGGGTCGCTTCGATGACTGCGGGGCTCGGCTTCGCACTCAAAGTCGTCGACGGTGCCTCGCGCGCGCGTCCACCGGCGGTGCTCGCGGGCTTGCGGGTGCTCGGCGCGTTGCCTGAGAGCGCTCAGGCAGAACTCACAGACTTTTCCGAACCGATCATCTATACTCGGAAAGGAGCGCGGGCCGGCGAGATCCGCGCGCGTACGGGAGCATTTTCGGAGGCACTGACGGGCTGAATTGACGAGTTATCTTGAGGCTCTACGCGAGCGCGTTCTGTTGTTCGACGGCGCCATGGGCACGCAGCTCATGGCGTTGGAATTAACGGCGGAAGATTTCGGCGGCGAACGCCAACTCGGCTGTAACGAAGCACTCGTCCTTTCGCGCCCGGATTTGATTCGTTCGATTCACGAACGCTATCTCGAGGCGGGTGCCGACGTCGTCGAGACCGATTCGTTCACCGCGTCGCGGTTGAAACTCGAAGAGTTCGGTATCGGCGAGCATACCTATGCCGTCAATCACGATGCTGCTCGGCTCGCGCGCGCGGCCGCCGATGCCTATAGCACGCCGGCGCGTCCGCGTTTCGTCGCCGGTTCGATGGGCCCGACGGGCATGCTCGTTTCGTCGAGCGATCCTTCGCTTTCAAAAATCACCTTCGCGGAGCTCGCCTCCCTCTACGGCGAGCAGGCACGCGCCCTCGTCGATGGCGGCGTGGACCTGCTCTTGCTCGAAACGATGCAAGACTTGCTCGAACTCAAAGCGGCGATCGTGGGAATCGGGCGTGCTGTTCGCGAGGGTCTTCGCCGCGTGCCGATTCAGGCGCAGCCGACGCTCATCACCGAGGGACGCATGCTGTTGGGGACGGATATCGCTGCGGTCTGCGCCGTGCTCGATGCGCTTCCGGTCGATGTCATCGGCTTAAACTGCTCGACCGGGCCGGCGCAGATGCGCGACTCGGTTCGCTATCTCGGCGAGACCTCGCGCTGCTACGTCAGCGTCATTCCGAACGCCGGGTTGCCGCTGATGGGCCCGAAAGGTGAGACGATCTATCCCGAGACGCCGGCCGAACTGACGAACGAACTGATGGAATTCGTGCGCTCGTTCGGCGTTCGTGCGATCGGCGGCTGTTGCGGCACCACCCCCGAACACATTGCGTCGTTGCGCGCCGCCCTCGATGCGAGCCCGGAGAGCCGCGCGCCGCACCGGCCGGCGCCGCCGCGCCCTGAATTCGTTGCCAGCGCGATGACGGCGGTCTCGTTAGAACAAGAACCGCGCCCGCTCATCGTCGGAGAACGCATCAACAGCCAAGGCTCTCGCCGTGTGAAGCGCCTGTTGTTGGAGGACGATTACGAGGCGATCGGACAGCTCGCGCGCGACCAGATCGACGGCGGAGCGCACGTCCTCGACGTCTGCACGGCGCTCACCGAACGCACCGACGAACCCGAGCAAATGCGCGCGGTGGTACGTCGGCTCGCACAATCGGTTGAAGCCCCGCTGATGATCGACTCGACCGAAGTCGCCGTGCTCCGCAGCGCGCTGGAGAATTATCCCGGGCGCGCGATCGTGAACTCGGTTCATCTCGAGAGCGGGCGCGCGAAGATCGATGCCGTTCTACCGATGGCGATCGAGCATGGCGCCGCGGTCGTCGCGCTGACCATCGACGAGGCGGGCATGGCGAAGAGCGCGCAACGAAAAGTAGAGGTAGCGCAGCGCATTTACGATATCGTCGTCGGCGAATATGGATTGAAACCCGGGGCGTTGATCTTCGACGACCTTACCTTTACGCTCGCGACCGGCGATGCCGAGTATATCGATTCGGCGCGCGAAACCATCGAAGGCATTCGTGCGATCAAGGCGGCGCTGCCCGGCGTGCTCACCTCGTTGGGCGTCAGCAACGTATCGTTCGGCCTGAAGCCGGCCGCCAGAGCGGCGCTGAATTCCGTTTTTCTCCATCATTGCGTCGAAGCGGGTCTCGACCTCGCGCTCGTGCATCCCAAAGAGATCACGCCGTATGCGGAACTCGATGCCGAAGAACGCGAGGCTTGCGACGATCTCGTGTTCGATCGACGCCCCGACGCGCTCGCGCGTTTTATCGAACGCTACGAACATGCCGTCGTTCGTACCGACGGCGATGCGGCGAGCGACGACGACGATTCGCCCGCCGAGGCGCGAATCCATCAGGCGATTCTCCGTCGCAAAAAAGACGGTATCGAAGCGATGCTCGACGAGGTGCTGCAGCGCCGAACCCCCGTCGAAGTGCTCAACGAGGTGCTGCTGCCGGCGATGAAAGAGGTCGGCGACCGCTTCGGGGCCGGCGAACTCATTCTTCCGTTCGTACTTCAATCCGCAGAGGTGATGAAGCGCGCGGTCGCCCACGTCGAACAATTTCTCGAACGTCGCGACGGCAGTACGAAGGGGACGGTCGTGCTCGCGACGGTCTTCGGCGACGTTCACGACATCGGGAAGAATCTCGTCAATACGATCCTGTCGAATAACGGATATACCGTCCACGATCTCGGCAAACAGGTGCCGATGAACGTCATCCTCGAGAAGGCGACCGAGGTGAACGCCGACGCGATCGGCCTCTCCGCGCTTTTAGTATCGACGAGCAAACAGATGCCGATCTGCGTGCAAGAACAAGACGCCCGCGCATTGGAGTTTCCGGTCATCGTCGGGGGCGCCGCGATCAACCGCGATTTCGGGCGACGAATCGCCTTGCTCGACGACGGCCGTCGCCCCTTCGACCCAGGCGTGTTCTACGCGAAGGATGCGTTCGAGGGGCTCGATATCATGGACGTGCTGACCGGGGAGCCGGAGCGGCGGCGCGATTTTGTCGAGCGAATCAAAAGCGAGGCGCTCAAGGCGCAAGCGAAGGTGCGCGAGCTCTCGCAGCCCTCCGACGAACTTCGCATATCGAGCGTCAAAAGCGTGCTCGTCGAACCACCGCAAGCGCCTTTTCTCGGCGCGCGGAGCATCGCTTCGATCGACGTACGCGAACTATGGGAATGCTTCGATCTGAAATCGCTCTATCGTCTTTCGTGGGGCGCGAGCAATCAGAAGGGCGAGGCGTTCGAAAAGACGGTGCGCGAAGAATTCGAACCGCGGCTCGCTCGCTTTCGAGCCGAGGCCGAGCGCGGCGGAATTCTCCACCCACGCGTCGTCTACGGATATTTTCCAGCCGCCGGCATCGGGAACGAGATCCTGTTCTTCGATCCTAACGATCCGACGCGCGAGATCGCGCGCATGTCGTTCGCGCGCCAGGTGGGCGGGGAGCATCTATCGCTCGCCGACTATCTCCGCGAGCCGGTTGCCGGCGGCGCTGCCGATATCGTCGCCCTCCAGGTGGTGACGGTCGGGGCCGAGGTCGGCGCGGAAATCGAAGCGCTTCACGCACGCGGTGACTTTAGCGAATCGTATTTCTTGCATGGCTTTTCCGTTCAGTCGGCGGAGGCGCTCGCGGAATGGAGCCACCGCCGCATTCGCCGCGAACTCGGCTTGGCGCCCGAACGAGGAAAACGCTACTCGTGGGGCTACGGCGCCTGTCCGGATCTCTCGCAGCACGAGATAGCCTTCGCCCTGTTGGGTGCCCAGGAAGCGATTGGGGTTCGCCTCACCGAGAGCTTTCAAATCGTTCCCGAGCAGTCGACGGCGGCGCTCGTGATCCATCACCCCAACGCGAGTTATTTCAACGCGGCAGCGACGATCGAGCGCTGAAGCAAGAACGGCAGGGTTTCCTCCTCGAGTCAACTAAGGACTGGCAAACTTAGTCGATAGGAGAACCTATGGGTCAGCCCTCCGCCGGTCTCTCTGTATCGAGGCCGCTTTCAATACACGTTGATGAGCTCGTTCGGCGTCTCTCGACGAGGACGGCGACGATCGGGGTTATCGGGCTCGGCTACGTCGGCCTGCCGCTCGGGGTCGAATTTGCTGCGGCCTTTCCCAAGGTGCTCGGGTTCGACATCAATCCCGAGCGCGTCGTCCTGCTGAACTCCGGGCGCTCGCATATTCGCGACGTTTCCGACGAACGGGTTGCCGAGCTCGTAGTGAACGAGCGTTTGAAATGTAGTAGCGATTTCTCTCGGCTCGCCGAGTGTGACGCAATCATTATCTGCGTTCCAACGCCGTTAGGGGTGGGGAATCTTCCCGATCTTACCTGCATCTTCGATGCGGCGGAGCAGGTCGCCGGGGCGCTCCGCTCGGGGCAGCTCGTTGTTTTAGAATCGACGACCTATCCGGGCACGACCGAAGAGGCGTTGGTTCCTATTTTCGAACGATCGAACCTTAGCTTGGACCGTGATTTTCTCGCTGCGTTCTCTCCGGAGCGCATCGATCCGGGGCGCGACCTTCCGCTGCGTCGAATCCCCAAGGTCATCGGCGGTTGTAGTCCGCGCTCCACCGATGCCGCACGCATTTTATACGATGCAATATTCGAAGAGACGCATGTCGTGTCGTCGGCCCGCGCGGCCGAGACGGTGAAACTCCTGGAAAACACCTTTCGTCTCGTCAATATCGGATTTATTAACGAATTCGCTCGGCTCTGCCGGCAGCTCAACATCGACTCCGGCGAAGTGATCGCCGCCGCCTCGACCAAGCCTTTTGGATTCATGCCGTTTCAACCCGGCCCCGGCGTCGGCGGCCATTGTATTCCGCTCGATCCGCATTACCTCGCCTGGGAGTCGAAGCGGCAGGGCTTTACCTCGCGCTTTATCGAGCTCGCCGAAGATATCAACTCGCAGATGCCGGGGTATGTGGTCGATCTCGTTGCCGCCGCCTTAAACGAGTCGCGAAAATCGCTGCGGGATGCTCGGATTTTCGTCGTCGGCGTTGCCTATAAGAAGAATGTCGACGATACGCGGCGCAGCCCGGCCGTCGCGGTCATCGACCGCTTGCGCATGCGCGGCGCGGTGGTTTCCTATCACGATCCATTCGTTGCCGAGCTTCACGGCAGGCACAACGATTGGCCCGAATGGCGCCCCCGCGTGATCGTACCCTACGAGCGTCGCTCGAACGAGCGAGCGAACGGTGCGGATTCGCCGCGGAGGCGACGGGTCGATACGCTCGAGAGCGTGCCGCTCGACCCATCAAACGTCGCGCGGGCTGATTGCGTCGTGATACTCACCGACCACGACTCCATCGATTACCAAACGATTCTCGAGAACGCTTCGATAATCGTCGATACGCGCCAGGTCATCACGCCCGAACGGGCGGCTGCAAGCCCGGCGACGGTGTTCGCACTATGAAGGTGCTCGTAACCGGTGGAGCGGGGTTTATCGGTTCGCATCTCTGCGACGCTCTGCTCGACGCCGGTCACGAAATCGTGGCGTTCGACGATCTCTCGACCGGGAACCTTGCGAATCTCACGGGGGCGCTCGCTCGTCGCGGCAGTCGATTCGTCCGCGGAGATATTCGCGATGCGCTGCTCGTGGAGCGCTCGATGGAGGGTTGCGACGCCGTCGTGCACCTCGCCGCGCGGATCGGCCTGCGAATTATCGTGGAGAGCCCCTTCGACACGCTCGATGTCAATGCGCGCGGCACCGAGAGCGTCGTTCAGGCCGCGCTGAAACGAAAGACGCCGATCCTCATCGCATCGACCTCCGAGGTGTACGGGCATTCGACCAAGATCCCGTCGAACGAAGGGGACCCAATCTGCTTCGGATCGCCGACCGTCGGGCGGTGGAGCTACGCCTGTGCGAAAGCCTACGACGAATTTTATTCGCTCGCCTTACAGCGGGAGCGCGCGCTTCCGGTCGTGGTGGTGCGGCTCTTTAATACCGTCGGAGCGAGGCAGAGCGGGCGCTATGGAATGGTGGTGCCCCGACTCACCGCACAGGCGCTCGCCGGCGAGCCGTTGACCGTCTATGGCGACGGCACGCAGACTCGCTGCTTCTGTTCGGTCCGCGACGTCACCGATGCGTTGATGTCGATCTTGCTTGCGATCCGCTCGCTCGCCGGTGAAGTGTTGAATATCGGCAACCCGCTCGAAATGACGATCCTTGACCTTGCCAAGCGTATCGTCGAACGAACCGGTTCGAAATCGATCGTCGGCTTCGTTCCATTCGAGCGCGCATATCCGCAGGGTTTCGAAGAGATCATGCGCCGAGTTCCGGATATCGCCAAGGCGCGGCGTGCGATCGCGTTCGAGCCGAAGGTGGGGCTCGATGAGATTCTCGACGATGTCATCGCGGGGATTCGCGCCCCGGTTCACCGATGAAGCGCTGGCTGGAGATTGGAACGGTCGCGCTTGCCGTGGCGATTCCCGGGCGCGCCGCCGCACTCTGCGCTCTTCCACCGCCTCCGACGCAGAGAGTCGTGCTCCAGGAGGGAGCATCGGCTGGATCGTTGACCAAGGGGCGCGGAGCCTGGAGCGGCGCTTCTCTGCTCGTTGTCGCCCGCGATGGGAATAAACGATCGGCGTACGTTCGCGCCGCCGATGACGTGCGATTCGGAGAGAACGATAATGAATACGAGGCGGGAACCTATCTTGCGGTGACACCGCATGTCATCGCCGATTTGATCGGCTCGTTTAGCCCGCAACACAACGTGCTGCCCGCGTCGAGCGCTCAAGGCGACATCGATCTGCGGGCTGGAGGCGGATTCGGCTACCAGGCGGGTTACGCTATCCGGCACTACACATCGGTCGGGGCTTCGATCGAGCACCTCGGCATGGACCGCTATTTTCGCGATCTGCGCCTCGCGGGCACCATCACGTTCGCCCGGCTGAGCGACGTGCCCGGGATCGCTCTCTCGGAGGGAGTTTCGATGGCGCGATATCTTCCATGCGACGCTGAAAATTTTTTGCTCTCGACCGGACGCGATGTCGAGAACGTCGGGTTTGGATCTCCACCTGCGGTCTATCACAGCCTCTCCTTCTTTTTGGGCGACACGCATCGGCTATCGTCGCGCATAGGGTTGGCAATCGGTATGGGCTGGTATGGTTTGACCGGCGCATACGACCGCCTCGAGGTACGCGTTGCACTTCGCGAGCGCCTCTGAACCGATATTATGGCTCATCGAGGTAAGCGTTCTCTTTTCCTCGATCATGACCGCCGCTCTGATCGTGGCGTTCATCGTTCTGCGGACGCGCAACTCGTTTGCGCGGCGGCGGCAGAGTATCCTCACGGATCGATGGCGCTCGGTCTTTAAGACGGCCTACACGGGAGATGCGCTCCCCGAGGTGATGCCGCGCGTCGGCCGTCGCGACTGGTTCACCGTGATCGCGCTCTTTTCGCAATTCCATCAGCTTCGCGATAAAGATCGCGACCGCGCGCGCGAAGTGCTGCCGAAACTCGACGCGATTGCCTACGATATCGGGCTCGATCGGCACGCGCTCTACTGGCTCAGTCGTGGCGACGACGCGGAAAAAATCCTGGCCTTAACGGCGCTCGGGCAACTGCGCGAGCGCGCAGCGCTCGACGATGCGGTTCGCCTCTCTGCCGACGAGGGCGCGGAGCTCTCTCGCGCCGCCGCACAATGTGCGCTACGCATCGATCCACGATATAGCGACGGCGTTCTGGAATTAGTGCGCGACCGCGACGATTGGGTCCGTTCGCGCGTCGAGGCCATGTTGAAGGAGATCGATCGCATCGATCTCGACGAAGCCTTGCGCGCGGCGATTGATGCCGCCGATGAAGCGGGGCGGCGCAGGTTGCTCGATTTCGTTCGTTTCTGCTCTCCGTCACCCGCGCGTGCGGTCTGCAAGCGGGTCCTCGAAGAATCCGAGGAGAGCGAAACGATTGCGGCGGCGCTTCGGTCGCTCGCTCCGTTGGCGTCGGAGGAAGACCGTCCGCTCGCTCTACGATACTGCGCTCGCGAATCGCCGATCGTGCTGCTCTCGGCGCTGCGCGTGTTGAGGAAGTGCGTCCGGTACGACGATCGCGAAACGCTCCTTCGCTTGGCATCGCACCGAGATTACTGGGTGCGCCTGCGTGCCGCCGAGGCGATCGTGGAACTGTATGGCGAGAGCGGATTGCTCGAAGATTTTCTCGTCGAGGTGGAAGACCGCTACGCGCGAGACGCGATAACGCAGGCGATCGCCGAGCGAAAAATGATGGCGCGGCGTTCGCCGACGCGCGACCGTCGCGCGGCATTGCAGGGAGCGCCGGAGGCGCGGTTATGAGCTTCAACGGGCACCAAGCGATCGACGGGGCGGTGGTCATCATTGAAACCGTGCTGTTTTTCTACTTTTTAATCATCAACGGCTACTATGCATTTACCGGCGGTGTGGCGCTGCTGCGTCTCCCGGGTTTCGTGAAGATGCATCTCGCCGACCCGGTACGTCGTTCCAACTCGACGCTCGATCGCCCGGTGACCATGCTCGTCCCCGCATTCAACGAGCGAGAGATTATCGTCACCTCCGTACGATCGATGCTGGCGCTCGAGTATGTCAATTTCGAAATCGTCGTCATTAACGACGGCTCGACCGACGACACGCTCGAACGACTGCACGAGGCCTTCGATCTCGAGCCCTACGAGGGGATATACCGCGTCGAACTCCCCACCGAGCAGGTTCGGGAAGTCTATCAATCCCGTCTCCATCCCGAATTACGCGTGATCGACAAGGCAAACGGCGGCAAAGGTGACGCGCTCAACGCCGGCATCAACCTCTCGCGCTATCCGCTGCTCTTTACCGCCGACGCGGACTCCTACTATCACCGGCAGACGCTCCAATGGATGGTCGAGCCGTTCCAACGCGATCCGCGAACGGTCGTCGTCGGTGGGGCGGTCGCCGTTGGGAATGCCTCGACCCCGGTCGACGATAAGCCCTTCGAACCTTCGCTCCCAAAGAATTTAATGCAGCTCTTCCAGGTGCTCGAGTATTTACGCGCCTTCTTGGCGACGCGGATGGGGTTCGCGCCGTTCAACGCTCTCGGCATCGTTTCGGGGGCCTGCGGGCTGTGGCGGCGCGATATTCTTATCGCGTGTGAAGGTTTTCGCACCGATACGATTTGGGAAGATATGGAGATGACGTTGCGCGTCCATAATTATTGCATCAATACGGGGCGCCCATATCGCATCGCGTTTTCGCCGTTCCCGGTCTGTTGGACCGACGTGCCGGCATCCCCGAAGGTCCTCTACAACCAACGCAAGGGTTGGCACCGCCACCTCTCCGAGTGCGTCGTCATTCATCGGAAGCTGCTCTTCGGCAACGGCGGAATCTTTAGTTGGGTAACGATGCCGTACCTCGTGTTTTTCGAATGGCTCGCCCCGGTGGTGGTGATCGGCGGCGTCGTGTTTTCGCTCGTCATGGCGGCATTAGGGTATCTGGATTGGCGGACGCAATGGTGGTTGCTCGCCCTCGTTTTCGTGCTTGCGATGTTCGGCTCGATTATCAGTATTTTGCTCGATGAGATATCGTTTACCGCGTATCGCTTAAGCCAGGTGTGGGTGCTTTTCGCGGCGGCGTTTCTCGAAAATTTCGGCTATCGGCAGTTCGTCATGGTTGCGAACCTCTCGGGGCTCCTGGCGTGGCTCTTCCGTCGGCCGATACGAGGAAACACCAAATACCCCGGACTCTTCGTCGCGCCTTGGGTTCCCAAGAATCGCGGCTGAGCGAGCAAAAGCAGGAAGGCGCGGCTCGTTAGGAGGACCTTACAACCTGTCTCCCGTGGATTGGAGGTTTGGAGCGTGTCCCTTACTCCTCGTGGATTACTGACTGCACTTATCGCCGTGCTGCGCTTTGCGTTGGGGCTGGTCGTTTGGGTCGCTTCGGTGACGCTGCTCGGCCTCTTCGCACTGGAGTTCCTCCACGCGCCGGGGCTCGAGGCGACCGCGCTCGTGCGGCTCGCGCATCGCCTCGCCGATGCCGACATTCGCTTGGTCTCGCGCTGGTTCGGGCTTTCGTGGCCGAGCGCCGGCCGCATCAACTATGCGCCGCTGGGAATCGCCGTCGCGATATGGATCGCGAAGGGCATTCTCGACTCGGTTTTGCAGAGGCTCGATTATATCGTTCGGCGCACCTTCAAGTCGTCTTCCCGGAGCGGGCTCGGCGCGCTGCGCGCCGATGGTGCCGATGGCGCCTTCTCGATGCGGAAACTCGACGCGGAATCCGAGCATCACCGCGGCATTCTGCTCAAGCGCTATCGCGAGATCGAAGGCGCGCTGAAATCCTCGTCGCGCAAACCCTGCACCTTTCTTTCGATCGATATCGTGGGATCGACGAAGATGAAGGTCGGCGAGCGGCCGACCGCCGTCGCCGCGACCTTTCAGGCCTACGAAGAGATGGTTCGCAATACGTTCGATTCCTATAGCGTTTGGAAGCAGACCTGGACTCCGGACGGAGTCATGGCGTGCTTTCTCGATCGCGAACTCGGCGTCTCCGCGGGGCAGCGCGTTCTGGCGGAGCTCGAACGTTTCAACCGCGACGAAAATCAGTTACGCACGCCGATCGAGGTGCGCTGCGGGCTCAATGACGGCGACGTCGTGATTTTCGAAGATAGCCAACTCGAGAAGGTCGCAGATCATGCCATCGACGTCGCCGGACACATGCAAAAACATGCGAATATCAACGCGCTGTGGCTGAGCACCGAGGTCTTCGAACGGCTCGAAAATAAGGCCGGCTTCGTGCCCGTCGAGGCCGAGGTCGATGGTTTTTCGGTCGTCGAATGGACGCCGATGCCCGAAGCAGTGGGAGCGCCAGGGGAGAGCGACCGTCCGGGCTAATCCGTGGGGCATGAGATCGCCTCGTACCGCCGCTCTTGCGGCCATTCTTTTGCTCGCCTCGCCTTTGGCTGCTTGCTCGAGCGGCCCGGCGCCCGCTTCCACCACGATCGGGATCGGCGTCGACCTGCCGCTCTCGGGGGCCGACGCTTCGGTCGGTACGAGCACGCTCGACGGCATCAAACTTGCCGTCGCGCACGCGAACGCCAAGGGCGTTCCCGGCGGCTTCACCTTTGCCGTGCAGGCGCTCGACGACACGCAGCAGGGCGTCCACAACCCGCAGCAGGGAGCGAGTAACGTGCGCACCCTCATCGCCGACGATAGCGTGCTGGCGATTATCGGCCCGTATAATTCGAACGTCGCCGCGGCGGAGATTCCGATTACCAACCAGGCGGGGATCGTTCAGATCAGCCCCTCGGCGGTGAGCGATGGGCTGACGTTAGGGAAAGACGCGGCGATGTTGCGCCGCGCGAACCCCACCGTCAATACCTTTTTCCGCGTCTGCACGACCGATTCGCGGCAGGGCTCGGCGGCGGCGCGTTTCGCGCTCGATCTCAAACTCAAGCGAGCGTATATCGTCGACGATAACGAGACCTATGGCCTCGATCTCGCCAACGTGTTCGCGCGCGACTTTACCAAACTCGGCGGCACCGTCCTCGGACGCGACCACATCGCTCCCGACACGCAAGATTTCAAAGCGTTGCTCCTGAAAATCAAGGGCTACAAACCCGATTTCATTTTCTTCGGCGGCACGACGAGTACAGGCGGAGGCTTGCTGCGGCGACAGATGTTCGACGTCGGAATGGGGAAACTCGCGTTCATGGGCGGTGACGGCATACCCGATATCGCCGAAGTTGCGAAAAAGCGCGCCGACGGAACCTATTACACCGTCGCCGCGCCGAACGCCGATCTGCTGCCTGCTGCCAAGCGCTTCGTTGCCGCCTATAAAGCCAAATTCGGCAGCGACGTCGGTCCCTACAGCGCGAACGCGTATGCGGCGACGGAGGTCGCGATCTCGGCGATCGAACGAGCGATCGAGGCGAACGGGAACAAAATGCCGACCCGAGCGGAGGTGCTGGCGAAAATTCCGCGCAACGCCAAGAACGAAGTCCACACGCCGATCGGGCCGATCTCCTTCAATAAGAACGGCGACGTCCGCAAGCCGGTGATTTCGCTCTACGCAATTCGTAACGGCCATTCGTCGTTCATCGAGCAACTCAACCTAAGCGAATAGCCGCTTGCACGAGTTTCTCGCTCAACTTGCCAACGGCGTCGAGCTCGGCGCGATCTATGCCTTGATCGCGCTCGGCTATACGCTGGTTTATGGCATTCTCGAGCTCATCAACTTCGCCCACGGCGACGTCTATACGTTCGGCTCCTTCGTCGCACTCGGCATCTTCGTGGGGCTGCGCGCGGCGGGAGTCTTGCACGGAGCGGGCTTGATTCTTGGGATCGCCGCGGCGCTAATCGCTGCGATTATTGCGAGCGCGCTTCTGAACGCCGGGATCGAACGGCTCGCCTACCGCCGTTTGCGGAAGGCGCCGCGGCTCGCACCGCTGATAACCGCTATCGGCGTCTCGTTTATGCTCGAGAACCTGATCGAACTCTGGCAGGGCTCCGCACCGGTTCCGTTTCCTAACGTCATTCCGAACCCACAGTTGCATATCGGCGCGCTCGAAGTCGGCGTCCAACAGATCGTCGTCGTCGCGCTGGCCATCGTAACGATGGTCACGCTTCATTTTTTCGTCCAACGCAGCAAGCTCGGGAAGGCGATGCGCGCGGTCGCCCAGGATCGCGATGCGGCATCGTTAGTCGGGATTAACGTCGATCGCACGATCGCGATAACCTTCCTCATCGCCGGTGCGCTTGCGGGCGTTGCAGGCTTCGTCGGCGGCGTCTCGTTCGGTTCGGCATGGTTCCTGAACGGTTTCGGCGCGGGATTGCGCGCGTTTACCGCCGCCGTTCTCGGAGGCATCGGCAACATCGCCGGAGCGATGCTCGGCGGCTTCCTCATCGGTATGCTCGAATCGTTTTCTACCTGGTTGATCGGCGGGCAGTGGAGTAACGTCGCCGTCTTCTCCGTGCTGATCCTCGTGCTGGTCTTTCGCCCGAGCGGTTTGCTCGGAGAGACGTTGCCGGAGAAAGTGTGATCTACACCTACGCGTTCGTCGCCATTGCGGCGTGCGTCGCAATCGAACGTTTCCACAATCGGCGCGCAAAGGCGACGATCGTCCTGATACTCGCCGCCTTCCTCGCCATCGCTCCTCGCTTCTATGGAAACGATGCCGTTTTCAGCGTGCTCGCCGATGCGGCCGTCTACGTCATGCTCGCCCTCGGTCTCAATATCGTCGTGGGCTTCGCCGGCCTTCTCGACCTCGGCTATGCGGCGTTTTTCGCGATCGGCGCCTACACCTACGGCATGCTCGCCAGCCCGCAGTTCGGGTTGCATTTACCATTCTGGGTGCTGCTTTTTCTCGCCGCCGCCCTCGCCGCACTGTTCGGAGCGCTTTTGGGCGCGCCGACGCTCCGACTTCACGGAGATTATCTCGCGATCGTAACGCTCGGCTTCGGTGAAATCGTACCGCAGATATTTCAGAACCTCACGAAATATACCGGCGGTCCGAACGGCATTGCGGCACTCGACGTGCCGACGTTCTTCGGCCATTCCTTCGGCGCATCGGTGATGCCTTATTACTATATCGCGCTCGTTGGAATCGCCGCCGCGCTGTGGATCTCGCGGAACCTTCGCGAGAGCCGCCTGGGGCGCGCGTGGATGGCGATACGCGAGGACGAACTCGCGGCGAAGCACGCCGGAATCGACGTTCTTCGTTCGAAGCTCGCGGCGTTTGCCATCGGTGCCTCGTTTTCGGGTATCGGCGGCGTGCTCTTCGCAGCGAAACTCGCGCTCGTCTCACCCGATCTCTTCGGCTTTCAGGTGAGCGTGCTCATCGTTTCGATGTTGGTGCTTGGCGGAATGGGCAACATCGTCGGCGTTGTGGTCGGAAGTTTGCTGTTGACGATCGTGAACTCGGCGTTGCTTCCGCAGATCAATTCCTTGGTCGATGCAACGTTTCATACCACGGTCGATCTTTCGAATCTCCACTTCCTGATTTACGGTGCGATTCTCGTGGGAATCATGCTCTTTCGGCCGGAAGGATTGCTTCCCAATCGCGAGCGGCGGGCCGAGCTGCACCACGCGGGCGAAGCGGCGGGCGACGCATGAAAGTGCTCGAACTCGCGGGAGTCGGCAAACGCTTCGGAGCGCTGACGGCACTCTCCAACGTAACGCTCGATGTCGAAGAAGGGGCGATCTTCGGGATCATCGGTCCCAACGGTGCCGGGAAATCGACGTTGTTCAATCTCTTGACGGCGATCTATCGCTGGGACGAAGGTTCGATCTCGATCGGCGGCCTCTCGATCGCCGGGCTGAGCACGCAGCGCATCGCGCGCCTCGGCGTCTCCCGAACCTTTCAGAACCTTCGACTCTTCGGGAACGCATCGGCGCTCGCCAACGTAATGGTCGGCGAACATGTGCTGCTCGAAGCAAACGTGTTGGACTCGTTATTGAATACCGGCAGAGAGCGGCGCGAGCGAACGGAGGCGGAGAAGCGCGCGCGCGAGTTATTGCGCTTCGTTGGCGTATCGGGCGTCGAAGAACAATTCGCCCGGAATCTATCCTACGGGACGCAGCGCCGCCTCGAGATCGCGCGAGCGCTCGCCGCTCGCCCGCGCTTGCTGTTGCTCGACGAGCCTGCAGCGGGGCTCAATTCCTCGGAAAAACACGAACTGGTATCCCTAATCCGTGCGATTCGCGACGGCGGAACGACGGTGCTGTTGATCGAGCACGATATGGGACTCGTGATGAATCTTTGCGAACGGATCGCCGTACTCGATTACGGCGAAAAGATCGCCGAGGGAGAACCCCGAGAGATCCGAGAGCATCCTCGCGTGATTGAAGCGTACCTGGGCGCGCCGGCATGAGCGCGCTACTCGAAGTTCGTGCGCTCGACGTGCGGTACGGGGGAATCGTGGCGTTGCGCGGCATCGATCTCCGCGTAGAAGAGGGAGAGATCGTCGCACTGCTCGGCGCCAACGGAGCCGGAAAGACGACGACGCTGCGAGCGATTTCAGGGTTGTTGCCGATCCGTTCGGGCGAGGTGGATTTCGATGGAGCGAACCTTCGAAAATGTTCTTCCGACGCCATCGCGCGGCGAGGCATCGGGCACGTGCCCGAGGGGCGACGGATCTTCACGCGGATGACGGTTCGCGAAAATCTCGAAATGGGGGGATTTGCGATTGCCTCGCACCGCGAGACGGCGATGCGTATCGACGACGCGCTCGCGATCTTTCCCCGCCTGCGCGACCGCATCGAGCAGCGCGCGGGGACGCTTTCGGGAGGCGAACAGCAGATGCTCGCGATCGCGCGCGCTTTGATCGCTCGTCCGCGCCTGCTGCTCCTCGACGAGCCCTCGCTCGGGCTCGCGCCGCTCGTCGTCAAACAAATCTTCGAAGTGCTCCGCGATATTCATAGCCGTGGGACGACGATCGTCCTCGTCGAACAGAACGCGCGTGCTGCACTCGCCCTGGCGGACCGGGGATACGTTCTCCGAAATGGGGAGATCGCGCGCAGCGACACGGCGGCCGCCTTGTCGGAAGACCCGGCCGTGGTAGCCGCGTATTTGGGAGGCTAGGTGGCGAATTCTATTGCTGGTGGGAAATCACCAAAAGCGATAGTGTGGATCGGCGCCGCGCTCTTCGTCGTAGGTTATTTTGCGCTGAATTTCAACAGTTGGTGGACCTACGATAGTCTCGCCGATTTCGGCCTCTTCATGCAGTCCATGAACGATCCGTCGGGGATGCTCAGGAACTCCGTTGAAGGGAGCCATTTCTTCGTTCATTTTTCGCCGATCTACGATCTCTTCGCGCCATTCGTGCAGCTCACTCATTCCGTCATTCCGGTGCTCGCGCTTCAATCCGTGGCGGGAGCGCTCGTCGGAATCGGCGCCTACGAGCTCGCGAAAGGGCGACTCCCCGAAAAATATGCAGTTGCCCTCGCATGCATTGCGTTCCTCTACCCGCCGTTGGGCGGGCTCATCTATAACGCTCCGTACGAAACGTGCTTCGCTCCCGCCGCAACGGTATGGTTGTTCGTTTTTGCTATGCGGAGAAATTGGACGGCGACGATTCTCGTCGCGCTTTTCACGCTGGGTATAAAAGAAGATCAGGGAGTATTTCTTGCCTGGGACGCTCTCGTCGCCGGAGTTTTTGCTTGGAGAACGGGCGATCGACCCCTCCTCAAAGTATCCGGATCGCTGTTCTTGGCGGCGATCGTCGTACCGGCCGCTTGGCTGATTTGGCGAAACGACGTGCATGCCCACTGGGTAGCGTTGACCCCGATATTTTCGCCGGTCGCAAGCGGTGTAACGCCGCCGCTGACGAGCGCGTTGCGGCGGATCGGCTTCATGGGCGAAGTTCTCATTCCTCTCGGCTTGTTGCCGCTTTTTAGCGGCCGTTGGATGCTCTTTGCCATCCCGCCGTTTCTCGAGGTGTTGATTCCGCCGTACGACTCTCTGCGCGACGTACAGGCGCACTATAGCGGCGTGTGGATCGGCTATACGATAATCGCGTTTGTAATGGGTGCATGCCGCCTACATGCCGCACGTCCGCGTCGCCTTCGGCCGTTCGTTCTGTTTAGCTCGATCGCCGCTCCTGCGATTCTTATTTTTGCAAGCCCGCTGCATTGGCGCGCGACCGTGCACGCCCGCACTCCGCAGGATGCGGTTCTCGACAAAATTCTTGCCGAAGATTTGCCGCCGGTGGGGACGATAGGAGTCAGCAACGGCATGTTCGGGCACCTTTGGGAGAGCAGGCGGTTCGAATTGGGGCTCGCGCATCGGCCGTGTTACGCACTGGTCGACCCAACTTTATTGCCGAATACACAAACGCCGATGGCGGCGTTGGTACGGCAACGAAAATGGGGAACGTACGTGCGGCTCTGGGAGAAGAGCGGCGTGTCGTTGTATCGCCGGAGGTCCTGCGAGGCGAGCGGGCGTGGGGCTTTGCGATCGTCGTCAGCGACCGCTTCGAAGTATCCCGCGTAATTCAGCGGCGTGGGACAACGATCGTTCTCGTCGAACGGGAGGCGCGTGCGGCTCCCGCGCGCATCGAAGCGGCGGCCGCTTTAGCAGAAGATCCCAGCGTGGTAGCCGCGTGTTTGGGGAGGGAAAAGTATGCAGGCCGGATCGCTTCCGTTTTCAATAGGGATGGCTCAGGGAACTCCGATTACCGCGATCATCGCGCAAATGATCGCTCCCGCCGTCTTTATTTTGGCATGCGGAAATTTGCTCAACGTGACGATGACGCGCGTCGTGCGCGCCGTGGACCGGGCGCGCGCGCTCTTCGTCGAGATTCATTCCCTGCCGTCGGACGGTAATAATCAGCGCGACGCGATTTTGGCCGAGCTTCGGCTCTACCAGGCACGGATTAATTATTTACAGCGAGCGCTTTCGGCATACCATCTCGCAATCGGACTTTTCGTTTTGGCGAGTCTTGCGGTAGCTCTCAATGCATTGACGCGCGATGCGCTACCGTGGTTGCCGACGGCGCTGACCGTGGGCGGAACGCTGACGGTTCTCGTCGGTGCCGTCGGCGTGTTTTTGGAGACGCGCGTTTCGACCGATGCTATGAAAGCGGAGATCGCGCGCGAACTCGGATCGTAGCGCTCGCTTAGGTAAGGACGAGCGTCTCTTCGCGCCGGTAAACGATCTCGCCGCCGACCATCGTCGCCAACACCTCGTATCGGTCGTCCCAGAAGGAAAGGTCGGCTCGCATCCCCACCGCAATCCGTCCCACTTCGTTTTGAGCGCCGATCGTTCGCGCGGGTGCGTGCGATGCCGCGACGATCGCTTGTGCGAACGGCAAACCGGTAAATGCCATATAATTGCGTAACGCCAGATCCATCGTCAGCGCGCTTCCGGCAATCGTGCCGTCGTCGGCGCGCATGACCCCGCCTTCGACGCGATAGCCCGGCCCGGCCGGCGGCATGAAATCGGTGGTGAGAACGACGCGGTCGCCGAGCATGCGATAGAGGACGTCGACCATCGGCGGCGCGACGTGATGTCCGTCGCAAATAAGTTGAACGGTCGTGCGGCGATCTTGCATGAATGCGGCGAGCAAGGATGGATCGCGGTGGTCGAGCGGCCCCATGCCGTTAAATGCATGCGTGAGGCTGCGATAGCCGGTGCCGATCGCCAACAATCCCTCCGCATAGCGCGCCGCCGTATGCCCTGCGGCGCAAGCGACACCGTGTTCGAGCATCGTTCGCACGAACTCGCTCGCGCCGTCGACCTCGGGTGCGAGCGTGACCATGACCAGGGCTCCACGGCAGGCGTCGACCATCTCTTGCGCGCGCACGCTGGAAGCCGGAAGCAAACAATCGCCGCGATGGACGCGGCGAAATTTCGGGTTCAGGAATGGCCCCTCGAAGTGAATGCCGAGGCAGCGCGCTCCCTGTGGTTGGTTCTCTTCGAGCTCGTGTGCGGCTTCGACGATCTCCGAAGCTGCGTGGAGCATCGATTCCCACGGCGCCGTCATCACCGAGGCGACGAATCCGGTCGCACCGGTCGCCGCGTATGCGCGCGAGGCGACCGGGACGGCATAGCCCTGGTCGCGATTGAAGAGCATGTCGTCGGCGCCGTTCGTGTGGAGATCGATCAGGCCGGGTGCGACCGAACAGCCATCGGGGCAGTGATAATCGCTGGTGCCTTCGGCGGGAAGGATCGCTGCGATGCGGCCGCGATCGATCGCGAGCCGCGCGTAGGCCGAGCTGCCGTCGCCCAAGGCGAGGAAGGCCGGGCCGATGATGGTAGGCATACCTAAACGCTGCTTCGACGGGCCGGGAAGAGCCCCTAGCGTCCGAAGAGGCGGCGAAGAAAGGCCGGGGCGGCTCCGCTCTGCCGCGTCGGCTCCGCCGCGGCGCGCGTAAGGTCGCGGCCGATCTCGGCGCTCGAACGCTCGAGGCGAGCGAGGCGCTCCATGTGCGAGCCAGCGTGCCCGTCGAGGGTTTCGCGGAGCGCTCCGAGTTCGTTCCACCCTGCAGGCGCTCGCCGCTCCGCAATCGCCGTTGCGTACTCTTGCGCCGAGACGGTAAAAATGCGTGCCGTGGGAATCTTCCGTTCGGCGAGATATCGTCCGGCGAGCTCGACGACGTTTCGGCGTTCTCCCGCGCTCTCGTTGTCGGCCATCGTGTGCGCGAAGAGCATGGGTTTGCCGAAGTCGGCGATACGTTCGTAGAGGCTCAACTCGCGTTCGGAGAGTTGGCGCGAGAAAAGGCAGAGCACCTCGCTCGCACTCCGCGCCGCCATCAGCGCGATATCCTCGGCGTCGATATCGCCGGAGTCGAATGCGGGAGCGTGCACGAGCACCAACTCGCGCGGAAACTTCCACGGCGTGAGGACGAGCACCGGAGAACGCTGCGCGGCTTCGCCCACGGATGCGGTCTCGAGCGCGCTCCACGCACCTTCGGCGTCGAGTGCGAAAGCCTCGTGCCGTTCGCCGTACCGGACGTGAATTGGGAAACGCGCCATTCCCGGGACCTCGTCGCCGAGAATCGCTTGGCCGGCGAAGGCGTCGATAAGTGCGGATTTCCCGCGGCGCAGCGCTCCCACAACTGCGACGCGCCAACGCTGCGGGCGCAGCCCGCGAGCGTACGCGGCCGCGTCGAGGCTCGGATCGCTATGCGCGCGGCGCAGCATCTCGGTGGCGGGATCGGCGGGGGCGATCTCCGGCGCTTCGGCGAGAAACGCGTCGGCGATGCGTTCGATCTCGACGAGCTCGCGCTCGATCGTCGAGCGGCGCGAGCGCATGGATGCAGCGCGCGCGGAGACGTCGTCGGCGGAGACTGCGGCGAGCGCGCGTTCGACGCTGCCGATGTCGGCATCGCGCGCCATTCTGCCGGCCTCCAATAAGGCCGCATCGAGCGCGCCGTCGATCCCTTCGATATTCGTCGCGACCCGTTCGCCTAACGCGGCAACGTCGTTGCGAAGTGCTGGGAAAATCGTCGATCGCAGATCGGCGATAAGCTCGCGCTTCATATACGTCTCTGCGGCTGCGGCGGCGAAACGCATCGAGATCGCGTGAACGAGTGCGATTGCAGGCCCGCCGATCGCGTCGAGCACGATCGTCGCCGCAATGGCGTCGGCGGGATCTCCGCTCCACAGGCTCGTTCCAAGTTGCCCGCCGAAGGCGACCGCCGCCGCTTCAACGAGCGAAAAACGGAGTGGGATATCGGTGCCGCTCGCATGCTCGATCGCCTCGAGCGGTTCTACGGCGAGCAGCGCGGCGCGCTTGGCGTAGGCTTCGACGGCGTGGGCGGTCACTCGGTCCACGAGAACGTGAAGGCGCGCACGGTCGCGTAATTTTGCAATATCGGTGGTATCGAACGCCTGCGCGAGTGCGAGTTCGAGCTCCTCGCCGAGCGCCGCGGTCTCTCGAAGGAGCTGCGAACGGCGAGCGGCGCTCTCGTCGTGCAGTTGCGCGCGTTGTATATCGATTCGCGCATCGAGTTCGACGAGCTTCGGCGTTCGCGCGAGCAACTCGGCACGTAGGGTCTCCGCGGGAAGCGCGAGCATAGCGAGGTCGCCGTCGATCTGCACGATCGCATCGCCGCCGATGCGTCGCGCCGCATCGCGAGCGCGACGGAGCCGCGAGCGCCCGGTACGGGCGATGAGCGATGCATCGAGCGCTTCGAGAAATGGGAAGAAGCGACTCGCGGTAACGCGATCCGAATCGCCGTCGAAGGTTCCTTCGACGTAGTCGCGCGCGGAAAGTGGATAGACGAACGTTCCCGGTGCGTGAATCGCGGCCAGGCGTTCGATGCGTTCGGTCGCATTTTGCCAAGCGGGGCGCCCGTCGGCGCTGAGGCGATTCCACAGATCGATTTTGGTCTGGACGATAAAAATGCTATCGATGTGGCGGCGAACGATTCCTAAAAACGAGGCGTCGCCTTCGCTGAAAGGTTGCTGCGTGTCGATGAGATAGAGCACCGCGTCGGCACCCGGCAAGAAGCCCAGCGTCGCTCGGCGATGGGCGGGATTCGCCGAAGCGAGCCCGGGCGTATCGGCGACGAGAAAGCCGCGCGCGAGAAACTCCGAAGGGGTGGTTACGCGGACCCGCGTCGGCGCGTCGCTTTCATCGGTCGTTTCCGCGTGCAGCGTGCCGACATCACCCGAGCCGACGGCGATAAATCGATTGAGGCGGTCGAGCGGGATACGTTCGGTGCGTCCGCTTTCGTAATACGCGGCCGCCTCGTCGCGCTCGCCGTTCTCCAATTCCGTAATCGTGGCGGTCGAAGGGTTGATATCGACGGCGAGCAACCCGACGAGCCGCTGCGTCTCGCCTTGCGATTCGCGGCGAAACTTTCCTAAAAGCGCGTTGAGGAGGTAGGATTTTCCGCTGGAAAATTCACCGACGACCGCAAGGACGAATTTTCCGCGGGCGAGCATTTCGCGCGCCGATCGGACGGGCGCGCTCGAACGTTCGTCGAGCGCGCCTTCAAGAACGAGGAGACGCGCGACGAGATCGTCGCGCGTCCGGTCGTACCGACGCATCGCGTCGGCGTTTGCGGTGCTCAAGGCGCTCAAATATGCAGTCGCTAGGCGGTTCGGAGATGCGCTTCCAGCATCCACAAGCTCTTATCGGAGGCGCGACAGAGCTCGGTATAGATATCCGCCGTCGCTTGATCGCCGAGTTTCGCGCTTTCGTCGATCTGCGCGCGTAGGTGATTGGCGAATATCGCCATGCGCTCGGCGAGCGCTTCGAGGTGCTGCTTGCCGTCAACGGCATGGTGGGGGTACTCACCGAGAATGGAGCGCTCGGCGGCGATTTTTGCGGTGCCCAGGGCGGTTCCGCCGAGTTGGAGGACGCGTTCGGCGACCAGGTCGACCGCGGCTTCGGCTTCATCGGCGAGCGTGTCGAAGAATTCGTGCAGCGCGATAAAGTGCGGCCCGGCGACGTTCCAGTGGGCTTGCTTGATCTGCGTCTTGAAGTCGAGCGCCGTCGCCAGCGTCGCATTCAGGAGCGAGATCAGCCGTTCGCGGCTCTGCAGGGGCAGCTCGACGCGGGTACGGTGGAGCAAGGAATTTGTTGCGGTCATTCTACGGTCATCCTTTACGATTCGGTTGAGGTGCGTAACTCCGCATCAACCACGGTAGCGCGCCCGAGGTTTCGCCGCCGCTACTTTCCTCGAATGAGCGCTAGAGCGGCATCTCGTTCGCGTTCCATGGTCGCGAGATCGTCCCCCTCCACGTTGAGGCGCAGGAGCGGCTCGGTGTTGGAGGGGCGGATATTCATCCACCAATGAGGATAGGAGATGGTGAGCCCGTCGAGGTGGTCGATCTTGGCGTCGGGATGCGCCGCCGCGAGGCGCTGAAGGGTCGCCTGGGTGTCCTCGACGTGCGAGTTGATCTCGCCGGAGCGCGCGCGGGTATCGATCGGCGCGATCGTCGCGCTCGCGGGGAGCGGGCTCTCGCTGAAGAGTTCGAGACAGGACATGAGCGCGATCATTCCGGAGTCCGCATACCAGTTGTCGCGGAAATAGAAATGCCCGCTATGCTCGCCGCCGAAAACGACATCGTCGTCGCGCATGATCTTTTTAATAATCGAATGGCCGACCTGCGAACGGATCGGGATACCACCGTGCGCGAGAATTTGTTCGGGAACGCTGCGGCTGCAGATGAGGTTGTAGAGAATCTTTGCGCCGGGATAGCGTTTGAGCGTGCTTATCGCCACGAGAGCCGTCACGGTGCTTCCGTCGATCAGCTCGCCGCGCTCGTCGACGAGAAACATGCGGTCGGCATCGCCGTCGAAGGCGACGCCGAGATCGCAGCCGTGCTTCCGAACCGCCGCCTGAAGATCGACCATATTCTCGGGCTCGATCGGGCTGGCGGGGTGATTGGGAAAATTGCCGTCGAGTTCGAAAAACAGCGGCACGACCGTACACGGAAGGTGTTTGAAAACGTGAGGGACCGTCGCCCCGGCCATTCCATTGCCGGCATCGATGGCTATTTTGAACGGCTTCACCTTCGTGCGGTCGATAAAGCTCAATGCGTGCTCGGCGAAATCGTCGAGAACGAAACGTTCGGAGATGCTGCCCGGCTTCTCCGCCTTGGGCGGCAGATCGTCGGCGAGAATGCGGTCGCGAATTTCGCGCAGCCCGCCGTCGAATGAAATTGCCTGCGCTTCGGAGCGCGTAAATTTCATTCCGTTATATTTCGCGGGGTTGTGCGATGCGGTGATCATCACGCCGCCGTCGAAGCCGTACTTTCCGACCGCAAAATAGAGGGCGTCGGTGGAGACGAGACCGATCGATACGACGTCGGCCCCGGCCTCGGTCGCCCCGCGTGCGAGAGCGGCAAAGAGCTCTTCGCCGCTCGGCCGCATATCGCGCCCGACGACGATGCGCTTCGCTCCAAGGAGCGGGACGAAGCAGCGGCCGATTTTGTAGGCTAAGTCGACGTTAATCTCGGATGGAAAGACGCCCCGGACGTCGTAGGACTTGAAAACGCTCTCGATCGCTGATTTTTCCATGGCTTGCGACGCTCTTCGGAGGGGCTCTCTACGAAACCTACCATCCGATTCGTGGGAACGATTGCTTCGTCGCTCTTCATCGCGGCGGCAATCTTTTTCTCGCTGCGCGTCGCCACGGTAACGAGAGCGCGCATCGCCGACCTCCTCGCTCGGGAGCATGTGGTGACGAATGCCGCTCTACTTGTCAGCCGCATCGCATTGGCGCGCGTCGATATCGTCGGGGCGCTCCAAGTAGAAGGAGGGCTTCCGAGCGCCGCCGCGCGCTCGAGCTACCGGCATGCCGTGACGCTGCGCCGAAAGCAACTGGCACAGATACGCTCGATCGTCGCTAGGGAGCGCCTGGCAAACGCTGCGATAGCCTTACATTTGTACGGCGGCGTCGACCGCGTCCTACGGCGGGAGATCGCCGAGCCGATCTTCGCCGGCAAACTCATCCCGAGCGACGAGATCGAGGAATCCATTCGCATATTATCGTCGGTCGAAGGGAATTACGAACGAAGCATCGCGCTGGATTTGGCCCACCGAAGCGACGAACTCGACGCTCGTTTGAATTCGACGATCGACTCGGCGATTTATTTGCGTTCGTTGTGGTTATTGGCGTTCGGCGTCTTCGCGCTCGCAATCAATATCTACAGCGCTCGCCTCTATCGGCAGCTCGCCGACGAACGCTCCGTTACGGCGATATTGCAGCGAGCCTTTATCAGCCGTCACATTCCGCTCCCGAACTGCGAATTGGGAAGCGCGTACGAATCGGCCGACTCGCACGCCGCAGTGGGAGGAGATCTCTTCGACGTCTATCGTTTATCGAACGACCTCGCACTCGTGCTCATCGCCGACGTGAGCGGGAAGGGGATCGACGCGGCGGTGATAACGGCATTCGTGAAATTCACGGTTCGCGGAATCGCCTTGCGTCGTCGGGACCCCGCGCAGATTTTAAGCGAATTCAATATCGCATTCGGGCAGACCGTAGAGAACCCGTACCTCTTCGTGTCGATGTTCGTCGGAATCCTCGATACGGTGAAGGGCGAACTCACGTATGCGAGCGCCGGGCACGATTCGGCGTTCGTTCGGCACGGCCACGAGGTGCGGCAATTGAGCGTTACCGGCCCGGTCCTCGGAGTGATGGTGGAACCCTACGATACCAAATCGGTCATTTTCGACGACGGAGATTCCTTGGTGCTATCGACCGATGGGCTGACCGAGGCGCGCAATACCGCCGGAGAGCTGCTCGGCGAGAACGGCGCGATGGAGATCATCGCGGAGGCTCCCGAGGCACCGCAGCAACTCGCCGATCACATTATCGCCGCCATCCGCGAGCGCTCCGGCGGGCGGCTTCGGGACGACGTGGCGATCCTTGCGGTGCGCGTTCGCGTTCACGAGGTTCATCTCGCGTAAGCGGGGTTTCTCGCTCCCCTCTAATGCGCCGGGACGACGATGGTGCGCCCGTCGTCGGTGCGCGCGCGGTGCATCTTGATGCCGTAGGCTTCATCGAGGAGCGAACTCGCGAGAACTTCCTCGGGAGGGGCGAGTGCGAGCATGCGGCCGCACCCCAAGAGCATCACGCGGTCGGCCACCGAAGCCGCCTCGTTAATATCGTGGAGTACGCAGAGCACGCTCGTGCCCGTCTTCGTCCGTCCGCGGAGAAGTTCGAGCACGTTGTGAGCGACGCGAACGTCGAGGTGCGTCGTCGGCTCGTCGAGCAACAAGAGCGGCGCTCCCTGAGCGAGCGCCATCGCAATCCAGACGCGTTGCTGCTCGCCGCTGCTCAGGCGAGTAAAAACGCGATCGACGTACTCCTCGATATGGGTCGCCGCAATCGCCGCGGCGATCGCGCGCTCGTCCTCTTCGTCGGCTGAGAATTTCCACCACGGTCGGTAAGGAAACCGACCGATAGCAACGACATCTCGTACCCGAAGTTCGTCGGCGAGCAGTTCGTCGGAGGCGAGCATGGCAATATTGCGCGCGCGTCGCGCGACCGGCAGGCGATAGACCGGCTTTCCGTCGAGTTCGATCGCTCCTACGGCGGGAAGTTCGAAGCCCGCGCAGGCGCGGAGCAACGTCGTTTTCCCAACGCCGTTCGGGCCGAGTACCGCGACGAATTCTCCGGGACGGAGTTCGAAATCGATATCTTCGAGAACGCGTCGGCCTCCGCGTTCCAGGGCGAGCCCTCGCGCGCGAATCATCGACGGTGCTCGCGTCGGAGATAGATGATAATGAAGATGGGAATCCCCGCGAATGCCAGCACGATTCCTAAAGGAAGTTCGCGCGGTGCGATGACCGAACGCGCGATTGCGTCGGCCGCAATCGCCATCGCCGCGCCGAGGAAGGCGCTCGCCGGCAAGAGCGCCCGCGCATCGCTACCGACGATGCGGCGTGCGAGATGCGGCACGATCAGCCCGACGAATCCGACCATGCCCGCTAGCGAAACCGCTGCCGCGGTGAGCAGCGTCGCCGAACCGAGAATCGACCATTGCGCGCGTTCGATATCGAGCCCGATCCCACGCGCGCGAAGATCGCCGATGCGCAGCGCATCGAGCGAGCGAACGTTGCCGATGGCGACGATCCCCCCGACGACGGCATACGGGAGCGCGAAACGCAGGTCGTTCCATCCGCGCCCGGCGAGGCTGCCGACGAGCCAGGCTTGCAGCGTGAGTTGGAAGGAGATGCTGCGCGCGAGAACGCTGAGGAGTGCGACCGAGGCGGCGAGCAGTGCGGAGATTGCGACGCCGGCGAGAATGAGCCGCGTGGCATCGATCCCGCTGCCGCGACGCGCGAGTGCGGCAACGAGCAACGAGGCGGCGAGCCCACCGGCGAAACCGAGTGCGGGAAGCACGGAGAGCGCGACTCCGAACGCCAGCGCGGCCGCGATCGCCGCTGCTGCGCCGGCGCTCGTGCCGATGAGATAGGGATCGACGAGGGGGTTGCGCAGCATTCCCTGCAGTTGTGCGCCCGCGAGTGCGAGCGCCGCACCGACGAGGGCCGCGCAGAGAACGCGCGGCATGCGCAGTTGCCAGAGAATCGTATGCGCGATATCGCGCGCGTGCGGATGGACGAGCGCGTGAAGAACCTGAGCGAGAGGGAGTGCGTCCCCGCCGACGGCAAGCCCCACACCCGCAGCGAGAATCGCGGCGAGCGGTGGGAGAAGCCGTCGGAGGATCACGTTCGGCCGCTACCTGGTCGAGAATTCAACCGAGAAGCTGCGCCCCGGCATCGGATACCCCGAAACCTGCGCGTAGCGTTCGTTGCCGAGATTCTCACCACGTAGGATGATGGAGGCATGGCGAGCGACGCGGAATTGCAGGTACGCCGAGAGATTCGTGTAGCCGATCGCTTGGGCGAAGATGGGATTGGGCTGCGGATTCCCGTACGCATCGTAGTAAATCTCGTTTGCGGGATCGTTCCGAAGCCCGGCCGTACTCGCCGTGATTCCCCAGCCGGTAAGCCCCGGTGCCGAAGATCGCGAGGCGAGATAGTCGAGCGTTATGCGCGATGCGAGCACCGGCCCGCGCCCGTAGATGCGAGAGTTGGTCGTTAGATCGAGCGCGCGGTAGAGATCGGTGATCGATGCATTGACGCCGATACCGTGGAGCCGTCGCGTCTTCGCCGTGAACGTGAGGCCCTGGAGTGAAGCCTGGTCCACGTTTTCGGGGATGAAGAGCGGCGGTGCGTACACGATTAAGTTCGTGGCGCGGGTATCGAAGAACGTGAGTGCCGTTCCACCGAGTACCCGATCGTTCGAAAGGGTGAGGTCGGCGACGCGTGCGCGCTCCGGTTGGAGATTTGGGTTCGAACACGGATAAGCGGGCGGACAGGGATAGTAGAGCTCGAAGATGGTGGGAGCGCGGAACGCCGTGGCCAAATTGGCGCGCAGCATCGTGCCGCCGCCGAGCGCGAAGCGCCCGCCGATTGCAGGCGAGAGCGAATTACCGGCGCTACCGTCGCGCTCTCCGCGAAGCCCGACGTAGTACGAGTCGCTCTTGCCGGAGAACCAGTGTTCTTGGGCGTAGAGCGCGCTCTGCGAGACGCTCGGCGCGGCGACGCCGCTCGGGCTATTATCGATGAGCGAGGTGCCGCGCGAGAGATCGATACCGTAGAGCAGCTCGGAATTTGCGGCGTGAACGATGTTGCGCAGGTTGAAGATCGTCGAAGCGTAGCGCGAGACCGTTTGGCAACCGGCTCCGATGCACGACGTATAGGCGAGGGTGTCGGCCGAGCTCGCGATCTGCGCGATGCTCTCGCTCTGCGCGCGCCGATAGGCGAAGCGGCCATGGAGGTAGCTATCGACGGTATCTTGCCGCGAGGTCGGCGTATAGTTGCCGTAGCTCCCGGGAACGCCGAGATGCTGCGAGGTGATGCCGAGATTGAAGCGGGCGTGGATGGCGCCGAACCGATGCGTGAAATCGCTACGGAACGTCGATCGTTCGACATCGGCGTTGGCGCGCGTCGTCCCATCGGGGAGCGCGTAGGCGTTCGTCGCCACATAACGCTCGAAGCTCAGATACGGTACGTCGATGCGAAGATCGTTGGTTCCAAAGGAGCCCGTGCGAAGATCGACGCGCGTACGGCGACGCGGCGCGGTGATGATGTTGATGACGCCGCCGATCGCGCCCGATCCAAAGAGCGTCGAGCCGCCGCCTTCGACGACTTCGATGCGTTCGACGCCCGAGGTGGAGACGGTCGAGAGATCGGGCGCGCCTAATTGCATGCCACGCAACGGCGTTCCGTCGAGCAGGACGAGCGTTTCGTCGGCGGTCGCTCCGCGCATCGAAATTGAGGCGCTGGCACCGGGGCCGTAACGGGTGACGAACGCACCGGGAATCGAGGAGAGCGCCTGCGCGATGCTCGTCCAGCCGTGTTTCGCGATCTGTGCGCGCGTGATGACGTAGGTCGATCGCACGGCGTCGGCGAGCGGCTCGTTCGAACGATCGGCGGTGACGACGCGCACGATCGTGCGCAGCGGCTTCGCCGTGGGTTTGGGAGAGGGAGCCGCCGCAAGAGCGACCGCAGCGGAGGATGAGAGAAGGAACGCGCACAGCGTGGCGCGCGAAACAGCACGAAAAGAAGCGTGCATACCCGGTCCTTTCAACGCGAGGTGGTGATGCAAAACGCTCCGGGACCGGTATCCTGACTCCGCGGATCCTCGCCGTTTTGCCGTTCGTCTTCCCGTCGCCGAGGCGATAGTGACGAATGGCGGCTCCCCGCTAACAGTGGCGCGACCGTGCCGGATTCTCACCGGCTTCCCGCGCCCGGGCGTGACGGGGCTCATTGGACCACGCAGGCGAGGGTTCCTGGTACTGCGAAGGTCGCACGTTGTGTTTCACGCTCTTCGCGCCGCGACGATCGTCGCGAGCTTGCTCGCGCCTCACCGGATCGTCTCGCTGCTCCCGTCGTTGACCGAAGATATCTGCGCGCTCGGTCTCCAAAGCCAACTCGTCGCGGTCTCGTCGTATTCGAGCGATATTCCGTGTGCCAAGGGCTTACCGCGGGTCGGCGATTATCAGAGTGTCGATAACGAACGCATCGTTGCGTTGCACGCCGATCTCGTTTTCGGGCTGCCCTCGCAAGCGCAACTCGTCGACCCGCTGCGCGCGCTGGGGATGCACGTCGTTTTGGTTCCCGACGAGAGTTACGAGGATATCTACCTCGACATCGCGCGCATCGGTGCGGCCGCAGGCGTCGCGCCGCGCGCCGCCCGATTGACGGAGCGGTTGAAGGCGAAGGTCGCCGCACTTCACGCGCGGACGCGATCCTTTCGCACGCATCCACGCGTCTTCGTCGCGCTGAGCGTCGAACCGATTTGGACGGTGGGGCCGCAGAGTTATATCGCGCGGATGATCGAGCTCGCCGGCGGGCGCCTCGCGGTGACGCAACTTCCGCAGCCCTACGCGATGTACAGCCCGGAGCGATTGCTCGCGCTTCGCCCCGATGCGATCGTCGCGACGCGCGATAGCGAGATCGATACGGTGCTCGCGAAGGATCCGTGGAGAGATTTGCGCGCCGTACGGCGAGATCGCATCCTCATCCCTCCGAACGACGATATACTCGTTCATCCCAGCCCGCGTTTTATTGAAGGACTCCGGTGGCTCATTCAACGACTGCAACCGATAGCAAACCGCAGCGCGCGCTCGTCGTAGCCGTCGATCTTCGCGACCCGCGGCGCCCGCTCGAACCGGAGTTGGCGGAATTCGAGGCGCTCGCGCGGGCCGTCGGCGTGACGATCTGCGAGCGCGTCGTACAGAAACGCGATGCGCCGGATCCGGCGACGCTGATCGGTTCGGGCTTGCTCGCGGAGTTACCGGGGCGAGCCGCCGCGCTCGACTGCAACCTGCTCTTGGTGTTCAACGAACTTCGCCCGCGGCAACGCAAGAACATCGAGAAGGCGCTCTCGCTGCCGATCGTCGACCGCACCATGTTGATCCTCGACGTGTTCGCGCAACGCGCGCGTTCGCACGAAGGGAAGCTCCAGGTGGAGTTGGCGCAACTACGCTATCGCTCGACGAAGCTCGCCGGCGGCGGTGCCGATCTCTCGCGCCTGGGCGGCGGGGTTGGCACCCGCGGCCCCGGTGAAACGAAGCTGGAGGTCGACCGTCGCCGCATCGCCGCGCGCATTCTCTTGCTGGAGAAGCGCATGGGTGAGGTGCGCCGCGGGCGGGCGACGCGCCGCCGCGAGCCCGGAACCGAACTCCGCGTCGCGCTGGTCGGCTACACGAACGTCGGCAAATCCTCGCTGCTCAATGCGATGGCGCGCAGCGATATCTTCGTTGCCGACCAACCCTTCGCCACGCTCGATCCCACCACGCGCCGCGTCTACCTCGCACCGGGGATCTTCGCGCGCGTCAGCGATACCGTCGGATTCATCACCGATCTTCCGAGCGAACTCGTCGAAGCGTTTCGCGCGACGCTCGAGGAGCTCGACGAAGCCGACGTCTTGGTGGAAGTGCTCGATGCCTCGAATCCAGATACGCCGCGACAACGCGCCGCCGTCGAAGCGATCCTTCACGATCTCCATCTCGACGAGACTCCGCGGCTGGTCGCGTTCAACAAAGGCGACGCCGCACGCGATGACGTCGGCATCACCCCCGATGCGTTCGTTCTCAGCGCGCGCACCGGCGAGGGGATCGATGCGCTGCGGGCGGCGCTTACCGAACGTGCATCGGATGTGCGAGGTCGTTCGCCGATCGCTCCGCAAGCCACACCGTAACGTCGGAGGCGAGCCAGCGAGCCATCTGTTCGAGGTGCCCGCTATAAAAATGACGGATGCGCGAAAACGCGGCGTACGCTTCGTGCCGGTCGCGCACGGTATATCCCGCAGATTCGAGGCGATCGCAGGCGAGGCCGAACTGCGTCTCGTCGATGCGCTCTCCAGGCGCGTGCGGCAGCATGTAATAATTCGCGAGATCGCTGAGGAGGTGGCGCGCCGCCCCGAGGAGCGCGCGCGCCTCCGCCTGCGCGTAGGGGGCGTCGACGGTGGTCACGGTGATCGCGGCGGCGTCGAGCACCGCCCCGAGCGAGCTCATCCACGAGTGGTTGTCGTGCGCGGAACGGAAGAGCGCGATCTGCGGATAGGCGAGCGTTTGATCGAGGGTGCTGACGCACCACGATTCCGCTTCGCGCAGGAAAGCCGCGAGTTCTTGCGGCG
>JAJYHP010000099.1:0-8774 GCA_021784715.1 bacterium
TCAGGGCTCGCCGAGAGCGCCTCGATCTCCACCTTCGGCATACGCGAACGAATCCGTTGCACGATAATTCGCAACAGCGCCTCATCCCCGACGTTGCCGAAACCGTAATATCCGCTCAGCAACACGCGCACGCTATGCGGGGAGCCGACGAGCGACCAGACGGTAGAGCGCGATACCGATCGCCCCGACGATCGCGCCGACGAGAAAATCGTTGCCGATGCGGAAGATCGCGATCAGCAACGGCGTGTGCAGATGCGAGAAGGTATCGACGGCATCGCCGAGACCGACGCCGACCCCCAACGCACAGAGCCAGCCGATCGCGCGCCGATGCGAGAACGAGAGCGCGGGCAACAGCATCGCCGCCGGAATGCCGATGAGGAACTGTTTGAAGCGCGGGCGCACGGAGAGCCAGGTACTGAGATCCTGACGAACGACGAGCTCGAAGTGCGAAGCGCCGATATCGCTGGTGTTGCCGCTGCGCAGCAAGAGCACCGCGCCCGCACCGACGAGCGCGGCGATCACGATGAGGTGGTAGGCGCGCACCGGCGCGAGCAGCACGTCGACCGCGCGCCCGACCTTGGCTTTGAAGCGCGCGTCGAAAACGTAGAGCACGAGTGCGATCAACGGCGGCAACGCGAGCATGAGCTTGACGCCGCGGAACGGCTCGATCTCTTCCATCGCAAGAGGCGTGCTTAATAGCCCCACGACCACCAACGCACCGAGCAGCACCGTACCGATGACGACGAAAGACCACCGCAACGAGCGCCACCACTGCGCGAAGAAATTCGCGCGCGGTTCGTCGGCACAGGCCGGAGCGTAGAGCAGCATCGCGGCGACGACGAAGAGCAGGCCGCCGCCGAGCGCGAGCAGCGAACGCACGAGATCGGCCCGATGGGTCGCGATGCCGGCGACGTAGAGCAGGATCGTCGCGAGGTACGCCACGGCGGCGTAACTCGGCCGATAGATGCCGAACGCACCGAGCAGCAGGACGAGGATCGAGGGAACCGCGAGCGCCGCGATACCGACGAGTAAGCGATTCGTCCCGGGATAGAGCGGAATCGGGGTCGCGGTTCCCAAGCGCATGCCATCGGCGGCGATCGCTTTCGCCAAGCGATGCACGATCTCGACGTTGGTCGCTTCGATGCTGCGCTGCTTATCGCGGTGGGGGTACGGGTGCAGGTAGATCACGCGAATATTTCGTTCGCGTACCCCGAGCATAAAACGATCGACCAACGCCGAAACGCTCAGGCGGTCGAGCTCGGTCTTCTGCACCGTTTGCACCCGCACCGTGCGGCCGGGAATCAATTCGGCGAGTGCGTTGTTGCCTTTTTGCAGTTGGCTGGGATCGTATACTTCGATCGTGCCGAAATTAAAATCGTGCGAGCGGAAGAGTTCGGCGGCATCCTTCTCGTGATCGGGATATCCGAAGACTTGATTCTTCAGCCCAAAGAAAATGACGGTCGATACCTTCGGATCGAGCGCTAAGATGCCGTTCAGCTCGGCGTTCATCTGCGGGGCTTTGAAACGCTCGTCGTTCTGCAAGCGCGGAATCAGCAGCAGGCCCAGACGTTTGGCGAGCAAGATCTCCGAGGTGGGAATACCCAGCCCGATGCCGTTGAAGTAATCGATCTGGGTGTGCACTTCGATCAGCCAGGGCCGCTGCGCGCGCAAAATACGAATCGATTTCGGCATGAAATGCAGCGGTAGTTGAACGCGCAGGCGATCGTAGGTGCTCTTCCGCCCGATCGCGAGGTAGACGGCGCGACTCGCGATCTTTCCTTCGCGCGCGAGGCGGGCGAGCAGCGGGTCGGCGATCGGCGCAAGCCGCGCGCCGTTAAGGATCTGCGCGCCGGTCATCACCGTCGTCGAGCCGTCGTTGCCGAGATTGGAACCGAGTTGCTCGCTCACCGCAAGCGAGGTAAGCCCCGCCCGGCGCAGCGCGATTAAAAAGGCGTCGGCTCGATAATCGAAGGAGCGGGCGAGTTGCGCGAAGTCGCTGTAATCCATCGCGATCTCGACCCGTCGCGCATGGATCTCGGTCCGGACGCGAAGTACGGCGACGACGCAGCAAGCGAGGAGGGCGACGAGCAGGATGCCCGCGGCAAAGCGCGTGTTTTTCTGAAGAAGTTGCACGGCCGCTGCCTTCGTCCGCGCCGCCCGGAATGCCCGCTACGCCTGCCAGTGCGGCGCGCGTTTTTCGAGGAACGCGCCGATGCCTTCGACGGCGTCGGCGGCGCGCGCGTTGCGTACCATCACCTGCTTCGTATAGGCGTAGGCCTCGTGCTGCGGCAGGTCGATCTGCTCGTAGAAGGCGGATTTCCCGGTCGCGACCGTCCTACGCGCGGAGCGAGCGATCCGTTCGGCGAGCGCGAGCGCCTCGCCATGGACGTTCTCGGCGGCGACGACGCGATTGACCAGCCCCCATTCCAGCGCGCGCGCGGCGTCGATCGGCTCGCCGAGCAGCAACATCTCCATCGCCGCCTTGCGCCCGATCGCGCGTGTCAACGCGACCATCGGCGTGCTGCAGAAGAGCCCGATCTTGACGCCCGGCGTCGCGAAGACCGAGCGCTCGGATGCGACCGCCAAATCGCAACTTGCAACGAGCTGGCAACCCGCCGCAGTCGCGATGCCGTCGACCTCGGCGATCGTCGGCGCTTCGATGCGCTGCAACGTCTCCATCAACTCGACGCAGACATCGAAGATCTCATCCATCTCGGCGTCGCCCGCATCGGCGATCTCGCGCAGATCGTGTCCGGCGCTAAACGCCGGCCCCTCGCCGCGCACGATCACGGCGCGGGCGTGTGGATCGGCGGCGGCTTCGTCGAGCGCGGCGATCAGCGCGCGCATCATCGCCCGCGAGAGCGCATTGCGTTTGCCGGCGTTCGCCATCGTTATGACTGCGGCGCTACCTTCGCGCTCGCTCCGCACCAGGGCCGAATCCGTCATTTCATCCTCACTTCTTCCAGAGCCGTCGTGGGAGCGCTTCGGCGCAGGAATGCCGCCGCCCCCGTCGCACGTCCGCCCCTATAACCAAGGGCTTGTTTGGGAGAGTGCAACGATGACGTGTACCAACTGCGGAAGCGCATACGGCCCGGAAAGCAGCTTTTGCCCCTCGTGCGGGGCGGCGCTCGCCGCCGGCGCGAGGCCGGTTCTCGCCGCAAACGCGCAGAGCGAAAGGACGGCCGCGATGCTCTGCCACCTCACCGCGCTCGCCGGTGTCATTATTCCGTTCGGCAACCTGCTCGGGCCGCTCATCGTGTGGCTGGTCAAGCGCGACGAATCGCCGCTGGTCGATCGCGAGGGGAAAGAGTCGCTGAACTTTCAGATATCGATGTCGATCTACGCGATCGTCTCATTTCTCTTCATTGTGCTCTTCATCGGCATCCCGATGCTCGTTATCGTCGGGCTGGTCGATCTCATTCTTACGATCGTGGCAACGGTGAAAACCGCGAACGGCGAGAGCTACGTCTATCCGCTCACGATTCGTTTTCTGCGGTAGATTGCACGCAAGCAACCAGTCGCACCCAGATGTTTCAACCGGATCGTTAACGGGCATGTTCTATTTGGTCGCATGCGACCGGATAAGGAAAATAGAACATGTCAAATCAAGCAACGATCTTAAAACCGACGCCGAAAGGAAACGGTAGCTCCGGCGATTCCGCCGCCGCGAAGAACGGGCACAAGTTCTACGAAGAGTTAGAACCGAGCGAGGGCAAGTCGCAACCGGGAAATCCACGCGCGAGCGCGGCACACCATGAGGCTGCGGGGCATCACGAGGCTGCCGCCCATCACCATCGCCAGGCCGCGTTCGAGCAATCTCGCGGCGAGCACGAAGTCGCCGAAGAGCACGCCGCACGCGCGCACGCACACGGCGAACAGGCGCAAATGCATTCCGCAAACGCTCTCGCGCACGTTCGCGGCGAGAGCCGGCGAACGTCATAGAAATAGCGTGCCTCATGCCCGCGGCATGAGGCACGTTCGTGGCTCGGGATACTAGATGCGCGCGCCGCGCCCGGTCAGGAAATTGACGACGATCAAGATGACGATAACGACGAGCACCAGATGAATGAGCGCTCCTCCGATGTGGAAGAGCAGGCCGATAAGCCAGAATACGAAGAGCACCACGATGATGCTCCATAAGAGATTTCCCACGATATGCTACCCTCTTTCGCTCGAAAGATACCCCCTATCGGGCGAGGGTAAACCACCGGCGTTTCGGAGCTTCACGGGGAAAAATGGTGGGCGATGACGGGCTCGAACCGCCGACATCCTCCGTGTAAAGGAGGCGCTCTCCCAGCTGAGCTAATCGCCCACGTTCGCGCGTGCCTTCGCGAAGAGCATTGCCCGCACCCCTACCAGCACGCGGATCGCAATCACGCCGACGAGGACGGCAAGCACGACGCCGAGCCACGGCGCGAGAAAAGCCGTTACCGAGAGACCGAGCGCGCCGATATCCTCCAGCAGCGAGACGATCGGGTTCCCGAATCCGCCGGTAAAGCTCGTCGATACGCCGCGTCCGCTCGCGGCGGCGGCGTGAATACCCAGCGCGTTGAGCGCGCCGAGAACGACGAGCGAGGCGAGCGCAGGGCCCGGCAGCCCGTGCAGCGAGCCCGCAACGAGTATCGCCGCCACCGCCGGTTTGAGCACGCTCTGCGCAACGTGGAGGGTGTGATCGAGCAGCGGCACTTTATCGGCGAGCAATTCAACGGCGGCAAGCACGAGTAACGTCACCGTCACCGGCCACGAATCGAGCCACGCAAGATCGGCGGGCGGGTGGAACCAGCCCGCATGCACGGCAAGCGACGCAACGGCGAGTGCGAAGAGTGCCCGCAGCCCCGCCGCACTGCTGAGCGCGTAAGCAACGGCGTACTGCATTACGGCCGCCTACGGGCGCGAGCGACGAGCTGAGCGAGCAACGCGTGCATCGCCGCCTGCAATTGCGGATCGCGCGAGAGCTCGCCGATACGCCGCACCTGCGCTCCCGAGACGCGAATATTCGGGGTGAGCCCGCGCTTATTGATATCGCGGTGCAGCGGCGTCAGATAATGCTCGGTGGTAATCTTTAGCGCCGCGCCGTCGCGGAGCGGATCGAGCTCCTGCATCACGCCTTTCCCGAAGGTCTGCGTACCGATGAGCTCGGCGGCGCGGTCGTCTTGGAGCGCACCCGCGGTGATCTCCGATGCCGATGCGGTATTGCCGTTCACTAAGACGATCGTCGGGATATGCAACGGTGCATCGTTCTCGCCGTCGATCGTCGCCGGCGCGCGGCCGCGCCGTTCGATCACCATCAACGGTTGGCGCCCGAGAAAATCGGAGGCGATCGAGACCGCGGACGATACGAAGCCGCCGCCGTCGTTACGCAGATCGAAGACGAGCCCACGCGCGCCTGCAGCGACGAGCCGGTGCAACGCATCGTCGAACTCTTCGGGCGTCGCTTCGCCGAATGCACTCACCGCGATGTAACCGATCCGATCGGGCAGCATCCGTCCGGTCACCGTCGGCGGGCGGTAGAGCGCGCGATCGAGCGTCAGCGTGCGCGCGCGTTCGCCGCTCCGTTCGATCGTCATCGAGACGGGGGTTCCGACTTTGCCGGAAAAAAGATGGGCTGCAGCCGCGCTTCCAAGATCGTGCGTGCTCTTCCCGTCGATACTCGTCAGCAGATCGCCGACGCGAACGTCGGCATGGTCGGCGGGCGTATCGGGAACGACGTAGTCGACGACGATCCCCGCATGCGAACGGCGAACCTCGAGCCCGACGCCGACGGTACGCTTCGGATCGAGCTCGTGTTGGAACGCAAGCATCTGCTGTGGATCCCAGAAAACCGTATACGGATCGTGAAAGGCTGCCGCCATCGCCCGAATCGCCGCGTAGGCATCCTCGCGCGCATCCTCGTGCGTCAGCCCCGCGATCGTCTCGATCTCATCGTCGAGCGTCGCGACATCGGCTTTCGGGGTCGACGCGGTGGCAGGAAAGAGCGAGAGTACGACGCCGCGTTGTTTCGCCCGCTCTTCGAGCGCATGGCGGGCAACGTCGAGTAATCGCTGCGCCGAGAGCGGCTTAAACGGGACGGTCGAGAGCAAGTTAAATGCTTCGCGGACATCGGCGGCGACGGGCTGCGTGAGGTGCGTATCGGGAGCGGTGGCGCCGATACAGGCTGTCACCAGAGCGAGGGCGACCAGCCCTCGCGTCCACCGGGTGGTAGGCATCATATAGAGCCGTTGTACCGTATCTCTCGCGGCGAGGCAAGCGTAATGCTCGGCGAGAGCACGACGAAGGTCGCTCGCTTGCAACCCGGGGGTGGTTATGCTGAAAGGATGGCAACGAAGGGAGCCCAGAGCATGAAGCAAGCGATCGAGATTACCGGAATGACCTGCGGGAACTGCGCCCGCCACGTGAAGGAGGCGCTCGAAGCGCTTCCCGGCGTCCGCAACGTCGAGGTAGACCTGGCACACAACAGCGCGCACTTCGAGAGCGAGCGCGAGCTCGACCGCAAGACGATCGCCGCCGCGCTCGACGAAGCGGGATACGCCCTGGCATGACCGCCACGCACGCCGAGGAGCGCATCGAGCTCTCCATCGGCGGCATGACGTGCGCTTCGTGCGTGAATCACGTCTCGCGGGCCCTGCGCCGCGTCGAGGGCGTCGATGACGTCTCGGTCAACCTCGCCACCGAACGCGCGAGCGTCGCCTTCGAGCCCAAGACGGAGATCGCCGACCTGATCGCCGCGGTCGAACGCGCTGGCTATCGCGCGCAGGTCGCCCCCGACGAAGAGACGGCAACGCGCGAGCGCGTCGCCGAATTAGCGGGGCAGGCGCGCGCGCTCGTCCTCTGGAGCATCCTCGCCGCAGTCGTCGTCGCGCTGGCGATGTTGCCGGTGCACTTCGCCGGCGATGACGCGCTGCAGGCGGTTCTCGCGACCGCGATCTGGCTCTTCTTCGGCGCGCGCTTCCACCGCGGGGCGTGGCTCGCGCTGCGCGAGCGCAGTGCGACGATGGATACGCTCGTCTCGTTAGGCTCGACTGCGGCGCTTGCGTTGAGTTACGTGAATCTCGTGCGCGGCGTACCGACCTACTTCGATTCGGCGGCGGCGATTATCGCGTTGATCTCGATCGGCAAGTATATCGAAGCGCGTGCGAAGGTCGGCAGTTCGCAGGCGCTGCGCGCGCTCGTCGCGCTCCGTCCGCCCACCGCGCTGCGCGTCGGGGAAGATGGAACGCGCGAACGGATCGCCGCCGATCTCTTACGCGTCGGCGATATCGTTGCGGTTGCAGCCGGCGAACGCATTCCCATCGACGGCGAGATCGTCGAAGGCGCAAGTGCGATCGATCGCTCGATGCTCACCGGCGAAAGCATGCCGGTTGAAGCCGGGCCGGGCGACCGCGTCGAGCAGGGCACCCTCAACGGCGACGGAGCGCTCTTGGTACGCGCGACGGCGGTCGGCACCGGCACCACACTCGCCCACATCACCGAGGTCGTCGCGCGCGCGCAGGGGAGCCTGCCGCCGGTGCAACGCATCGCCGATCGCATCGCCGCGGTCTTCGTTCCCACCATCCTTGCAATCGCAACGATAACGCTCGTCGGCTGGTTGCTGACGCACCACTCGCCCGCGCAAGCCCTGATCGCCGCCGTCGCCGTGTTAGTCGTCGCTTGCCCCTGCGCGCTCGGCCTCGCAACGCCGACCGCGATCGTCGCCGGCGTCGGCGTCGCAGCGCGGCACGGCATACTCGTGAAGGATGCCGACGCGCTCGAGCGGCTTGCAGGCATCGATACCGTCATCTTCGATAAAACCGGAACGCTGACGCGCGGGCACCCCGAAGTCACCGGCATCGATACGTTCGCCGGCGACGAACGCCGCACGCTTGCGCTCGCTGCCGCGTTGGAGATCTCCTCGGCGCATCCGCTCTCCGGAGCGATCCTCCGTGCGGCGCGTGCGCGCACGCTCGAGATTCCTCCGTCGCGCGACGTCACGGCGGTGCGCGGACGCGGGCTCGTCGCAACGGTCGGCGATGCAGCGGTGCTCGTCGGCAGCGCGACCTTTCTCGGCGAACGCGGCATCGTGCTTCCGCCGATCGCCGAGGCGAGCGCCGCCGAGAGCGCGCTCTACGTCGCCGAAAACGGTCGCGCGCTCGGGCGCATTCGCATCGCCGATCCGCTGCGCGAGGATGCGGCCGAGACCGTGGCACGGCTGAAGGCTCGCGGCATCGTCGTCGCGCTCGCCAGCGGCGACGCACTCGGCGTCACCACGCGGATCGCCGCGGCGTGCGGAATCGACCGCGTATACGCCGAGCTCTTGCCCGAGGGCAAAGGCGAACTCGTTCGCAAGCTGCGCGAAGGCGGCGCGCGCGTCGCTTTTCTCGGCGACGGCATCAACGATGCGCCCGCGCTCGCGCTTGCAAACGTCGGCATGGCGATGGGTGCCGGCGCGGCAGTCGCGTTGGAGACGGCGGGAACCGCCGCGCTGCGCGACGATCCCTCGGCTATCGTCGAAGCGATCGAGATCGGGCGCGCGACCATGCGCACCATTGCGATGAATTTCTTCTGGGCGCTCGCCTACAACGTCGCGTTGATCCCGCTCGCAGCGTTCGGCATCGTCTCGCCGATCTATGCGGCCGGCGCGATGGGAGCATCGAGCCTCTTCGTCGTCGGAAACGCGATGCTGCTCACGCGCTTCTACTCTTCGAAAGCGAACTCACCCCGCGCGCACGCGGCGACAAACGCCGAATAATCGCGCTCGCAGCGCACGCCGTAGGCGAGCGCGAATCGCAGCATCGCTT
>JAJYHP010000099.1:9152-13872 GCA_021784715.1 bacterium
TTCCGATGCTGCCGACGCCGACGACCTTCAACGCCATATCGACGCTATGATAGCGGTCGAACAGCACGCGGAGATGCTCGGGGAGCGAGGCGCGATAGGAGCGCAGAATGCCGTGCGCGAGTTCGACCCGTTCGTCGGCGTGGCGAAGACGGCGAAAGAGCGGCGGTCGATCGGCGAAACGCGGCGGGCGCAACTCCGGGGTTTCGAGCACCGGAACGCGCGCCGTCGCCGACTCCTGCATCTTCATGTCGCCGGCGATCCGTGCATCGACCTCGATCCGATCGTACCAAATTTCGAGTGGATCGAGTTGCGCGTAGGCGAGCATCGCCTCGCGATACGCATGCGCTGCCGCAACGACGGCATCTTCGGCGCGGTCGCTGCGAATGCCGACCGATGCGGCGAAGACGACGAGGCTCGAAGAGAGGCGCAGCATATCCCATTCCCACGGGCCGGGTAAGGTTTCGTCGAAATCGACGAGATCGAAGACGAAGTTGCGCTCCGGGGTGGCGAAGGTTCCGAAATTCAGCACGTGGGCGTCGCCGCAGATTTGGGCGCGCAGCCCGGTCACGCGTAGCGCGCTAAAATCGCTCGCCGCGATCGCCGCCGCACCGCGCAGAAAACCGAACGGATCGCGGCGCATACGTTGATGGCGGATCGGCAACAGCGCCGGAATGCGGCTCGCTTCTTCGCGACGGATCGCGACGAGCGGTTCTTCGCTACGCAGTCTGTCGTCCCACGCGCAGAGCTCCGCGCGCGGAATGCGCTTGCGCAACGCCTTCGCCGCAGTATTCATTGCGCGCCTGCGCGATCGGCGTAGGCCATCAGCGCGAGCCCGGCGAGCGTCAACGCGATGCCCCAACCGACGCTCGCCGATGGAATCTCGCCGAGAAATCCCCAGGCCGCGATGATGCCGACGATCGGATTGGTCAGCACGCCCATGCTCGCGTCGCGCGCCGGTAAGCGGTCGAGCACGTAGACCCACAGCACGTACGCGAGCGCCGTCGCGATGAAGATGTTATACGCGAGCGCGCCGATATACGGCAACGTATAATGCGTCGCACCGTGCGGCACGAGCCACGCGGCGATGCCGAGCGCTGCGCCGCCCGCGAGCATCTGCCAGGTCGTCAGTTCGATGACGTCGATCGCGACCCGATTGGCGAGTCGTTTGGTGATTACCACGCCGACCGCCCAGGCAAGCCCGGCGAGCAACGCGAGAAGATCGGCGTACCCCGCGCGACCGAGATGATCGAAACCGACGATCGCGACGATCCCCAACATCGCGAAAGCGAGGGCGACGATCTGCAACGGGTGCAACCGCTCGCCGAGAAAGACGACTCCGGCGAGCGCAACCCAGAGCGGCATCGTATAGGCGAGCGTCGAGATCGCACCGACGCCGGAGATCGCAATCGCCATCATCACCAACCCCATGAACCCCGCGGTCTGAAAGAGCCCGATCCACGTGTAGGTCAGCAGATGCTGCGGCCGCACGCCGCGCCGCCGCCACGCGCAGAGCGCGAGCAAGGCGAGGCCGCCGCCGATCATGCGCGCGGCGGCGAAAACTAACGGCGGCGCGTACGCAACCGCGATCTTGAGGACGACCCAATTCAGCCCCCACGCAAATGCCAGCACCAACAGCGCGAGAAGCGCGCGCTTTCGTTCGCGATCGCTGCTTGCGTGCGGGGCGGTCATCGCGCGCTCGCGCGCATCAGTCGATCGGCGATCGCCGCGCCGAGCCCGTGCGCCGGAACGCGCGCCGCATCGATGCGTTCCAACCCGAGCGCATCGAGTTCGTGCAGATATTCGAAGAGATGCGCGGCCGCTTCGCGTTCGTCGCCGCCGGGCGCGAGCACGCGTTGCGCGGCGTACCCTTCGGCGCCGTCGGTAAAACCGAGATAGGCGGCGCGTTGCCGTTGCGCGCGCGGCGGCAACTCCGCGACCACGCGAATCGGCGTGCGCGGAGCGTAATGCTGCAATAATTGCCCCGGCGCTTGGGGCGCGGCCGAGCCGTTGGGCCCGGTCGCATCGAGCAACGCACCGATCTCCGCTTCGATCGCTTCGCGCGCGATCGCGCCATGGCGCAGCAACGTGGGAACCGGATCGAAGGCGACGATCGTCGACTCGATCCCTAACGGCGTTGCGCCGCCGTCGAGGATGATCTCGACGCGCTCGCCGAGCTGTGCGCGTACGTGTTCGGCGCTCGTCGGGCTCAAGCGCCCGAACGGGTTCGCGCTCGGTGCCGCGAGCGGCGCGCCGACCGCGGCGAGCAGCGCGCGCGCGACCGGATGCACCGGCATGCGCACCGCCACGCTCTCGAGCCCGGCGGTCACGATACCGGGAATCTCGGAGCGCTTCGCGAGCACCAGCGTCAGCGCGCCCGGCCAGAAGCGCTCCGCGAGCCGTTGCGCCGCGGGCGGGATCTCGCGCGCAACGCGGGCGAGCATCGCGGCATCGAGCACGTGAACGATCAGCGGGTCGAACGTCGGGCGCGCTTTAATTTCGAAGATCTTCGCGACGGCGCGCGCGTCGAACGCCACGGCACCGAGGCCGTAGACGGTCTCGGTCGGGAAGGCGACGCAGGCTCCGGCGCCGAGCGCGGCGGCCGCGCTTGCAATCGCTGCCGCATCCGCACGTAGAACCGACATGACGGCGGGGTTCGGCTCTGACGAACCGAACCCCGCCGAATCTCGCGAACCGAGCGTTAAGCTACGGCGATTGCCACGAGCAATCGGAGACGTTGTTGTCGTACTCGCCCTGGATCTCGAAGACGGTGCCGTTGAGCGAGATTTGCTGCGTCGGCACGCCGGCCGCCGGGGCGCAGAGATCGCCGATCTCACCGCCGGAGGAGTTGTACCACGCGAGATTATTCACCGCGACGTCGGGATCGGTGAAGGTCTCGGAGAGTTCGTGCGAGAGCGTCGACGAGGTCGAATCGATCGTCGAGCCGTTCGGCGATTGGCCGCCGTTGCTCACCGAGCTCACCTGGCAGCCCGAGACATCCTGGTAGGGCTCGACGGTGTAGAGGGTGTGGCCGATATCGCTGTAGTCGTTGCTGCCGTGGTAGGCGCAGTACTGTTGCAGGTAGCATCCGCCCGCGTTCTGGCTGCACTCTTGCACGCCGCTCTCGAGGAAGACGTTATAGACCGCGTTATATCCGGTCCCGTACTGCTGAGCGACGTTGTAGATGATGTTGACGATGTCTTGATCGCCGAGTTGGTTGCTGGTGTTATAGGTCACCGGAATATCGCCGCCGACGGTATAGGTCGCCGACTGACCGACGTACTGGTCGAGAATGTGGATCATGTCGCTGGAGAAAAAACTGTTCTCGAAGCCCGAGATGTCGCCGCCCCAGCAGCTCTCGTCGGGACAGTTCACCAGAATGTTATAGACGCTCGCCGTGGGGACGACGGGGCCGCCGTTGTTGGTGAGGTTCATGCCCGCCGAGACCGTGGCGGTGTGAATGCGGGTCGGCTTCCCGCCCTTGATCGGCGAGAAATAGGCACCCGAGCGCGTCAGTTTCGCCATCGCGACCTTAATGCTCGAACGCGAGATATGCATGAGGGGGAAAATTTTCGGTTTGAAGGCGCTCGCCGGGGAGAGCGGTTTGGTGGGGAGGGCCGAGGAACCGGCGGCGCCGCCGCCGCAACCGGCGACCAGGACGCCGAGCGCACAGGCAGCGGCGAGGGAGCCCAGGCCGCGGAGTGCGCGAAGAGATCGAACGTTCAAGGAAAACTCCTTTAATCAGGTATCGAGAGTGCAGTCATGCGCCGGGATGCTTGCCGGCGTCCTCAGCGAGTTCCCAGACTCGTTTTTCGTTCCTGTGACAAAAGCCACATAGGGGCGCTCGGCTGCTCGCCGGCGCTACTCGGAGAGGCGGTCGAGCCGGCGCAGCTGGGGAAAGGCGAAGGCCCACGCGAGAATCACCGCCAGCGTGGCGAGCCCCCCGATCGCGACCGAGGCCTCCGCGCCGAGCCAAGCGGCGGTCACCCCCGATTCAAAGGCGCCTAATTCGTTGGAGGCGCCGATAAAGATATTCTCGATCGCGCTCACGCGCCCGCGCAGCGGGTCGGGCGTGCGCAGTTGCACGAGCGTCATGCGAATGACGACGCTGACCATATCGAAACCACCGATAGCCAGCAGCGCGACCAAGGAGAGCGCGAGGTTCTTCGAGAGTCCGAAAACGATCGTCGCGATGCCGAAAGCGGCGACGCAGAAAAAGAGCGCCCGCCCCGCTTGGCGCTCGAGCGGCCGGCGCGAGAGATGCCAGGCGACCAACGCGGCGCCGAGCCCCGGTGCAGCGCGCATCAAGCCGAATCCGAGCGGGCCGACGTGGAGAATCGAGGTCGCGAAGATCGGCAAGAGTGCCGTTGCGCCGCCGAAGAGCACGGCGAAGAGATCGAGCGAGATTGCGCCGAGCACCTCGGGTTGTTTGCGCAGGTAGCGGATGCCGCCGATCGGATCGAGTTCGCCGGGATCGATATGCGGTTGCGAGCGCACGCGCAGCGATGCATACGCAAGCGTCGATGCCGCATACGCGAGCGTCGCAACGACAAACGCGAACGGCGTCGAGAGCGCGATCAGTGCTCCCGCCGCCGCCGGGCCGAGAATCGTCAGCATCTGCCCGATCGACGACGTAAATGCCGAGGCGCGCTGGAATGCCGCTTCGTCGACGATGCCGACGAGCAACGCGCGCTCCGCCGGGGCGCTCGTTGATCGAGAACAG
>JAJYHP010000194.1 GCA_021784715.1 bacterium
AAACGAGAGCCGCGCTCCGGCGCGCTCCCAACCGTCGGTGATATGCGCGTACGAAAAAGCAAAGGCGAGATCGTCGGCGATGGCGATCTGCGAGCCGAGAGGCGCGATGGCGCTCTCGTTCGGAGCGAGAAGTTCGGGGAGCGGGGCGGCGAGCGCGATCAAGGCATCGAGATCGAGCTGCGTTTCGCACGCGGCGGCCGCCGCCTCCAGGAACGCCTCGAGTTCGCGGTGTTCGCGTGCCTGCACGAGCCCTAAGTGGCGCTCGGGGAGGGCGAGGGCGTGCTCCCGGAAGAGCGCGCCGAGGCTACGCAACCCGATAGCCTCGAGGGCCGGTACGATCGTTGCGGTGTGCCCCGGCGAACCGACTCGGTTGAGGATCGCTCCGAGGACGCGCAGGTTCGGGCGGTAGCGGGCGAGCCCGAAGGCGACCGCGGCAGCAGTGGTTGCCTGGGCGGAGACGTCGAGCACGAGGAGGATCGGCAGATCGAGCAGTTCGGCGAGCTGCGCGCTCGAGCCCGAGCCGTCGCGCGCTCCGTCGAAGAGCCCCATCACGCCCTCGATGAGGACGATATCGCTCTCCGCGGCGACGGCGGCGAGCTCGGCGCGAAGCGTCCGCTCGCGCATGCCCCAGAGATCGAGCGTCGCCGAACGGCGTCCGGTGGCGACGCGATGAAAGGCGGGGTCGATAAAATCCGGCCCGACCTTCGCGGCGCCGACGCGCAATCCACGGTTACGAAGCGCGCGTAGGAGCCCCAGCGTCACCGTGGTCTTTCCGCAACCCGAGGCGGCGGCGGATACGAGCAATGCGCGGCAGGTCATCGGCGGGAGCTTTAGCGCGGCGCACGAGCCGGCACCTCTCGATGCGCGAAAACGCCCCGGAAAAAGGACGGCGCGCACCGCAATTCGAGCAACCTAGGGCTGGTCGCGATCCTCCGGTCCGTGCGGAGTCGCGAGCGCGGCAGCCCCCGACAAGAGCGGCGTGACCGGGTTTTGTGGAACCGGAGCTCCGCTCAATCCATCGTCCTCGCCATCATCGGTTACTCGGGGTGGACGAGCCGGGCCCACGCCGAGCCGTTTCCAAAGGCGCTGGAAAAAGTTTTCAAAATCGTGTTTGCGCATACCCGCAGTATACGCGAAGTACGCGAATCCCACGCGCTGCCGCAAAACGAAAGAGGCCTCCGAGGCCTCCGGTATTCTGGTGCGCAAGACTGGACTCGAACCAGCACGAGATTGCTCCCGCTAGCCCCTCAAGCTAGTGCGTCTACCAATTCCGCCACTTGCGCACGAGGGCTACGCGACTATACGGCCTAGTGCATACCCGGGTCAAGGGCATCGCGCAGACCGTCGCCGATAAAATTGATCGAAAGCACCGTCAACAGGATGCCGATGCCGGGAAAGACCGCCGCCCACCAGGCGTTCTCGACGTTCACTTGGGCGCCGGTGAGCATGTTGCCCCAGGAGGCGGTCGGGGGCTGAATCCCCATGCCGAGAAAAGAGAGCGTCGATTCGAGCACGATCACGTTGGCGACGTCGAGGGTCGCCTGAACGATGATCGGCGCGACGGCGTTGGGGAGCAGGTGCCGGAAGATAATCCGTAGGTCCCCGTTGCCGACCGCACGCGCCGCCTCGGTAAACTCGCGATTGCGAAGACTCAAGAACGAGGCGCGCACCAAACGAGCGGGGTTCGGCCATGAAAGCACGCCGATCACCAAGACGATGACCCCGAAACTCAAGCTCGCTCGGCTCGAAGTCGCCACGACGATCGCGGTGAGTACCAGCAGCAGCGGCAGAATCGGTATCGAGAGGAAGACGTCGGTAACGCGCATCATGAGGTAATCGACCCAACCACCGTAGTAGCCCGAGATCGCGCCGACGATAGAGCCGATGACGATCTCGATAATCACTGCGAAGAGCCCGACCTGCAGCGAGGCGCGCGCGCCGAAGAGCAAACGCGAAAGTTCGTCGCGCCCGACTTCGTCGGTCCCAAGCGGATGGCCGCCGCAGGTCGCCGCGTTTTCAAAGCACGGCGGCAACGGCGTTCCCTGCCAGTGGACGTTATCGATGTGGTTGGGCGGGAACGGCGCCAACGCCGGTGCGAAGAGCGCCGCGAGTACGATACATACGAGGACGATAAGCCCCGCCATCGCCAACCGATGGCGCCGGAAGCGCTTCCAGAGCGTTACCTTGGTAAATGCAACGTCTTCGTCGTACGAAAACGGCGCGACTTCGGGGATGGATTGACCGGTCGACATACTGCGTCCTCGTCCTAATCGAACTTCACGCGAGGGTCGAGCCACGCGTACGTTACGTCGGCGATGAGATTAAAAAACACGACCAAAATCGCGGTGAGGTTGAGATATCCCATAAGCAGCGGAATATCCGATTGCTGCAACGCGTTGATAAAGAGGCGCCCCATCCCCGGCCACGCGAAAATCGTCTCGGTCACGATCGCACCGCCGATGAGGCTCGGCATCGAGAGCGCGATCACCGTGACGACCGGGATCAACGCGTTTTTGAGCCCGTGTCGGAACAGGATCGTTCGGAACGGCAGCCCCTTCGCAGCCGCGGTCCGCATGTAATCGGTTTTCATGACCTCGAGCATCGAGGAGCGCATGAACCGACTGAAGAGCGCGAGCTGCAGCAACGAGAGTACGAACGCCGGCAGGATGAGGTGATCGATGCGGTCCCCGAGATTAAAACCTCCGCCGCTACTCATGCCCGCCGACGGCAATTGAATCTCGTAACCGAACGGCAACGGAATGCCGTGCACTGCGAAGAGCAACTGCATCATCAGAGCGAACCAGAAGACCGGCATCGATTGCCCGAAAAACGCGAGCGTGGTGATGATGTAATCGGCGGTCGAATAGGGACGGACCGCGGAGAATATTCCCAGCGTAATACCGGCGGTGACCGCAATGAGCAGCGAGGCTCCCATCAATTCCAACGTTGCGGGCAGGCGCTGGAGGATCGCCGTCGATACCGCTTCGGCGTTGCTGGTGGAGTACCCGAGATCGCCGTGAAGCGTGCGATCCAACCAAAAATAGTATTGAACCCAGATCGGCTTGTCGAGACCGAAATTATGTCGGAGCCGGGCGATATCCGCCGCGGTAATGTGCGGGTTCGTGAGATAGGGCGTCAACGGCCCCGCCGGCGAGCTCTTCATCGCAACGAGGAAGAGGACCACCGAAATGAGCAGTAGGAGCGGAATCGCTTGCAGCGTTCGCCGCACGATATAGGTCAGCAAAGCCCGCCCTGATTAGGAGACGACGCGCCCGATGCCTGCACCGGCGAGGGGCGGCAGCGAAAGAATTTCGCGAGCCTGCGCCGGAGTCGCAACCGGGCGCCCCGCTTCGTTCGCGATGCGGACGATGCGAGCGACGAGCTCGCCGTTGGTTGCCAGGCGTCCCTTGCTGTAATAAATATTGTCCTCGAGGCCGACCCGAACGTGCCCGCCCATCGCGATCGCCGCCATCGCCAGCGGCAATTGATGGCGCCCGATTCCCGCAACCGACCAGGTGCATCCTTCGGGAAGATCTCGGAGCAGGTCGCAGAGATTCTCGACGCTCGCTTCGAGCGCGCCGGGAACGCCGAGCACGAAATCGACGTGCTGCGGGAGATCCAGCACGCCCTCGGCGGCGAGGCGACGCGCGTTGGCGAGATGACCCTTGTCGAAAATTTCGAGTTCGGGTTTCACGCCGAACTCCTTCATCGCACCGGCGATCGCGCGCATGATCGGGAAACTATTTTCAAAGATCTCGTCCCCGAAATTCACGCTCCCACAAGTGAGCGTCGCCATCTCGGGGCGCAGTTGGAGCACCGCCGCGCGCTCCTGCGGCGTCATGCCGATCGCACCACCGGTCGAAAATTGCACGATGAGATCGCTCTTCGCCCGAATCTCTTCGTAGGCGGCCCGAAACCGCGCGACGTCGTGGGTGTTGCTTCCGTCGTCGTTGCGACAATGGACGTGAACGAGCGAAGCGCCGGCCGCGGCAACCTCGGCGGCGACCTCACCCAACTGCTTCGGCGTCACCGCGAGGTGCGGCGTCTGCTCGGGAGAGAGTTCGGCGCCGACGGGAGCGCACGTAATGATCAGCGGCTGCATGTCGCCCGCTTTCGACGCGCGCCGCCCGCGCTACTCCGCGATGGTTTTTACGATCGCGCGCGCCCGGGCGACGATCTCGTCGTCGACCCCCAGCAAGCTCGCGAGCGCGAGGGCGTCGGAGCTCTCGCGACGATCCTCCGATATCTCTTCGATGCGATAATCCATGCAGTCGGCGAGAACCGCAAGCGTTCGCTCGATATCGCCTCCCGCCGCGCGCGCGGGAATATCGCGCAACCCGCGCACCGCAAAGTGACGCGCTTCGGCGGCGGCGGCGACCCCGGCGAGGTGGGTTGCGGCGATCGCCTCGGCGCCGCGCGCGCGCGCCGTATGCAGCGCCGCAACGAGAATCGCAAAGCTCTCGCGCGGCGTCGTGGTGCGCGCGAACTCATCGACGAGCAACAGCGCTCGCGGCGCGAGCGCCGCAAACGCATCGCGCAGTCGCACCGCTTCGCCGGCAAACGATGAGAGCAGTCCGCCGCGCCGCTCCTCCTCGGGGCCGATACCGAGCCAGCGTATCATCGGCGGCAACGCGAGCCGCGCGCTCCGCGCGGGAACCGGCAGGCCCATCGAGGCGCAGAGCGCGATGAGGCCGACCGTGCGCAGCGCGACCGATTTTCCACCCATATTCGGCCCGGTCACGATCGCCGCTCCGCTCCACGAAATACTCGAAGGAACGAACGCGCCGCCGCCGCTCTCCAATCGCTCCTGCAACGGCAACCAACGCCCCTCCACGATATCGATCCCGCCCTCCCGCGAGATCTCTGCAGGACGACAAGCGAAACGCCGCGTCCAGAGCGCGGCGGCGAGCACCGCATCGAACTCCCCGATCCGAACCATCGCGCGCTCGAGTCCTTCGTACGAGGCGACCACGCGATTCGCAAGCGAGGAGCGCAGCCGTTCTTCTGCGAGCGCGACGCGGCGCGCCGCCTCCTCGCGCCGTTCGAGCAGCAGGCGCGTCTCTTCGTCGAGATCGATCTCGCAGAGCAGATACGTGGGAGCCTCGCGCACGACGCGCACGCCCGGCGGCAACGGCGCGACGAGCGCCTCGCGCATCACGATAAACTCTTCGTCGAATCGCGCGCCTCGGCCGAGCGCTCCAGCAACGGTGCGTTCGAGGCGTCCGCGCGCGCTCTCGAAACGCGCGCGCGCTTCTTCGAAGCGCCCGCGTTCGGCGCGCAGGTCGTCATCGAACGCATCGTCGAGATAAAACGCGTGGCTCCCCACGCGGCCGCGTTCGAGAAGCGTGCGAATGCGTTCGACTTCTTCTCCCGCACAGGGTGGAAGGTCTTCACACTCGGCGCGCATGCGCTGCAGTTCGATCGCGCCGTCGGCGAAGCGGAGGAGCGCGAGCGCCTGAGCGTCGTCGAGCGCGTCCCCGACGACGAGACGAGCGAGCGTCGGCGCGATATCGGGAAGGCGCGCGAGCGTGGCGCGGAGCGCCTCCATCTCGCTGAGATCGAAGCGTTCGGCGACGCGCGCGATACGCCGCGCCTGTGCGCCCGCCTCGCCTTCTTCACCGCCGATAAAGCGGCGGCGAACGATCGCATCGCGCGCGCCGTACGGGCTCGTGGGAGCGAGCGCGGCGGCGAGCCATTCCTCACCGATCGCCGTCGCACTCGCGCGGTCGAGAAACTCCGGTTCGCTCACGCCGCACTCGCGGCAAAAATATCGAAGGTCGGCAACGCCGCGGCGGCACGAACCGCCCGCAAGAGCGCCTTCGGCTCTACCGATCCCGCGCGGCCGACGGAGTTCACCGTAACGGCGACCGGCCGAAGCGGGCGTTCGACCCGTATCCGTAAGCGCTCGAGCGCTCCGAGCAACGCGCGCCCTCGCAACGTCACGCGCGTCGCATCGCGAACGACGACCGCGCGGCGCTCGCCGTTTGCGATCAATTCGGCGGCTCGCATCGGCGTCAGCGCACCCTCGACGCGTAGCGCTTCCATCGTTGCGTCGTGTCGCGGCAGCGAGAGCAGCGCGACGAGCGCGCGCGCCTCCGCAGCGATCGCTTCGACGCTCGTCGAGGCTGCGGCGCCGCAGCTCACGATCACCGCATCCTCTTCGCGTAAGGAGGCGACGCGATCGATCGCCCCATCGATGGCGACGAAATCGGCTCCGTTCGCAAAGAGTTTTTCGACGCAGGCGCGCGAGCCCGAAGCGGTCGGCGCGCCGACGAGTTCGATCTCGCTCTCGGTCCGCACGCGCACGATGGCGATCGCCCCGCTCGCACTGGGAACGTCGGTGCTCTCGCACCATTCCAAGGCGGGCGAACGCGGAAGCGCCCCGCACGCGCCTGCAACGAGCGTTCCCGCCGTTAGCCGCAAACGCGGCTTTGCGAGCGCGTCGACGAAATCGTTCGCTTCGCCGTCGCGACCGATCGAGGTCACCCCGACCGTCAATCCACGCGCGAGCGCGGCGCGATAGATCGCCCGCATGACGACGGTCTTGCCCACGTTCTTTCCCGTGCCCACGACCGCGACGCTACGCGCGCCGATCGCCATCGCACGATCGAGCAGTAGATCGGAAACCTCCATGCGCGAGGCTTTCGCTACGCTATTCCGAGCGCCTGGAGCACTGCAAAGCCCACGCCGGCGATCACCAACGCCACCCCCGCGAGCAACTCCGCCGATTCTTCGACGCGCTGCCCTAAGAGACGCCCGAAGGTTATACCGAGCGTCGTGGAGAGCACCGAGACGACGCCGATCGTAGCGAGCGTCACGACGATGGGCACGCCGATATAGTGGATCGAAAAACCGACGCCGAGCGAATCGACGCTCACGGAGAGCGCCGCGAGCAACAGTCCCCAACCGCGCGAGAGATCGAGCGGCGGCCGTTTGCTTTCGCGCACCGCCTCCACGATCATCGCGATTCCGAGGAGGATGAGCACCGCGAACCCGAGATAGCCGGCGTGCAGTCCGAGCGCTCGACCGGCGAGTCGCCCGAGCCCGAGCCCAAGCAGCGTCATTCCCATCTCCGCCGCCGCGAAGCTCGCACCGATGCGAACGCGCGCGGCGAAATCGATCCCACGCAGCCCGACGCCGATCGACACGGCAAAGACATCGAGCGCGAGCGCGATCGCTACAAAGAGGACCTTTAGAAGTGCCAAAGCGATAGGGGCTTCCTACCGCGCTGCCTGATTGCCCGAACCGCCGAAACTGGGACGCGATATCGCAAGCAATTGATTGACCGCAGCGCGCAATTGCGAGATCGTAAACGGCTTGTTGAGAAAGAGGTTCGCGCCCGCATTTTTCGCACGGCCGTCCATCGCGTAATTGGTATGGCCGCTGATCATCAGGATCGGCACGCCGCGCGTTCGTTCGTTCGAACGAAGCCGCTCGATCAAATCTAATCCCGAGATTCCCGGCAACATGAAGTCGCAAATGATGATATCGAACGGATCCTCGCGCCCGATCGCGACGAGCGCGCTCTCCGCGTCGTTGCACACGATCATCTGGAAGGGGCCCTTGCGCAGGACGGTATCGACCAACGTGCAGATCGCGGGGTCGTCGTCGGCGATCAGGACTCGCCAATTGCGCTGCGGCATATCCTCAGACATTAGCACTCCCGGGCAAGCCCGGCCTCGCCAATTCGGTCAACGGTGCGTAAAATTTCGGCACGACGAAGTGGGAGTTTCTAGCAGCGCTCCGCCTCGCCTGCGTCGAAGAGGGGCGCATGGCAGTGATCGACCGGCTTTTTGCGCCGGATTCCGTATTTCAGAAGAAGTTTTTCTTCCTCGCAAAGCGCTTCGTCGCCGGAGAGACGATCGGGACCGCCCTCGAGGCGGTCGCCCGGCTCAACGCCGAGGGCATGACCGCCACGCTGGATTTCCTCGGGGAAGACGTCCTCGACCCTGCCGCAGCGACCGCGACCCGCGACGCGTATCTGGCGATGCTCGATGCGATCGGCACCTCGGGGCTCCGAACGAACGTCTCGGTCAAACTGACCGCGATGGGGCTGCTGATTGGCGAAGATTTCGCGCTAGAAAACCTCTCGATGGTCCTCCGCCGAGCCGCCGTGAACCCCGATCCCTTCGTTCGCGTCGACATGGAAGGAAGCGCGCTGACCGACGCCACCCTCCGCGTCGTGGATCGCGCTTTTGCCGAACATGGCAACGTCGGACCGGTGCTGCAAGCCTATCTCAAACGCACGCCCGCCGATATCGCCCATGCAATCGAACGCCGCCAACGCGTTCGCATCTGCAAAGGTGCCTACAACGAGCCCGAGACGATCGCGATCAAAGCGATGCCCGAAATCCGCTCGCAATTCCTCACGCTTGCAAAGCGCTTGCTGCTCGAGGGGAATTATCCCGCCCTCGCGACGCACGACCTCGGCATCGTTGCCGAGCTCGAGCGCTTCATCTCCGAACGCAGTATTCCGCCGGATCGCTACGAGTTTCAAATGCTCTTCGGCTGCCGCCCGGGCTTGCAGCGCGAACTCGTCGCGCGCGGGCATCGCGTGCGCGTCTACGTGCCGTTCGGCACGCATTGGGCGGGTTATTTTTTCCGCCGGGTTATGGAACGGCGTGAGAACGCGATCTTCGCGCTCTCGTCGATGTTTGGCAAGTAACTCCGGTGCGCGCCGTTCTCACGCGGGTCACGCGGGCGAACGTTCGCGTCGAGGGTGAGATCGTCGGCGCGATCGACGCGGGGCTCCTGGTTCTGCTCGGCGTCGCCCGCGACGACGATGAGCGTGACGCGCGCAGCATCGCCGAGAAAATTCTCGGCTTGCGGATTTGGAACGACCTCGAGGGAAAGATGAATCGCGACATCCGCGACGTCGGGGGCTCGGTACTGCTCGTCTCGCAGTTTACGCTCCTCGGCGATGCGCGCAGCGGCCGACGCCCCTCATTCGTGGCGGCGGCCCCGGGAGAGCGAGCGCGCGCCCTCTACGAACGCGTCGGCGGCGAGATCGAAGGCGCCGGGCTGCCCGTCGCTTACGGGCGCTTCGGCGCTACGATGGCCGTGGAATCGGTCAACGACGGGCCGGTGACGATCCTGCTCGATTCGAAGCGCCTCTTTTAGCCGCGGGCGCTAGCGCGCCGAAGCCGCGCTCGTCAACACGTCGGAAATTCGATCGATGCGAATCACGCGGTCGTTCTCGGTGAGGTGCGCGAGAACGGAGAAGCCGGCGATCACCTTTCCGAAAACGGTAAAATCGCGATCGAGGTGATATTGCGGCGATAGCGTGATGTAATATTCCGTCGAAGCGGAATCACGCGCCGGTTTTCCTTTGGGATAATCGAGACCCATCGAAAGAATACCGCTATCCTGGAGCATCGGGTTCTCCTCCGCGCCGATGGTATACCCGAGCCCGGGTGCGCTCGCCGACGGGTCGCCGGTCTGCACGACGAAATCGGGAACGATGCGAAACCACGGCTGGTTGTCGTAATACCCACGCGCCGCGACGTTGAGAAAGTTCTCCACGGTCAACGGCGCCCATTCGGGAAACAGTTCGAGATAGACGTTTCCCTGCGTCGTAACGATGCGCACGCGCGGATGCGCCCCCGGAGCGGGGCCGACCATCTCCGCCGCGGTCGTCGGATCGAGCGAGAGCTCGGGCGCGAGCGCCGTCGCGCTCGGGGCGGCGGGCTTCGCGGGCTGCGCGGGGCGAGGCAACGCGGGCAGACGGTCGAGCGGGCTCCGACGGATCGGTGGCAGATGGAGCCAAGCTGGAATCCGTTTCCAGTGCTGCGTCGCGGGGCGCCCTTGCAGGGCGAGCATCGATTCGTGAGCCTGTTCCTGGACGCGCCACGAGCGATCGTGGAGCATCGGTTCGAGCGCCGAGAGGAGCGCCGGGTCTTTGCTGCCGCCGATCGCTCGAACGGCTTCGATTCGAATGACGCTGTCGGGATCGGCGAGCGCGCGCAACAACACCTTCCGCGATACCTTCGCCGCATAGCCGCGGAAGATCGCCCACATCGCCGCCCGCCGGACGGCGAGGGAGCGGTCGCGTTCGAAGGTCTCGGTCAGCACCGCAGCGGCGCGATCGGCCTGTGCCCCCGTAGCGAAGGCAACGAGATCGATCGCTGCGATCTTGCGGACGATAGGGTTGGAATCGTGCCGAGCGGCGCGCATTTCGGCGCGAGCGACGAGGGGGAGGAGCGTATCGGGGACCTGAGCCGCCATTACCTCACGGTCGAGCGCATCGAGCGCCCCGACGCGTACCGCGCTATTGCGGTCGTGCATGCCGTGGAGCATCGCCGGGATGCCGCGCCCATCGGCGAGCAGCCCGAGGGCGAAGAGGGAGAGCGCCCGCACCGCGGGGCGTGCGTCGGCCACGTGATTGAGCAGAACCGGGGCGGCAGCAGCCCGCTTGGTTCGGCCGAGCGCGAGCGCCGCCCGGGCGGCCAAGCGCGTCCCGCCGGTATCGAGCATGTGCGCGAGGGCGCCATGCCCCAGCGAACGCTGCTGCTCGAGGATCAGGAGCCGCGTTGCGGGAGCGGTCGCCGGGGCGGCAGCCCCCGGGAGCCCGGGAAGGGCGAGCGCAGCGGTGGCGGCGAGGGCGAGCAGGCGGATACCCGAGGTTCTCACGGTCGTTCTCCAAATTTTCAAGATATTTAGGCGTGAAGCCCAACCAAATTCTCTTACTAGGCGTTCATAACAGATACGGAGCGCGGCGTCCTGCCGACCTCCAACCACATTATCATGCTCCCGGTGGGGGCATTAAGGGAGCAACGAGCATGTCCGACGAGCGCGAACCTCAGCCGAAGGCCCCCGGAATGTCGGTCCGCGAGGCCGGCAAAAAAGGCGGCCAAACCGTGAAAGCCAAGTACGGCCCCGAATTTTACGAAGCGATCGGCCGCAAGGGCGGTTTGGCGACGAAGAAATCGCATGGCCATGCGTTCTATGAAGAGATCGGCAAGAAGGGTGGCAAGAAAGGCGGCGAAGCGACCCGGGATCGATATGGAGCGGATTTTTACGAACGCATCGGACAAAAAGGCGGACAACGCGTCAAAGAACTCATCGAGCAGGGCAAACGCGCCGCACTCGTCGCCGAGGAAGAAGAGCGCGCGAGTTAGCCTTCGCACGCTCGCGCTCGCACTCGCAATTTTTGCGATAGCGGCCGCGACGTTTTTGCCGGCGCGGCGCGTGCGCGCGATCGTCATCGCTACGCCGCCGCCCGCGCGCCCGATCGCCGCCGCGCTCGCGACCCCTCGCGCGATATCGAAATCGCTTTTTTTTACACTCGACGATCCGCTCTCATCGGTAACCTCGCAGCGCGGCGAAGTCGTTCTCGCCCACCTCACCGCTCCGCTCGTCGTCGACGGAATCACGCTCGCACCAGCGGGGAGCCCCGAGCGCATTAAAGTGCTCAACGTTCGCGCGGCTTCGAGCGGCGACGTCTATGGCTACGTCGATATCTTTTTCGAGCCGCTCGCGCTCGCCAACGGCCTTCGCTTGCCGCTGATCGCCCCATCGTCGCGGCTCACCGTGCACACGACGATCGGACACGAGTCGACCGTCGGCGTCGAAGACACCGTCGCCAATATTCTTTTCCCGCCGCACGTACTCTACGAGGTCTTTCGGCGCGGTCGCAATATCGAGCTTGGAAAGGGCACGCAGATTCGTGCCGAAGAAGGCGCGCGAATCACTATCGTCGCCGGGAAGGCCTTCATCGCAACCCCTCCGCCGCTTCCCGTGCTCTCCGCGACGCCGGCGGCGGCGTTCACCCCAATTCCGTTGATGACGCCCGCGCATCCTCGGCTCCCGCAATCGCGCTCCGGCCCCCACGCGCCGACGCCGACTCCATCGCCGAGCCCATCACCAACGGCCACGGCATCTCCAACCTCACCCGCTTGAGAAAGGGACCCTCCATGTTCCGACGCATCGCCCTCTCCTGCGCTTCACTCGCGCTGGGCACGATCCTCATCGCGGCGGCACCGCTCTCTCCGAAACCGCAGGGTAGCGAGATCGCCTTCGTCCGGCAGATTCAAGCCGATCTTGCCAAGCGCTTCGCCACGATCGCCCAAGCGCGGCGAGCCGGATATTTCCGTTACACCAACGAGGATAATACCGGTGCGATCAGCTATGCGAATCTTCACTGGCGCAGCAGCGATCCCGCCCATCCCAGCCAACTCTGGTACGACGTTCACGGCCATCTGCTCGGGGCGGACTTTTCGGTTCCGGTCGGCGACTCGGCGCACGCGCCGAAGCTCTGGGGAGTGAATCCCGCGCGTTGGATTCATATTCCCGCACACTTCCATTGGGTCGTGCGCGACGCGATGGGCATGAAGAGCTACCACGCCACCTCGCTCAAAGCGTTCGTCGACGCCGGAGGCGACCCACTCTTTCCTTCCGCAGCCACCCTGGTGAAGATGGGGAAAGTGAAGAGCGCGAGCAGCGTGACGCACCTCTTCGAATATCCCTCGATTTGGGATTTAATCGTCTGGATCATGCCGAATCCCAACGGCGCGTTCGCGGAGAAAAACCCGCTCGTACATCCGACGAAAAACGCCGGCATGGGGGGCATGTAGCGGGGCTTAGTCGCCCTGCCAGTAATCCTTCAGCACTTTTCCGCGCGATGGGTGGCGGAGTTTGCGGAGCGCCTTCGCCTCGATCTGGCGAATGCGCTCGCGCGTAACGCCGAACTCCTGGCCGACCTCTTCAAGCGTCCGCTGGTGCCCGTCTTCGAGCCCGAAGCGCAGTACCAGCACCTTTCGTTCGCGATCGGTGAGGTGCTGGAGAACGTCTGCCATTTTCTCTTTGAGCAGCATCACCGAGGCCGCTTCGGCCGGCGCGATCGCTTCCTGATCCTCGATAAAGTCGCCGAGGTGGGAATCTTCCTCTTCGCCGATTGGGGTTTCGAGCGAGATCGGATCCTGGCTGATCTTCATAACCTCGCGCACTTTTTCCGCGCTCAAGCCCATCTCGCGCCCGATCTCCTCGACGGTAGGCTCCCGCCCTAAAACTTGGAGGAGTTGCCGCGATACTTTGACGAGGCGATTGATCGTTTCGACCATGTGCACGGGGATGCGAATCGTTCGCGCCTGATCGGCGAGCGCGCGGGTGATCGCTTGGCGAATCCACCAGGTCGCGTAGGTAGAGAACTTATACCCTTTACGATAATCGAATTTCTCGACCGCTCGGATTAGGCCCATGTTGCCTTCCTGAATGAGATCGAGAAAGAGCATTCCACGGCCGACGTACTTTTTTGCAATCGAGACGACGAGCCGAAGATTCGCCTCGGTCAGCTGGCGTTCCGCAAGCGTCGCATCGGGAGTCAGCGTGCGCCGGACGCGACCGTTCGCTTTTTCGGCGAGAATACCGGCTTCGATGCGCATCGCAAGCGAGCGCTCTTCTTCCATCGTCAGCAGCGGTACGCGCCCGATCTCCTTGAGATACATGCGGACGGGATCGTCGAGCGAGAGCGTATCGGCGATGACCGCCTCGGCAACATCGGCCTTGCTCTCTTTCTGCTCGTCGACGATCTCGACGCCGGCGGCGGCCACATCGTCGAGTAATTGCTCGAGATCCTCGGGCGTGATGTCCTCGATTACCTCGACGGCGGTGTTGATCTCGGTGTAGGTGAGAGAGCCGCGGGTCTTGCCGAGGGCGACGAGCCGTTCGCGAATCTCCGAGAGAGAAATGACGGGCTGCGCCGACGCGCCGGAGGGCGCGGGCG
>JAJYHP010000094.1 GCA_021784715.1 bacterium
GGGTCAAGGTCGCGAACGATCTCACGCGCGATGAGTGGAGCGAGGCGCTGCGCAACGGTCTCGCCCAGTTCGAAAAGACGCCGCATATCCTGCAGCGTTTTCACAAGCCCAAGCGCGTGCGCCAGAGCTATCTCGACCGGAGAAGCGACGAGATCCGCACCTTCGACGGCCGCGTTCGCCTCTGTCCGTACTATTTCGTCGTCGGCGAGAGCGTACGCGTCGGCGGCATCCTGGCAACGGTCGCTCCGGCGGATAAGCGCCTCATTCACGGGATGACCGACGCGGTGATGGCTTCCTGCGCGGTCGCCGGAGCGGAGGGCGCGCCCGCCTGAGCGCGATCCTCTACTAGCACATTGCGCCGGCCTTCCGCCGCTAGTGTCCGGCGAGCGCGGCGAGAAACGCCTCGATCTCCCCGAAGGTGTTATATCCATGTGGCGAAACGCGAATACCGTTTGAACGCCAGGTCGTTACGAAGCCCTCGCTCTGCAACGCCCGTCCGAGCGCGATGCTCTCGCGGCCCTCGACCGAGAAGGTGAGGATCCCTGAGGCCGCATGACTCCCCGAGCGTTCGAGGATGTTTGCGCCGAGCGCGCGCAGTCCGGCCGCCAAGCACTCGCGTAGGCCGACGACATGCCGCTCGATCCGCGCGATTCCTACGCTGCGAAAGAGATCGAGCGAGGTTGCCAGCGATAGCGCGCCGATAAAGTTCGGCGTTCCGCCCTCAAAGCGCGACGCATCGCCGATCCAACCTTGCGCATCGTTATGGAAGTCCCACATATCGGCGACGCTGCGCCAGCCCGGTGCGGCAACGCGTAAGCGATCGCGCAGCGCCGGACTCACATAGAGCAACGCCACCCCTTGGAGCGCGCAGAGCCATTTCGCTCCTCCGGCGAAGAGCGCGTCGATGCCGGCGTCGACGACATCGAGGTCGAGTGCGCCGAGCCCCTGAATCGCGTCGACGACGAGCGCAACGCCGCGAGCACGAGCGACGGCAGCGATCCCCGCAAGATCGTGACGCGCGCCGTCGGCATACGATATCCACGAAAGCGCGACGACGCGCGTTCGCGAACCGATCTCGCGCGCAAGGCGCTCCGGGCCCAAGACCGCCTGCGAGCAATCGAGTTCGCGCACGACCACGCCGCGCTCGCGGAGCGCGCGCCACGGCCAGGCATTGCTCGGAAACTCCTCGGCGGGAACCAGCACTTCATCGCCGGGACGAAGATCGAAGCCTTGCGCGAGAACGTTCGCGCCCTCGCTCGTATTACGAAGGATGGCGATATCCGCCCCGCTCGCGCCGATCGCTGCACCGACTCGCTGCCGGTACTCCGCCATCGCCCCTTCGTACCGGTAGGTTCCCAAGACGCCGCCCGTCGCGTGCGCTTCGACGAAACCGTGCAGCGCATCGACGGTGGGCTTGGGAAGAACGCCGACGGCGGCGTGGTTGAGATAGACGCGATCGCTCGTTACCGCGAAGAGCGCGCGATCGAGCGGTGGAGCGGGCTCCGCCACGTTACTCGCCGATCATATCCTTCGTGTGCCAGGCGATGTTGCTCGCACGGTCGCCGACCCGCTCGACCGCGGTGAGTACGAACAGGTAGCGCGTTCCGGAGGTAACGAGTTCGGAGTCGCGTTGCATTTCTTCTTGTAACAACGCAATGCTGCGCTTATAGAGCCGGTCGACATCGTCGTCGCGCGCGATCACCTCGGTGGCGAGCTCGGAGTCGCGTTCGGTATATGCACGCATGGCGTCGAGCAGCATCCCGTGGGCGACGGCGGCGATCCGATCGATCTCTACTTTTTGCGGACGCAGGGCGGTGTCTGCGAGTTTTATCGCATTTTTAGCGATCTCGACCGCGTAGTCGCCGACGCGCTCCAAGTCGGTCGCGATCTCGAGCATCGCCGCAATCTCGCGCAACTCGCCGGCGACCGGCTGTTGACGCCAGATCAGCTCGATGCAATGCGCCTCGATCTTGCGACGAAGGTCGTCGATAATATCGTCGCCCGCGACGACGCGCGCGCCGGTCGCTTCATCGCGGCGTTCGAGCGCATCGACGCTCACCCGAATGGCATCGCCGACGAGGGCGCCGAGGCGCACGACGTCGAGTCGGGTCCCTTCTAAAGCCTCGTGATACGCGGTCCGCATCGATTCCGTACTCCCTTTCCCCTAGGGTGATACCGACGAGAGGACGAAAGCACCTGCGTTCTTTATCTCATTTTAAGGAAGCGAGAGGTTTCTACACGTGTTGAAGATTCGTACGGTCGGCGTCTGCGGCGCCGGACTCATGGGCAACGGGATCGCGCAAACCGCCGCGAGCGCGGGCTTCGACGTCGTCCTTATGGAGGTCGCCGAGGCGCCGCTGCAGCGCGGGCTCGCATCGATCGCGAAGTCGCTCGATAAGTTCGTGGAAAAAGGGAAGCTCCCCAAGAGCGAACGCGATGCAATCGTCGGGCGCATCAAAGGGACGACGGCGATCGCCGATCTCAAAGATTGCGATCTCGTCATCGAGGCGATCGTTGAAAATCCCGAAGCAAAAAAAACACTCTTTAAACAACTCGACGATCTGCTCGCACCCCACGCGATCGTCTGCACGAATACCTCGAGTTTTTGCGTCATCGAATTGGCGGCGGTAACGAAACGCCCCAATCGCGTTGCCGGTCTGCACTTCTTCAATCCCGTCCCGATTATGAAACTCGTCGAGGTCGTACGCACGATCGCCACCACACAGGATACGATCGACGAGCTCTATGCTTTCGCGCAGAAGCTTGGAAAAGAACCGATCCTCGCCCAAGATACGCCGGGCTTCGTCGTCAACCGTCTGCTCATTCCTTATCTGTTGTATGCGATTCGCTGCTACGAAGGCGGACTTGCAAGCAAAGAGGATATCGACAAAGGCATGAAACTCGGCTGTGGCTATCCGATGGGCCCGCTCGAATTGCTCGACTTCGTGGGCCTCGACACCACGTACTACATCGCGCAGATTATGTTCGAGGAATTTAAAGATCCGATGATGGCGGCACCGCCGTTACTCAAACGTATGGTCCTCGCCGGGCGCCACGGACGCAAGAGCGGCAAGGGTTTTTACGATTATGAATGAGGCCTCCAGCGCAATTCGCGTTGCGGAGCACGGCCCGATCGCGACGATAACGCTCGATCGCCCCGCGGTGCTCAACGCCCTCAATGCCGCGCTGCTCTCCGAACTCTCGCGTGCGCTCGCCGATCTCGACGCCCGTGCCGATATTCGGGCGATCGTGCTCACCGGCTCCGGCGAGAAGGCTTTCGCCGCCGGTGCCGACATCGGCGAGCTCAACGCGCTCCCCAACGCCGGTGCCGGCGCCGGGAAGGCGCGGATCGGACAGCACGTCACCGAGCAGATCGAATCCCTCTCGAAACCGGTTATCGCTGCCGTCAACGGCTTCGCCCTCGGCGGCGGCTGCGAGCTGGCGATGGCCTGCGATATCCGCATCGCCTCGGAGAACGCGAAATTCGGGCAACCCGAGGTCAACCTCGGCCTCATCCCAGGGTATGGAGGCTCGCAACGCACGACGCGTTTGCTCGGTAAAGGAATGGCTCTCTACCTCTGCCTTACCGGCGAGATCGTCGATGCGCGTGAAGCATTGCGCATCGGGCTCGTCGAGCGCGTGGTGCCGCTCGCCGAGCTGATGGAAGAAGCACACCGCATCGCCGGCGCGATCGCGACGAAAGCACCGCTGGCCGTCGCGGCATGCAAGCGAGCGATCTATCGCGGCGCGCATCTCGCGCTCGCCGATGCATTGGAGGTCGAGGCGATGGAGTTCGGGCTCCTGGTCGACAGCAACGATTTTCGCGAGGGAACGAGCGCTTTTCTCGAAAAGCGCAAACCGGCCTGGACCGGAAAGTAGCTCGCAGCTGGGTCCGGTCGTCCGGCTACATCGCACAGCCGAATGAAGCGTCTTTCCCACCTGCACTTCCAATTAAGTTTACGAACTTTACGTGCCTCGTAGGCCCGGAATATTCCGACGAGCGATACCTTTATCGTCAATCCATAACGAGATCCGGCTCACGAAAAAGCGATAGGAGCTTCGGCTGCTATCGCTTTTTTTTGAGATTTTGCAACGCGTTACTCATCGCAAGCCCGATTGCTGGGTTAAACCCGGTCCACGTCGCGCGGATATTTCCCTGGGGATCGATCGCGACCATCGTCGGGAAACCGAGGATCTGAAAGTATCCGCGGGAGAGCTGCTCGGGATCGAGGACGACGTGCCGCATACCGTGCGCGACCGCGAACGGGCGCACGGCCGCAGGCGATTCGCCGACGTCGACGGGCACGACGAGCGCCTGCGGATGGGCGCGCTCCCACGCCTGCACGAGCGGTAGTTCAGCACGACAGGGCGTGCACCAGGTAGCAAAAAAATCGAGAAACAACACGTGGCCGCGCGCCGAGACAACGGCAAAGGGCGCTCCGCCGTTGAGGCGAGCGAACGCCACATGCGGTGCGGGATAGGCCCCCGGAGCGTTGAGAAAGCGCGGTGCGACGAAGACCTTCCAGAGCGCGAAGAGGATCAGCGCGACCGCCGCCACATCGAGAATGCGCCCCCACGGCACGCGCGCTCGTGGGGGCGTTTGCGGTTCCACGTTACTCGGCGGAGAAAACGGCCGCTATTCCCTGGCCTCCGCCGATACAGGCCGAAGCAACGGCGATGCCGCCACCGCGACGCTGCAGTTCGTGCAGCGCGGTATAAGCGATGCGCGTTCCCGACGCACCGAGCGGATGCCCGAGCGCGATCGCACCACCGTGCGGGTTGAGTTTTCGTCCGTCGTCGCCGAGATCGCGCAAACAGGCGATGACCTGCGGCGCAAAGGCTTCGTTGATCTCGATGAGATCGACGCTCTCGCGGGCGATGCCGGCGCGCTGGAGGGCTGCGGGGATCGCCATCGCCGGCCCGATACCCATAATATCGGGGTCGACGCCGACCGAGACGCCGCCGAGTAAGCGGCCGATCCAGCGGAGACCGTCGGCACGCGCCTGCTTCACCGTCGTCAAGACAACGGCGGCGGCGCCGTCGGTGATGCCGCTCGCGTTACCGGGTGTCACCACGCCGTCTTTGCGAAAGCGGGCGGGAAGTTTGGCGAGCCGTTCCATCGAGAGCCCTTCGCGCGGTCCCTCGTCGCGATCGATGCGCTGGGTCGTACCCTTGGGCCCGGGCACCTCGACCGCGACGATCTCGTCGGCGAAGTAGCCGTCCTGCTGGGCCGCAAGCGCGCGCTCCTGGCTCGCCAAGGCGAAGGCATCGCACTCTTCGCGCGAGACCGAATATTTTGCCGCCAGATTCTCGGCGGTAATCGCCATCGGCATGCCGTTATAGGAGTCGGTCAGCGCCTCCCAGAGCGAATCCTCGAACGCAACCTTCGCGCCGAGCGCAAAGCCGCTTCGAGCGCCCCGAACGACGTGCGGCGCCTGGCTCATCGATTCCGCGCCACCGGCGAGCACGTATCGGGCCTGTCCCAGTGCGAGCGACTGCGCCCCGGAGAGAATTGCCTGGAGCCCCGAGCCGCAGAGGCGATTGAGCGTTAAGGCGGGCGCCGAGACCGGGAGACCGGCCCGTAAGCCGATATGGCGCGCCAGGTAGATCGCGTCGGCGCTGCTCTGGATGACGTTGCCGAAGATGACTTCGTCGATCTGCGCCGCCGGAACGCCGCTGCGTAGGATCGCGCCGGCGGCGGCGGCGACCCCGAGGTCGGTTGCGGTCAGCGCCGAGAGGGCGCCCCCGAAGTTGCCGAACGGCGTGCGGGCACCGGCAACGATAACGATATCCTGATCTGTTAGGGTACTCTTCATACCCCCCACTTCTGCCCGGGGAAGCCCCGCTCCGGCAGGCCCATCCCTCCTCGATCCATAATCAGCGCGCGTTATGCCGATCAATCGACCTGCTGCCTTTACGCTCGATGCCCGCTCGCTCTCCGCCGCGACGAAGACCGATCTGATCCTCGAGAGCTTCGACAAGCTTCAGCTTGGCAATATTCTCGAAATTCGCGAAGAGGGCGACCCGCGAGCGCTCCGTAACGAACTCACGCAGTTGCGTCCGGGACGCTTTTCGTGGGATGCGCGCAACCTCGGTGGAAATCGCTGGACGTTGCGGCTCGAGCGAATCGACGAGCACGCCGACGGTGAAGCCTTTCTCCAGCACGTCTCGCAATTTAGCGATGCGAAAGCATCGACGGTGAAAGAACTCGCAGGCCAGTTAAGCGAGCGGTCTTTTAAATCGGGCGATACGATCTTCGATGAAGGCGAACTCTGGCCGTATCTTGGTATCGTCAAGAGCGGGAAAGTAATCTATACGTTGCTCTCCCCCGACGGCAAAACGCACACCATCGGCGAGCGTCTCACGCACGATACGCTCAATGAAAGCGGAACTTTCGACGGCGGCGGCGCGACCACGCGCGCCGAAGCGCTCACAGATGCGACGATCGTCACGATCCCGAGCGAAGCGGTCATTCACGCATGCCGTAACGATGCCGAGCTCGCACTCGGATTTCTGATCGGTTCGTCGCAAGCACGCCGTCGTTCGATCGACACGATCGCCGATCTCGCATTCGCGCACGTCCTGCAACGCGTATCGAAATTTCTGCTCGGTTACGCGCGCACCTCGGTCGGCATGACGCGCGGGCTGCCGGGAGTCGAGAATCTCTCGCAAGCGCAGATCGCGGCAGCAGCAGGAACCGTCCGCGATATGGCGGCGCGCGCGCTACTCCGTTTGAAAAACGCGCACGCGGTCGAATTGGACCGCGGGCGCGTTAAAGCGATCGACCGAGCGCGCCTCGAAGCGTTCGCGCAGAACGTTCAAGCCCCGCCGGTCTAGCGTCGTCCACATCTAGCGAAACCACGCGAACGAGACGTACGTGCGCCTCGCCCCCATCGCTAACGTGGAGCGTTTTGCGCCATCGTGACGTTGGCCGTCGCTTGTTTGTTCGCATTTGCGGCAGCAACTGCTCCCCAGACCATCGAAAGCGGCCAAATCAGAAAGAGCCCGATACCCAGCGTAAGCGGGCCGATAACCAGCGCCGCTACAATCATCACCACCGCACCGAGCACGGTTGAATAGAACATCCCCAGCGGCCCGAAAAAGAACGTCAGCACTAACGCCGTCACGACGCTCTTCGGAGGCGAAAGCACGACAACTGCGGGCGCACTCTGCTGCACCTGCTGAGTAATGTAGATATTTTGCGTCGGCGGTGCGGCCTGGAACGATGCCTGTGGCTGTGGCTGCGGCTGCGGCTGCGGCTGCGGGTCGGCGCCCATCGTCGGGGATGTGGAGGGAGCATCCGTCGACGTCGCGTCGAGCGTGTGAACCGGCTGCGGCGCCCCCACTCCTTGCTGTGGCGCGTCTGTAAATCGCTGGATTTGCTGGCCAGGTTGCTCGTTGCTGCGATCTTCACTCATCTTCGACCCTCTTTCAGTTTGGCTTCGTTGATAAATTAGGCGAACAATACATATCTCGCTACGACGAACCTATTCTCGAACGTTGTTAAAAGATCATACCTCGACCGCTTCGGCTTCCTCGGGCGCCTGTGCATCGAAAGCAAGGCGCTTGTTTTTTGCCGCCGCATCGGCGAGCGGATCGCTCCCGGCAACCGACGTGACGCCGGGCTGGGGAAGGCGCCCGGCAAGCGCGTCGCGCCCCTTGCGCACCGAGGCGAGCGCGCCCCCGAGACGCCCTTCGAGCTCTGCAAGCATCTGCTCGGCGTAGTGATCTGCACCTTCTCGCACTTTTTTTGCGCGCTCCTGCGCATCGCGCAAGACGGCCTCGGCGGTCGCGCGCGCGCGGCGCACGATCTCGTGCTCGTCGAGTAGCTCGTCGTGTTTCGCCGCCGCCTCCGCGAGCATTGCTTCGGCGCGCTCTTGGGCATCGCGCACGAAGAGGTCTCCATCGCGAGCGATGACCTTGGCCCGGCCGATCTCATTGGGCAACGAATCACGGATCTTATCGACAAATTCGTCGATCCGCTCGGCCGAGAGAATGCGGTAGCCGGCCGGCAACCATAGGCCTTCATGAACGTAGGCGTGGAGCTTCTCGAGAACGCGTTCAACCGACATTATTACCCTCCGTTTCGATGCGAACGTTCGCTGCGTTTGGTGGACATCATCCGTAGCACGGGCTCGGGGACCAAGCCGCTTACATCCCCCCCGAGAAAGAACACTTCCTTGACGATACTCGAACTGACGAACGAAAAACGTTGATCGGACATAAGAAAGAGCGTGTCGACGTCGGAGAGCGTTCGATTCATCAATGCCGTCGCCATCTCGCTCTCAAAATCCGAGACGACGCGCAACCCTTTCACGATGACGTCGACCTTCTCGGCACGCACGTAATCGGCGAGCAACCCGCGAAAATGGCAGACGCGGACATTTTCCAAATGCGCTACCGATTCGCGAAGCATACGTTCGCGCTCGTCGAGCGTGAACATCGGATGACGCTTTTGCGGATTGACGACGACGGCGACGAGCAACTCGGCAAACGCGTGCGAAGCCCGTTCGATGACGTCGAGATGTCCGTTGGTCGGCGGATCGAACGAGCCTGGATAGATTGCGCGGGTCACGCGAGGCCGAGCCTAGCCGTTGTCGGGTTCGAAAAACGCGAGAGCGACATCGCCGTAGACTTCTTCTCGCACCCCGCGATACCCCGGTATCGTCGGCAAAATTCGCTTCGCGCTGTGCTCGTAGATCACCAGTGCGTCGGGCGCGAGGAGCCCGCGTTCGACGAGCAATCGGAAAGCCTGCAGAGGGACGGGATCTGCATACGGCGGATCCATGTAGACGATATCGAAGAGCCCAGCGACCCGATAGAGCGCGCGCTCGACCGGAGCGGCAACGAGCGCATACCCTGGTTCGCGCAGCCCGAAGTTCTCGGCGGCCGCTTCGATGGCCAGCGCGGTCTCACGGTGTCCCTCGACGCTCACGACGCGACCGGCTCCGCGCGAGGCTGCCTCGAAGCCGATCGCCCCCGTTCCGGCAAAGAGATCGAGAAAAGCAGCCTCCGCGATACGCGGGGCAAGAATCGAAAAGAGCGACTCCTTGACGCGCCCGGGAGTCGGGCGAACGTTGGGACCCTTGGGGGATTTCAGTTTGCGGCTGTTGAGGGCGCCGCCGGTTATTTTCGGCATCGAGTTCTCTTACGGATGGGGGTGCGGAGAGGTTCCACTTCGCGAACGATCATCATACCGCCGGCTGCGCGAGAAGCGGAAGCAACTCGTCGAGCGAGAGAATCGTCGCGGTCGGGGGTGGGATATCGGCAGGGTAGGGCTTGCTTCCTCCGTCGAACCAGATGCCGGCGAAACCCGCCTTGAGCGCACCCGCGATATCCATGTACGGGTCGTCGCCGACATAGGCGATGCGCTCCGGTTCGAGCCCCATCGTCGTCGCGAGGAGCTCGAAGGCCGCCGGGTCGGGCTTGCTCGATCCGATCTGTTCGCTGGTAAGAACGGGATAATAAAAGCCGATCTGCGCTGCTTTTCGCTCCTGGAGCGGGCTCGGGCCATTCGAGAGCGCGGCAACACGGAGATTTGCCTCCGCGAGCGCAGGAAGCACCCGTCCGGCGGCGGGCATCGGCAAGACCATGCGCGGGACGAGATCGAGCGCTCGCTGTCGAAACCAGGGCACCCACGCCTCACCGCCACTCCCGCCGCAACGCTCGACGAAACGCCGCAGCATGGTGTCGAGATCGACGCCCTCGTTGCGATAGCGGAAGAGTTCTTCGTCCGCGACGATTCCTGCGCGATCGAGCGAGAGGCGCATCGGCGCGCCGCTCGCATCGATACGAACGATCAGGTCGAGAAGGGCAACGCGCTCGAGACGATTATCGACCAACAAGGTATGGTCGAGGTCGAACGCCACGCCGTCAAAGCGAAGCTGCATGTCGAGGCTCGTTCGCCGCACGCAGGTCGGCACCTCGACAGGAGAGTTCCCACGGAAAGGCCCCCGCGTCGTACTGACGCGGGGGCCCGCAGTGACAGAGTCGGCGAGCGCGCTTAGCGCGGGCCCGGTCCGGTCACCACGCGGACGAAGTCCTTCGGGCGCACCCACTTCGCGACCGCCGCCTGCACCTGTGCGGGCGTTGTCGCCAATTCTTGGCGCGCTTCGATGATGTTTTCGTCGAGCGGTAAGCCTTCTTGCGCGTAGCCGAGCAAGAGGTTGGCGACACCCCCGTAGGATTGTTGCCGTACCGGAATGAGCCCTAGCAAGAGTGCCTTTGCACGCAGCAATCGATGTGCGCCGAGCGGATGTTGCTGGAGTTGTTCGATATCGGTAACGATCTGCTGCTGTGCCGGAACGATATTCTGCGGGTTCGACCCGTAGCTAATCGTGAAGACCGAACGATGCTTCTCGATGTTGAATTGCGATCCGACGTAGTAGACCCACCCGTGGATCTCGCGCAGATCGTGGTAGAGCATCGAGCTGTAGAACCCACCGGTCAACACGGTGTTGGCGAGTTGAAGCGCTGCATAATCCGGGTTCGAGCGACCGAAGGCCATCGTTTGCGCCAAGGTCGTCGAGGATTGCACGCGACCGTTCGCCGGAACGACGGCCGAGGCCGCGGGGTTATTCGGCTGGGCAGCGAGATCGGTATTCGGTTTCGGACCGATCGCTTTCCAGGCCCCGAAGTAACGCTCGACGAGGATCTTCGCGCGCAGCGGCGTGATATCGCCGACGATCGCGATGGTCGTGAGGTCGGGGCGATAGGCCGCTGCGTAGTAGCTGCGAAGATCGGCGAGCGTGAGTGCGCGGATCGACGCGGGCGTCGCATGGCGCTGCGTCGGATCGCCGGCCGGGTAGAGAAGTTTCTGCAGTTGCTCCTGAGCGAGCGTGTCGGGAGCATTTTCGGCTCCGAGAATCGCTCCGAGCGCCTGTTGCCGAACGACGGGGAATATCGCCGCCGGAAGCGCCGGATGCAACTCTTCGTCGGCAAGCAGTTGCATGCCGCGAGCGAGGTGATCCGAGAGGACGTCCAGCGAGAAATTCGTTCCGACGTTGACGTTGGCTGCGATCTTATCGAGTTGCGCTTGGTAGGCGAGACGGTCGTAGGTCGTGCTGCCGTATCCCATGAGGGTCGCGAGCACGCCTCCGACTCCCGACTCCCCCTTCGGCTCTTGAAGGACCGGATTATTATCGATCGAGCCGCGCAGGACGACCGTCTTGCTGAGGCTGCTCGGGACGACGATGACGTGAAGGCCGTTTGCAAGCGTGAAGCTCGTCGGGTGTACCGTCTGCGGCGGAACCTTCAAGTGTGCGAGAATGTCGTTCGCCCACGACGGAAGCGCTTCGTGCTTCGTCGGCGGAATGGAATTATTTTCTTTGGCGAGCGCGCCGGTGCCCATCGAGATTTTGCCGGAATTGCTCGGGACGGCGTAGGCGAGGATCGAGGTTTTGTAGACCAAGTAGCGGCGTAAAACCCGATTGACTTCCGCCGTCGTGACTTTTTTGTAGGCGGCGATCATTTGGTTGGGCGAACGCAGCCCCTGCACCGCAAGCGCCGTCGACCATGCGAAGGCGAGGTTCGCGATGTTGTTGTATTGGAACGAGGCCTGCGCTACTTCGCGACGAATCGACGCGCGTACCAATGCGGCGGGCACGCCGTTCTTTTTATATCCTTCGATTACCGACTTCATCTCCGCAGCAATCGTCTGCGGCTTCGTGGTCGGGGCGACGGCGGCGAAGAGAAAGCCGCCCGAGAGTTTCGGATGGTTGTCGCTCTGGAAGCCGGTAAAGAGCGCCTTTCCGTCGGCGACAAGCGCGTACAACGCGCCGCGTTGCGAATTGAGGACATCGCTTGCGATAACCGAAGCGGCGTACTCTTTGCTGTCGTATCCCGGGAAGCGAAATGCCTGGGCGACGAGCGTATACGGCTGATCGCTGGTCTCGGAGATGACCTGTGCCTTCATCGGTTTCGGCGCCACCTTTGGGCGCGCCGGCAATTTTGCCGCCGGAATCGAACCGAACAGCTTCTTCACCATCGCGATCGTCGAATGCGGGTCGACATCGCCGACGATGACGAAGACGGCGTTATTGGGGTGATACCACGTGTTGTAAAAATCGATCAGTTGCTTGTGATTGATCTGCGTCGAGAACGTCTTGATGGTTCCCAAGGTGTTGTTACCATAAGGGGTACCGACGTAGACGGCTTTTTGAATCTTCATCAGCATCCGCGAAATAGCGTTGCTGTTATCTTGGGTGACTTCTTGTTCGATCGCTCCGCGCTCTTGGTTCCACTCATTTTGGGCCATGAGCAACCCCTGGGCGCGCGAGGCTTCGAGGCGCAGCGCGACGTCGAGATATTGCGACGGGACAGTGAAAAAATATTGCGTCATTTCAGCTTGCGTATCGGCGTCGAAATCGCCGCCGGTGAGGCCGATGATTTCGGTAAGCTGATTTGCCGAAATCGTTTTGCTGCCGCGGAACATCATATGTTCGGTCGCATGCGCGAGGCCGTCGAGCGGCTCTTCATTCGAGCCGACTTTGTAATTCATCATCGTCGTTACGACGGGCGCGAGCGTATCGCGCACGACCACGACTTGAAGACCGTTAGAAAGCGTCGTACGCGTGACGTTTGAATCGGCGCGCGCCTGGCCCACGAGGGCGAACCCAAGGGCGAGCGCCGCCGCGAACGCGACGAGCGGGCGAGTGAATCGCACGATAGGAGGACTCCTTCAATTATAGAGAGCGATGCGCCTAAGTTTACTGCTTCCTTACGAAGAAAGTTGCAAATCCCGCAAATTTTGTTCGGCGAGCAGCGCCGACCGAAGTCCGGCGTTCCCGGGTTCTCGTAATTCGGGGTCTCGATCGAAGATCTCGCGGGCAACCGCTGCGGCCGCCAGAAAAAGCGGACGGTCCGCGATTGGGTCGCCGTAGCGCATACCACTACGCCCCGACTGCAAGAGACCCGCGAGTTGCCCACCACCACGCAGTTCGAGATCGCGCTCGGCGATCGCGAAGCCATCGGTGCTCTCCAACAGGAATTCGAGCCGTGCGCTCTGTGGGGCATCATCGGGATGGACGAGCAGACAGTACGAAGCAGCACCGCCGCGCCCGACTCGGCCGCGCAATTGATGGAGTTGCGCCAGCCCATATCGGTGGGCGTCGAGGACGAGCATGACGACGGCATTGGGCACGTCGACCCCGACCTCGACGACCGTCGTCGCAACTAATACATCGATTTCGCCTGCCGAAAAGCGCTTCATCGTACGATCCTTCAGCTCGGAGCTCATGCGTCCGTGCAACAATCCCACCCGCAAGCCCGCAAGCGGCCCGGCAGCGACACGCGCCGCCTCCTCGACCGCACCGATCAGCCCCATACCCTCCTCTTCGTCGCTCTCGATGGCGGCGCAAACAACGTAGGCTTGCTGTCCATCCCGCTCGACCCGCTCGCGGATGAACCGGTAGGCGCGCTCGAGCCGACTCATGCGTAAGACAAAGGTTTCAATCGGCGTCCGTCCCGGCGGTAACTCGTCGATCGAGGAGATATCGAGCCCGGCGAGCAGCGTTTGCGCGAGCGTGCGCGGAATCGGCGTCGCCGTTAAATGC
>JAJYHP010000110.1 GCA_021784715.1 bacterium
GCGACGCTCACCGAGATGGCGTAGTTGCCCAAGAGGCCGTTTGCTGAAAACAATGGATTATTCGAGCTTGAGGTAAGAACTTCGCCGGGCCCAAAACCCGCGGCGACGGAACCAGCTAGGATATTCGAAATCGGGAGTGTCCGGCTCGTCGCGACTGCATCGGAGAGCGAAGCATTCCAGGAACCCAACGGGAACGATAAATCGCCGTAATTCCCATTGACGTCGATCGCGCCGGAGTGGGCGTAGGTATATCCGCTCTGGTCGAGATAACTCTGGCCGTTCAATGCGCTCTCCGTCGTGCGCGTGGCATGTGCGACGGCGATCCCTACGGCTCCCGCGGTGTCTTGGAACGATCCTTTGAGCACCGACAGGCCGAATGCCCCTTGCTGCGCCGAGGCGTGGTAGAGCGGGTGCATTGAGGGGGAGAGAAATGAATATGCAAGGAGATCGTTCTGTGCATCGACTTGTGCTTGGTCGAGCAAATCGCTGTCGATCGTCGATGCCGCCGAGTTCCCGACGTTCACTCCGTTGATCGTGTACGAAGTCATTGATGGATCTTGTCCGCGAATGGAGGCCGATGCCCCGAGCCCCGATGCCCCGGCGGCGACGTGGATCCCCGGGATGTCGTTCATCGCTGCGCGTATATTCGAACTAACCTTGGAGAGCGAGGATTGCCGGGAGATTGTTTCGTAACTCGCGTCTCTCACTCGTGCGGTAACGACACGCGCGATAACTTTCTCGGCGGGGCGCAACGCCAAATCGAGACGAACCATGCGACGAGCCTCGACCTGTACGGAGATCGCGAGCGCTCTAAAGCGTTTTTTTCTAGCAAACACCCTGTAAGCGGCAGATGGTAGATGGCGAAAGCACGTTCGCCCGCGAATATCGGTAAGTCCAACGTACGATTCGCCCTTCCCGGCCCCGATGACAAAGACACGGACGTCTGCGAGCGGCTTCGTCGAAGCGGCACTTGTTGTACGGACGCAGAGTGAGCCATCGTTTGCTGCGAGGCAGCATCCCCACGATAGCGCTATAAGAGCGGTGGTCAGAATCGCGCGCGGTAGTATGCGGATCACTGCTCGCGTTGGATCGTCGTGATAATTGTCGTCGGTAGTATCTGATGTCCCACGTGAAGGTCTATGCGGATGGTCATCCGTTCGTACCGAAGAAGAAAATCGCTAAAATCGGAGACCGCCTGCCACGAGGTCGTCGTTCTCGTCGAAACCGGCTGACCGGTGTCGTCATCGATTACCGTTTGCAATTTGGGCAGGCCGACACCGGTTTCTCTCAGTTGCAGAGTGTCTTTTGTCACGTTCGTCGCGGTGACGCGGGCCGAGCCGGAAGGCCAGTACTGCCAGACGGTTCGTGCTTTGCATCTCCATTGCGATCCGGTGGCGAGCTCCGCGGGAAGCTGACAATATCGCGCCGCATCAACCGTGAGAAAATCGTGTGGACGCTCGGTCCTGCCTGGGTATAGCCAACCGGCACCGTCGGCGACGATCTCTTTAACGACGGGCGGATGTCCGGGTCTCCTGTACATGATGCGCGCCGAGTACCCGGTCCGCGAGACCGAGAGGATCTTCACGGCCATCATTTCGTGAATCGTCGGCGAGCTTGTGACGGCCATGGTGCGTTCGTAGCGGAAGATCGCGCCGGGTCGGATGGCGCTTGGGACAACGGCGAGCGATTCGGGGGCTACAACAGGCGATGCGGCGATCAGCGCCACGGCCGCGAAAGATAGCGAGAAAATACGAGAATAGCGTGGAATCATGAAGGTTGCCTTCTTCATTATCGTAGTAAGAATGGGATCGCGCGCCATCCCGGGTTTCGAGATGGCGCGCGTGGATGTCATCAATCGAGGCAATTATTGTACCTATGGGCGATGTAATAACCGCCCGTGCCATTGTTATGATACGAGCAGTATATTACGGTAAAGCAGCCATTGGTCTGTGCGAAGCACGCCCGTGCCTGTGCGGCGGCCCCAACGGTTACCGATAGAGAAAGGATCGCACCGGCGATGATTTTCTTGAACAAGATCCGGTCCTCCAATTTTCAGTAGATAGTTCTTTCGCCCAAACGAGCCCCTTTCATTGAGGCTCCTTTCCGGCGATGGCCGTTCGACTTATCCCCCCCCCCAGGCATCCTCCTGAACTGCTTTACATTAAGGCCGGGGGAGGCGTAGGCTCGAACCACGTGGTTTTTAGCGATCGGGTAACGAACGGGGGCGCATGAGAAATGCTGCAACCCTCGCTCGCCCGCTGCTCGCCGCGCTCTCGGCGCTCGCATTGCTCGCCGTCGGCCCCTGGCCGCGCCCGAAGATGCCGATCTCGCCGCCGATGGGGATCGGCCGGCACGGCATGGTGGTGACCGAACAACGCTACGCCTCGCAGGTTGGGCTCGACGTCCTCAAGCACGGCGGCAATGCCGTCGATGCGGCAGTTGCGGTCGCCTACGCGCTCGCGGTCGTCGATCCGTGCTGCGGCAATATCGGCGGCGGCGGTTTCATGTTGGTGCGCATGCACGACGGGCGCAGCGCGTTCATCGATTTTCGCGAGGTCGCACCGGCGCGCGCAACGCCCTCGATGTATCTCGACAAGCACGGCAACGTCGTGCCCGGTCGCTCGACGAAGGGCTGGCTCTCGATCGGCGTTCCCGGAACGGTGGCGGGCATGGAGACCGCGCGCAAACGCTTCGGCACGATGTCGCGCGCGGCGTTGATGGCGCCCGCGATCGCGCTGGCGAAAGACGGGTTCGCGTTTACCGGCGGCGATCTGATACCGTTCCACGGTTCGCTCGCCGAGGGGTATAGCGGCGCCTACACCTTTGCGAAGCAGCCGAACCTGCGCGCGATCTGGATGCCGAACGGACACCTTCCGGTTCCCGGGCAAGTGGTGAAGCAGCCGGAGCTCGCGCGTACGCTCGAAGAGATTTCGCGCGGTGGAGCGGCGGCATTCTATCGCGGTCCGATTGCGCGCGCGATCGTTGCAGCGAGCAACGCCCACGGCGGTATTCTCTCGATGCGCGATTTCGCCGATTACCACACGGTCGTCAGCACGCCGACCGTTTGCGATTATCACGGCTACAAAATCATCTCGTCACCGCCGCCGAGTTCGGGCGGCGTGACGATCTGCGAGATCTTGCATATCGTCGCACCCTATCCGTTCACGCAGTGGGGCTGGCATTCCATCAAAGAGACGCACTATCTCGTCGAGGCGGAGCGGCGCGCGTACGCCGATCGCAACGCATATCTCGGCGACCCAGCCTTCGGCGCCGAACCGATCGCGCAATTACTCTCGCAATCGTACGCGGCGAAATTACGCGCGCAGATTCTCCCCGATCGCGCGACCCCTTCGAGCAAGGTGCACCCCGGGCTCGGAGTACATTGGCACGAGCATCGCGACACCACGCACTTCTCGATCGTCGACCGTTGGGGAAACGCCGTCGGCGTTACGTACACGCTCAACGATTGGTTCGGCGCGGGAGTCATGGCCGGAACGACCGGCTTCTTCCTCAACGACGAGATGGATGATTTCACCTCGAAGCCCGGCGTGCCGAACATGTACGGTTTAGTGCAGGGGAGAGTCAACGCTATCGAGCCGTTCAAACACCCGCTCTCCTCGATGTCGCCGACCATCGTGCTGCGCGGCGGCAAACTCTTTATGGTGACGGGCAGCCCCGGCGGCTCGCGGATCATTACCATTACGCTGGAGACGATCCTCAACGCGGTTGATTTCGGCATGGACGCGATGCAGGCGGTCGATGCGCCGCGGATCCACATGCAGTGGCTTCCCGACGAGATTCAATACGAGCCGGGGGCATTCGCGCCGACCGTCATGCTCGCACTCGAAAAAGAGGGCTATCGCTTGAAGCAAATTCCCACCTGGGGCTCGGCGCAAGCGATTATCGTCGATCCGAAAACCGGCATGCTCGAGGGCGGAAGCGACCGTCGCCACCCCGCCGGCGCCGCGCTCGGGTACTAAGAAAGGCTGCGCCGCCCTACGCTACCTCGGCAAATACCACGGCCGACGCGGTCGGTACGGGCAGCCCGTCCTCTCGCATCCCCTCGATATGAAGTTCTATTGCGTCACGAATGTTCTGCTGGGTCTCCTCAAGCGTCTCACCGGTTGCGACGCATCCGGGCAGATCGGGGACGTATGCCGAGAAGTTCCGCTCGCCTCGCTCGATGATCACTGGATATTTCACTTCCAACCTGCCTGTCGTTGAATGGAGCGCCACGTTCCTTCCTGAAGTTCGTCGCTCTCACGACCGGGTACTGTCACTCGACCCGGCTTGGATGGGTGCTTGAATTGACGGTGGCTACCGCGGGTTGCGACGAGAACCCACCCGTCCTCCGATAAGCGTCGCAGAACCTCACGAATACGCACCGGCGTCACGTATGGGTTCGCCACGCCCTCAGGCGTTGCCCGTGGCGGCACCCGGCCCCGACCTTCCCGCGAGGGCCCAAGGGGCGGCACCTGGTATAACGCGGACATGCAGACGCTGACCCCCCAACGCTTGAGGGAGCTTGACCTCAAGGCGACCGACGTGCGCGAAGGCATTATTCGCGCGTTGCTCGCCGCCGGCTCCGGGCACTCCGCCGGCTCGCTCGACATGGCCGATATCTTTACCGCGCTCTACGGCCACGTCATGCGCCACCGTCCCGAGGAGCCGAATTGGCCGCAGCGCGACCGCCTGCTGCTCTCCTGCGGGCACATCGCACCGGTCCGCTACTCGGCTATGGCGAACTTCGGCTACTTTCCGGTCGAAGAGTTGCTGACGTTGCGTAAATTCGGAACGCGGCTGCAAGGACACCCGGAGCGCGTCACGCTGCCGAGCGTCGAAACGACTTCGGGGCCGTTGGGCGAAGGTCTCGCGCAGGGCGTCGGCATGGCGCAGGGCGCGAAGATGGACGGCGCCGATTTCCGCGTCTATGTCGTGACCTCCGACGCCGAACATCAGTGCGGGCTCCATTGGGAAGCGATGATGACGGCGGCGAAATTCAAACTCGACAATCTGCTCTGCATCATCGATCGCAATTTCATTCAGATCGACGGCAGCACCGAAGAGATCATGCCGCTCGAACCGCTCGCCGATAAATATCGCGCCTTTAACTGGGAAGTCTTCGAATGCGACGGCCACGATATCGCCGCGTTCGTCGCGACCGTCGAACGCGCGCACGCCGTTGTCGGCAAGCCGCAGGTCATCATCGCGAAAACGATTCCGGGCAAGGGCGTGAGCTACATGGAAGGCGATTACACCTGGCACGGAAAGCCGCCGAACGCCGACCAAGCAAAAACCGCACTCGCCGAGCTCGCGGCTACGCGGGAGAGGATACTCGCGCATGTCTAACACGCAAACGCTCGATCGCGCCGCGCAGGCGATGGCGCTGGTCGATTATCGCGATGCGGCAAACCTCAAGCAACTGCCGACGCGCAACGGCTTCGGTGAAGGGCTGCTCGAAGCGGCGCAGGCGAACCGCAACGTGATCGGTATCTGTGCCGACCTCTCGGAATCGACGCGTTTCGAAGCGCTCAAGAAAGCACTCCCGGAGCAATATTTAGAGATCGGCGTCGCCGAGCAAATGCTCGTTGCAATGGCCGGCGGGCTCGCCGCGGTCGGCAAGATTCCCTGGATCGCCAGCTACGCGATGTTTAACCCCGGGCGTTCGTGGGAGCAAGTCCGCACCATCATGGCGCTCAATCAGAGCAACGTGAAGATCGCGGGCGCGCATGCCGGCGTCTCGGTCGGCCCCGACGGGGCGACGCATCAAGCGATCGAAGATATCGCGATCATGCGGGTGATTCCGCACATGTTCGTCGTCGTGCCCTGCGACAGCGTGCAGACGAAGAAAGCGACGCTCGCGCTCTCGCAGACCTTCGGCCCGACCTATCTGCGATTCGCCCGCGAGAAATCGGCGATCGTCACCAGCGAAGCGACGCCGTTCGAGATCGGCAAGGCGCAAGTCTTCCGCGAGGGCACCGATGTCGCGATCGTCGCTTGCGGCATTCTCGTCTATAACGCGTTAATGGCCGCCGATAAGCTTTCGCGCGAACGGGGCATCGAATGTCGCGTCGTCAACAACCATACCGTGAAGCCGATGGACGAAGCGGCGATTCTCGACGCGGCGAAAACCTGCGGTGCGGTCGTGACGGTCGAAGAGCACCAGATTCACGGCGGAATGGGTTCGCGCGTGGCGGAGATTCTCTCCGCGCAGCACCCGACGCCGATCGAGTTTATCGGCGTCAACGACCGCTTCGGTCAATCCGGCGATCCGGTCGAGCTGATCGAATACTACGGCATGGGCAGCGCGGCGATCGAAGCCGCGGTGCTGCGCGCGCACGCACGCAAACGCACGTAGCGCGGTTGACCGATCGAATCGCACGGGCGATCTGGATCGCGGCACTCGTCGCCTCGGTCGCCTTCGTCTTTTTCGCCTACGGTCGGCTCCCATCAACCATTCCGACGCATTTCGATATCCGTTTCAAACCGGAAAATTACGGGCCCAAGTGGACGTTACTCTTGCTGCCGGTGGTTCAAATTGCTCTAGGGAGCTTTCTATCGCTGATGAAGCGACTGCCGATAACCTGGAATTCTATGTACGATCCGGCCAAACCCGAAGACGAACCGCGCCTTCCTGCGCTCACGGCTACCGTCGTCGAGTGGTCGATGGCACTTTCCGGCGTCGTTTTTCTTGCAATCGAGATCGCTATCGTTCGTGCCGTCGGGCTTCGGTAAGGATGTTTTGAAAATGCGGCGATTAGGGAGATGTCGGACGGCGCTTCTTGCTTGCGCCATCTTCGCGTTTCTTGGCGCTACCGCGCCGAACGGCATCGCCATTCTCTATGCGAAAGGACCGTTCGCGTTCCATTACGACGCCGCAGCTACGATGGCGTTACCGCGCGTTCGTTCGCAACGATCGTGGTATAGCGTGTGGCTGATGTTGGTCGCCGATCGCGGCGTGGAGCCGCTGGGTTTCTTGCAGGGCGGACTTATCCGGTGGGCAGGGGACGGGTACGCTCTAAGTGCGTTTGTTGCGTTCCGAAAGCCGGGGGGTGAGCTCGTCTTTCGGGATCTTGGGAAAATTCAAACCGGGCCACATCGTCTGCGATTGCTCGGGATCGGTAATGATGTCCGTTTTCAGGTAGATGGGAGAACGCTCTACACTTTTAAACGCGAGCGATATATGCCGCGAGGCTCAAAGACGTACCTTCAGGTCGGTGCTGAGGTAAAAGCTCTATTCGATCGTGCCGTTGGAACGGTGTGGAATCTGCGCGTGCGTCGCGACGGCGAGTCGCACGCGCAACCATGGGAGCCCGCCTGCATCCGGTACGATCGCGGCCTGCACTTCGTACGCGTAGGAGATCGATTTGTGGCCGATGGTTATTTTAAGGCACGGCTCCCAAGTGGATTCATCGGCTGTCGCGAGTTCGCGAAGCGCTAGCGTGTTGCGCCGTGCGGCTCAGGACACTAGGTGTTCGGCGGGATCGTAGGGACTTGCTCCAACCTCACGAGCACGCCGCCCGTCCATCCCGCGAAGAGATTGTAGAGCGCGGCGATGATAGCGAGCGCGACGAACGCGAAGATGCCGTAGAATATCGGGAAAATCACGATCAGAGCCGGCCCCATCATCATGACTGGGAAGACATACGGCATCGGCATCCCGATATGCCCGATCATCGCCCCGATCATCGACGAAAAAAGGAAAAGGACGAGCGCCAGAACGAGCGCGACGCCGGCGTAGATGAGCGCGCCGATTGAGGCGACGCTGAGAACGTCAAAGTGTTTTATACGGTAGTTCATGGGAGCGACTTCGCGTCGCTCCCATGAAGACCTGGGGCTCGGTTTGGGCTTTAGCGGCGCAGACCGAGGTCGGCGATCAACTGCCGATACTTCTCGATATCTTTGCGCTGCAGGTAGCTCAGCAAACGACGGCGCTGCCCGACCTGGAGCAGCAGGCCACGGCGGCTGTGATGGTCTTTTTTATGAATCTTGAGGTGCTCGGTCAGCTGATTGATCGAGTGCGTGAGGATCGCGACCTGGACCTCGGCCGAACCGGTATCGTTGGTTCCACGACCGTATTTGCCGGCGATCTCCGCTTTTTGTTCTTTGGTTAATGGCACGAAGGGCTCCTTACAACAGGATAGGCTCGCTCGGGTGCAGAGATTCCGCCCCGGCGACTGAGGGACTATAGCAGAGAATCGACCTCGATGCCAAGCAGGGAAGCCTTTTCGCTCCAGCCGGCGACCTTCTCAAGGTCGATTTCACCGCTCCATGGAGGAGAGCAACAAAAATGTGGTCACGTGACAATAAAAATAAAGTCGCCGAACCCTCCAATCGAGGTTTTTCAAAATGAAACGGGGCTGGTTTCCCAGCCCCGTTCGTAGCTCATCCGAGCAGGTGTTTCGCGTTCCCACTATACCACCGAGCGCGTCTCCCGGTCTACAATGAGCCCCACGCGAATCGGGTGCGCGCCCGCCGGGACTCGAACCCGGACCCAGGGTTTGCGAAACACCTGCTCTATCCGATTGAGCTACGGGCGCACGTCCTAATCCTAGGATTACATTTCGGAGTGCCACCTGTATGGCACGCCGATTTTCGTGCCCGCCCTCTGCCTCATCGAGCGAGAAGAGCCACCAGCGTGCGCTCCCACGCTTCGCGCCGCGGTCGAGATAGATCACCGCGGTCGCGTCGCCGACGATGCGCAGCTTGAACCAGTGCCGCTTGGGGTAGGTGTCGCCGCGCCCTCGACGACGATTGCTTTCGAGATCAGGCGCTTAATTGCGGCAGCGGCGCCGTTATCGCAGCGGGGTAGGGTGCCCCTTCTCGTCAACCGCGACCATCACGAAGGTCCCGATCGTCGCGAGCCGCCGTTCGCCATCGGCGGGGTTCTCGGCCCAGAGCTCGACCTCCAGGGTGACCGAGGTTCGGCCGACCCGGGCGATCCGGGCGATCGTCTCGGCGAACTCGCCGACCTTGATCGGGGCCCGGAAGTCGATCCGATCCATCGAGGCGGTCACGAAGGTGCGCCGGAAGGCCCGGGCGGCGGCGATCCCCGCGACGATATCCATCATCGCTAGCGCCTTCCCACCGAAGAGCGTTCCGTGGTGGTTCGCATCGTTGGGGAAGACGATCTCGGTGCGACGCTCGACGACTTGCTCGGGTTCTATCATAGGTGGATAGTATCATTACACAGCGCAGCGGCGCACGCGCCTACTTCGATCACGGCTGGCTCAAGACGTATCATTCGTTCAGCTTCGCCGATTATTACGACCCCGAAAATCTGCATTGGGGAGCACTGCGCGTCTTCAACGACGATGTCATCGAGGCCGGAGAAGGGTTCGGCACCCATCCGCATCGCGACATGGAGATTCTTACCTACGTCCTCGACGGCGAACTCGAGCATCGTGACTCGATGGGAAATCACGGCGTCGTAGCGCCGGGCGGCGTGCAATATCTCTCCGCAGGGACCGGCATCACGCACTCGGAGTTCAATCACTCCAAAGAGCGTCCCGTGCATCTCGTGCAGATGTGGGTGCTGCCGCATGCGAAAAATCTCGCGCCGCGTTACGGCCAAAGAGATTATACGCGCTCCGATCGCTTGAACCGTTGGTTGCCGATCGCAACCGGGCAACCGGGCATCGAATCGCGCATCGCCATTTGGCAGGATGCGACATGCTACGTCGCGCGCGTCGAAGGCGCGCCGCTCCCGCTCTCACTCGGGGCGGGTCGATACGGCTTTCTCTTCCTCGCCGACGGCGAGGCGGAGATCGGCGGCGAGTCGTTGCGGGCGGGCGACGCGCTGCGCTTGCAGGGGCCGTTCGATACGACGATTCGTTCCGCGGGCGCGGAGCTCGTTTTTTGGGATACCCCCTCGCTCGACCAGGCGCAGCAAAGCCGATAAACGAAGCGGTTGCAGCGATATGGGTAAGAAGATCGCCGTCGTCTACGGTTCGGTACGCAGCGAACGGCAGGGCATTCGCGTTGCGCGCTTCTTGCTCGACGTTTTGAAAGATCGCGGCGACACCGGCGTGCTCGTCGATCCGCTCGAATATCCGTTGCCGCTGCTCGACCGCATGTATAAAGAATATGAACGCGGCAGCGCGCCCGCGATGATGGAGCGGCTCGCCGATATCTTCCGGAGCGTCGACGGTTTCCTCATCGTCTCCGGTGAGTACAACCACGGCATCCCGCCGGCGCTCAAAAACATGCTCGATCATTTCATGAATGAGTTTTTCTGGCGCCCTGCGGGGCTCGTTACCTACTCGGGAGGGCGGTTCGGCGGCGTACGGGCGGCGATGCAATTGCGCGCGACGCTCCCCGAACAGGGAATGGTGACGATTCCGTCGTTGCTTCCGTTCGGGAATGTCGCCGAAACCTTCGACGAGCAGGGGGTGCCGCATGCGGAGTACGTTCGTACCTCGACGAATGCGTTTCTCGAAGAGTTCACGTGGTACGTCGAAGCATTGCGCGACCGCCGGGCGAAGGGCGTTCCGTATGAATAGCTCGCTCCGATGAGCGCGCCGCGCCGCGTCGCTCTCGTCACCGGCGCGAGCGCCGGTCTCGGCGCAGCCTGCGCGCTTGCGCTCGCGCGCGAGGGGCATATCGTCGCCGTTGCGGCCCGTCGTCGCGAGGTATCGGAAGCGATCGCCGGGCAGGCTCGTGCCGCCGGAGCGTTCGACGCGCGCGCGTTTCCCTGCGATCTCAACGACGACGGCGAGCGCGCGCGATTGATCGACAACGTCGGCTCAAGTTTCGGCGGTATCGATATTCTCGTCGCGAACGGGGGCGGGCCGAAAGCCGGCAGTTTCGAAACGTTGACGCTCGATGACTGGGATCTCGGTTACCGCACGGTGCTGCGTCCGATGCTCGCGCTCGCCTACAGCGTTCTTCCGCTCATGCGCGAACGCCGATGGGGGCGGATTGTTGCGCTGACGTCGACGAGCGTGAAACAACCGATCGGTAATCTCGCCCTCTCCAATGCGCTACGCACCGCGCTGGTCTCGGCGCTCAAAACCGCGAGTAATGACGTTGCTTCGGCGGGGATCACCATCAACAGTATTGCGACCGGACGTTTCCTTACCGACCGCTTGCGTGCGCTCTACGGGAGCGAGGAAGCGCTGGAATCCGCGGCTCGCAGCGAGGTGCCGATGCAACGCGTCGGCACGCCCGAAGAGCTCGCCGATTTCGTCGCCTTTCTCTGCAGCGAGCGAGCTTCGTACATCACCGGGCAAACGATCTCGGTCGACGGCGGCCTCACGCGCGCACTTTTCGGTTGATGCGCGACGGATTCGTCTGCATCGGCGATCGTTCTGCACTGGCACGCAATGCGGCGATCGTGCGTAGCGTCGGGGGCTACGAGGTGGCGATCTTCGATGTCGACGGAGAGCTTTTCGCGCTAGAGAATTCTTGCCCGCATCAGGGCGGGCCGCTCGCCGAGGGGAGCGTGGAGCGCGGCATCGTCACCTGTCCGTGGCATGCATGGCGTTTCAATTTGCGCACCGGGTGCATGACGCTGGGGGATTTCGCGCGCGTCGCGCGCTTTGCGATCTTCGTCGACGAGGGGCGGATCTGGCTCGGCGAGGAACCTCTCGAAGAATGAATCAGCAGATACCGGTTTGGGACGCATGCCTCGGGACGGCCGGAGGGCCGACGTTCGGAAATGCCCTGCAGGCACTCGCACGCGAGCGCGGTGTCGACGATGCCCATCTCGTCGAGGCACTCGGCGTAACGCCCGCGGAGCTCTCCGAGCTCTACGCGGGTCAACGGCGCGTCGGTCCAAGCGTGCTCGCGCGGCTCGCTCAGGCGCTCCGGCTTCGTCCGATCGAATTCATGCAGAAGAGCGCGTTGCTCTCGCTCGACGTCTACGCGTTCGGGCTCGATCCGCTCTTCTTTCTCCCCGAGGGTCAGCTCCGCTACGACGCGCGCATCTACATGCGTGAAATCAATCCACGCCATGCCGTTCCCGAAGGGGACATGACGAAGCGCAACCCGCTCCTCAGTGCGCTGGGAGAGGATCCCCTGCTCGACGCGCTCGGCCGCATCGAACTCGAGCTCACCTACCTGCTCCGCGTCGCCTCTCAGGCGACCGGCGGGACGCTTTAGCCCGGGAAAGCAGAGGTTCGCACCCTCCAGCGCGAACCGCCCCTGCCATGCAAGGAGTTCAAGGTAAACGTATCGCTGCGCTCGTCGGCGATGGATTCGAAGAGATGGATTTAACCGAGCCGCGCCGCGCACTCGAAGAGGCCGGTGCGATCGTGACGATCGTCGGCATCGACGAGCGGGCGCGTGCCCGCATTCGCGGGAAGCGAGGGCTCGACGACGGTATCCTGGTGAAGGCCGAGGAACTCGTCGCCGACTGCACCGCGGAGGATTTCGACGCGCTGCTCGTTCCCGGTGGGCTCTCACCCGATCGCATTCGCGCCGATGCGGAGGTGCAGCGCTTCGTTCGTGAGTTCGATGCGGCGAAGAAGCCGATCTTCTCGATCGGGCACGGCGCACAGGTGCTGATTTCATCGCAGTTGTTACGCGGACGTCAACTGACGGGCGTTCATTCGATCGCCGATGATATCCGCAACGCCGGTGGGCTCTATCGCGATCAGCCCACCGCCCAAGACAGCAATATCATCAGCACGCGCGGGGGAGAGGATCTGCCGCAATTCAATCGCGCGATATTGGAAAAACTCGCCCTTTCGTCCGCCGCGGTCTAATCTCTACGGGAGAGCGCAACGCAATGGGTGAGAATGCTCGAATTCGGGTTCTCTCTCTTCGCGGCGGCGACGGCGTTGAAAGCGGGCTTCGAATCGCCGGGTCATCGGGCCCGGCGATTCTCTTCATTCACGGTGTCGGCTCGACGGCGGCGATTTGGGATCGCCAACTGCTCGCATTCGCGCAGAGCGCGCGCTGTGCCGCGCTGGAGTTACGCGGAAACGGCGCCGTTCCCGATCCCGCGCCCGCTGCGATAACGCGCGCCGGTTACGCGCTCGATGCAATCGCCGCGCTCGATGCGCTCGGCGCGGAACGGGCGGTCATCGTCGGGTGCAGCCTCGGTGGCGTCGTCGCGTTCGAACTTGCGCGGAGGGCGCCCCAGCGGCTCGCCGGCCTCGTTCTGGTCGGGAGTTTTGCGAGATACCCCGATGCGGAAAACTACGTACGGCGCATACTTACAGCGCTCGACGCCGCGGGCGATATGGAGACGTTCGCGCGGGCGCGCACGGCGCAACTCGGGTTGCCGCCGGAGCGCGAGCGCGAAACGATCGAACAGATGGCCTGCAAAAGTCGTGCTTCGTATGAGGCGGCAACGCATGCGACCTGGACCGGCGATTATCGCGAGGATCTTGGTGTCCTCCGCGTTCCGGCGCTCGTGCTCGTCGGAGAGCGCGACGCGATCGCACCGCGCGCGCTCTCCGAGGAGATCGCAGCCGGAATCCCCGGCGCGCAGTTGTTCGAAGTCTCCGGTGCCGGGCACGTCGCCAACGCCGACGCGCCCGATGCATTCGATCGGTATCTGCAGGCGTTTCTCGACGAACGCATCGGAAAATGAGCAGCCC
>JAJYHP010000059.1 GCA_021784715.1 bacterium
GCGGACGCACGTTTACCTTTACCGCAAACGAACAGCAGTTCTACGCGAGCAAGGGCTTCACGAATAAGCCGAGCCGTTGCGCCGATTGTCGCGCCGCCCGTAAGGCGAGCGGCGGCCGTGGCGGAAATGGCGGCGGCGGTGGTGCCCGCCGTGAAATGTTCAAAGCGACCTGCAGCCAGTGCGGCGGCGTCGCCGAAGTCCCGTTCCAACCACGTGGCGATAAACCGGTCTACTGCCGCGACTGCTTCGCGTCGCGCCCTAGTTACCGCTAGGACAATGTGACCGACCTCGTTCGGCGCCGTATGAATCGCTTCGGACTCGCAGCGATTCATATCGGCGCGCTCGCGGTGTTCATCCCCGGCGCGTTCCAATGGAGCGCCCTCGTGGTGGCCGCGATTATCGCTTACCTCACCGGTGCACTCGGTGTTACCCTCTTCTACCACCGAACGCTCACCCACCGCGGCTTGCGCTTGCGCAAACCTCTGGAATACGTGCTCGCAATTTTCGGCGCCCTCGCTCTGCAGGGCGACCCGATCCGTTGGGTCGCGACGCACCGCAAACATCATGCAAATGCCGACACCGCGAACGATCCGCACGGAATGGATCGCGGTTTTCGCTGGGCGCATATCCGTTGGATCTACAAGCACAACGATGCGATCCCGACCGAAGCGGAGATCGCGCGCTTTGCGCCCGACCTTTGCGGGAGCCGCTTCTACCGCTTCCTCGAACGCACGCACGTCTACATGCAGTTAGCGCTCGCGCTCGTGCTGTTTGGGCTCGGCGGTTGGACCTGGGTCGTCTGGGGAATCTTCGTTCGGCTCGTACTCGGCTATCACACGACCTGGTTGGTCAATAGCGCGGCGCACTCGTTAGGCTATCGCACGTACCGCACGAAAGATCTTTCCACCAACTGTTGGTGGGTCGCCCTGCTCTCATGGGGTGAGGGATGGCACAACAACCACCACGCCTTTCCATTCTCGGCACGACACGGGCTTCGTTGGTTTGAATTCGACCCAACCTGGCTCAACGTGCGGTTTCTCGCCTTTTTAAGGCTCGCCGACCACATCAAGATCCCGGCATCGAGTTCGCTCGCCCGGAACCTCCAGCCGGAACCTTAGGAGCGCGTCAGCGCATGCGGAGCACGCTCGTGCTCCGCGGGCTCGGTCGGATAGACGCCGGTCAGGCATCCCAGACACATCTCTTCCCGCTTGCGCCCGGTCGATTCGATCAGCCCGTCGAGCGAGAGATAACCAAGCGAATCCGCACCGGTCTTCGCGCGAATCTCATCGACGCTATAGTTTGCGGCGATGAGCTCGTCGTAGCTCGCCATATCGACGCCGAGATAGCAGGGGTGGAGGATCGGCGGTGAGGTGATCCGCAGATGTACCTCGCGCGCACCCGCTTCCCGCAACAGCGCGACGATGCGCGGCGTCGTCGTACCACGCACGATGGAATCGTCAACGACGACGACGCGCTGCCCGCGCAGATTTTCGACGACCGGGTTAAATTTCAAGTGTACGCCGCGCGAGCGCATCGATTGATCGGGGCTAATGAAGGTCCGTCCGATATAACGATTCTTTATGAGCCCCTCAACGTAGGGCAGCCCGCTCTCGGTGGCATAGCCGATGCCGCCCGGCACCGCGGAATCGGGAACGGCCATCACGCAGTCGGCTTCGACGGGATGCTCGCGCGCGAGCCGTTTTCCCATTTCGTGTCGCGCCATATAAATCGAGCGATTGTCGAGCTTCGAATCCGGTCGCGCGAAATAGATATATTCAAACATGCACAGCGCGGGGAACTCATCGCGCACGTGAACGTGGTGCGAGGTAATACCCTCGCGGGTAACGTGCACGATCTCTCCCGCCTCGACTTCGCGCAGGTAACGGGCTCCGACCGTCGCCAGCGCACAGGATTCGCTGGCGACGACGTAGCCGCCGTCGTCGAAGGTCCCCAGACAGAGCGGTCGTACGCCCCACGGGTCGCGAAAGGCAAAGAGCTCGCTCTCCGAGCAAAGCGCGATCGAATAGGCGCCGCGCGCCTTCTGCATCGCCGCTTCGATCCGTTCGATCATCGTTCCGGAGCTCTCGACGATGAGCTTCGCGAGGACCTCGGTATCCGAGGATGCCTGCATCACCGTTCCGGCCGGCAGTTCCGCGCGCAGTTCGTCCGTATTGGTGAGATTGCCGTTATGCGCTAATGCGAATTCGCCGATATCGGTGCGTTCGAGCAGGGGTTGTGCGTTGACGACCACCGAGGAGCCGGTCGTCGAGTAGCGCGTATGCCCGACCGCGAGATGGCCACTGAGCTGGGCGAGGATCTCTTCATCGAAGATCGCCCCAAGTAGACCCATCTCCTTATGCGATCGGAGCGTGCCGCCATCCCCGGCGGCGATGCCGGCCGATTCTTGGCCGCGATGCTGAAGCGCGTAGAGGCCGAAATAGGCGAGCCGCGCCGCATCACGACCTGGGGCGAAGAGACCGACGATCCCGCACACGTTTGGTCGCTAATCGTTTGAGCGGCGGCCGCCGAAGATTTGCAACAACGCAAGAAAGATGTTGATCGCGTCGAGATAGATGCTAATTGCGAGCATCACCGCACTCGATCCGCTCCCACCGGCGCGAATACGCGCGAAATCGGCGAGCGTTAGCCCTGCAAAGATAACGAGAACCACCCACGATATCGCGGTCGGCGAGACGAAATGGATAAAGATCGAAACGATACCGATCAGGATGATCGCGATGAGCGCCATCATCAGCACGCCGTAGAGTCGCCGAAAATCGAAGGTCGTCGCATAGACGATCGCGCCGAGTCCGAGCATCCCAAGCCCGGTGGTGAGCGCCGCGTTCATCACGACGCTCGGCCCGTCGATGTGCGCGTAGTACGCGATCGTCGGCGCTATGCCGATACCTTCGAGAAACGTAAACACGTAGAACAACATGAGCGCTACGGGCTCGTTCGCGCTCATTCGCCCGATGGCGAAGAGCAGCACGAAGCCGGCGATCAAGGCGCCGAAAGAGAGAAAGCTCGGCGCCATGTCGCGGAAGAGATACGTTGCAAGCGCCGTGATACAGAGCCCGAGCCCCGTGATCCCGAGCACTTGGCTCAGGAGCGCCGGCGTCGACGTCGTTGCCCCGTATGGGGCGGTCGGTTGTAAGCGGTAGTTCATCGCTCTCTATAATCGCTCATGGGTGCGTTAAGGTTCCCTTCACCTTGCAGCCCCCCTGCCGATTGCAACGAACGGGTTGCGGCGCAGTGATTTCGGTGCTGACGAACGAACGAATATGCGTGCGATTTGCGTTCGAACCGAAGGGGACCGCCTACGTCTTACGGGTCGGGCGCTTTTCGGTTTCTCAGAGCGCCTTTATGATCGCCGCGGCGGTTCTGGTCGGGGTCGGCGGGGGTCTCGGTGCCGTCCTCTTCCGAGAGATGATCGCCGGCGCGGGCTGGCTGGCGTTCGGTCGGCTGCTCCCGTTCTTCGAGGCACATCTCGGCCCGATCGGCCTCGTTCTTCTTTTGGCGATCGGCGGCAGCATCGCCGCATACATCACCGTGCGCTTTGCGCCCGAAGCAAAAGGGCACGGCGTTCCGGAGGTCATGGAAGCGGTCGCGCTCCGCGGCGGGGTCATGAGGCCGCGCATCATCGCCATCAAGTCGATTGCTTCTGCGACCTCGATCGGTTTTGGCGGCAGTTGCGGACGCGAGGGACCGATCGTGCAGATCGGTTCGGCGATCGGCTCGGTGCTCGGCCAGGTCACGAAGGCCCCTGCCTCGGTCGTCCGGACGCTCGTGGCGTGCGGTGCGGCCGCGGGTATCTCGGCGACCTTTAATGCCCCGATCGGCGGGGTGTTCTTCGCTGCCGAAGTGATCCTCGGCGAGTTCGCCCCGCGTTCGTTCGCGGCGATCGTCGTCGCCTCGGTGATCTCGGCCGTGATCGGGCGCGCGTTCTTGGGCAATCATCCGTCGTTTAATGCCGCCGGCTTCCAACTCGTCTCGCCGTGGGAATTGCTGCTCTACGGCGTGCTCGGCGTTCTGGCGGCAGTGTGGGCGACCGGATTCGTGAAGTTACTGTACGCCGTCGAGGATCGCTTCGAGGCCGTGGGGCTCCCCGCTTGGGCGAAGGGGGCAATCGGTTTCGCGTGTGTCGGGGCGATCGGCATCTGGTTCCCACAGGTCTTCGGCGTCGGCTACGATTCGATTCAACAAGTTCTCTACGAACATGTCGCCGCACCGCACGCGTTTCTTCTCGCAGCACTGAAGCCGCTGGCGACTTCGTTGACGCTCGGAAGCGGCGGCTCCGGCGGCGTCTTTGCCCCATCGCTCTTTATCGGCGCCTTTCTCGGCGATGGATACGGACGTATCGTTCACGCGCTCTTCCCGCTCTGGACCGGGCCGGCGGCGGCCTACGGCCTCGTTGCGATGGCCGCGCTCTTCGCCGCAGCGGCGGAGGCGCCGATCACCGCGATCATGATCGTGTTCGAGATGTCGAGCGACTACACGATCATCCTCCCGTTGATGGTGACCGTCGTCATCGCATCGCTGCTCGGTCGCCGCTTACTCGGGGCGACCGTCTACGAACAGAAGCTTCTCCGCCGCGGCATCGATTGGAAGAAGGCTCGCCATCCCGGCTTCTTTTCTCGCCTTACCGTCGCCGCATACACGCGCAGGGCGCCGGTTATCGCGCAGGCCGACGGAACGATCGCCGATGCGATCGATGAGGATCGCGACGAGAACGAACTCGCGATCCCCGTTTGCGATGGAGAGCGGTTCGTCGGGGTCGTGACCGCGCTCGATCTCGCCCGCGCGGCGGCCGAACGGCGTGGAGCCGAGCCGCTGCGTTCGATCCTGCATCTACACCCTGGTGCGCTCGCACCAACCGACACGCTCGACCGCGCGGCCGAACTGATGGCCGAGAACGACACGCCGTTGCTTCCCGTGCTCGGCGAGAACGGGATACTCGTCGGAATCCTCACGCGGCGCGATCTGCTGCTTGCTTATCGCAGTGCCGGAAACGGCTAAAACTGCGCGATATCGGTGCGGAACGTGAGGTTCGCGTCGCCGAAGCGTTCGCGGAGCATGCGCACGCCCTCGTAAGCGCGCCCGCGCGCTTCTTCGAGCGTCGCGCCGACGGCGCTCACCGTGAGAACGCGTCCGCCCGGACTGCTGACCGCGCCGTCGACGAGTTGCGATGCGCCCCAAAAGAGCTGCACCCCGTCGGGTAGCGGCACCTGCGCGGGCAGGTCGGTGACCGGCGTGCTCTCGATCGGATAGCGCGAGCTCGCCAGCACGACCCCGACGCACGCTTCGGGATTGACGCGAGCGACGGAGAGATCGAGCGCCCCGTCGGCACAGGATTTCAGCAATGCTGCAAAATCACCGCCGATGCGTGGGAGAATCGCCTGCGTCTCGGGATCGCCGAAACGCACGTTGAACTCGATGACCTTCGGCCCGTCCGCACACCACATCAGACCCGCATAGAGAACGCCGACGTAGCGTTCGTTTTCGGCGGCCAATCCGCGTAGCATCGGTGCAAAGATCTGCTCGCGTACGGTATCCATGTACCCGTCGGGGAAACCGTGCGGCGGAGAATACGCGCCCATTCCGCCGGTATTGGGCCCGGTGTCACCATCGCCGGCGCGTTTATAATCGCACGCGGCGATAAACGGCATCATCGCGCGCCCGTCGCAGAGGGCAAAGACCGAGAGTTCACGCCCCACCAGTCGCTCTTCGAGAACGATGTCGGATCCGCCGCCGGGAATCGCTCGTTCGCCGTACCAGCGCGCCAGCAATGCTTCCGCTTCCGATGGCCCCGAGGTAACGACAACCCCTTTGCCGGCGGCCAACCCATCGGCTTTGACGACGACACCGCGTTCGCCCCACGATGCGAGCACTTTGCGCGCCGTTTCGAGGGTATGCACGACTGCGTACCGTGCGGTCGGGACGCCGTTGCGCTCCATGAAACGCTTTGCGAAACTCTTCGAGCTCTCGAGTCGCCCGATCGAACGACTCGGTCCGAAGACGGAGAGGCCGACTTCGCGCGCTCGATCGGCGACTCCGGCGGCGATCGCCGTCTCGGGCCCGATGACGACGAGATCGATACGTTCTTCAAGTGCGCGTTGCGCGATCGCTTTTGCATCGGTCACCGCGATATTCCAATTCGCCCCGTAGAGCGAGGTCCCGGCATTTCCCGGCGCGGTGAAAAGCGCCTCGCAGGAGGGCGATTCCGCGATGCGCCGTCCGAGCGCATCCTCACGAGCTCCGTTGCCGATGACAAGTATCCGCATCATTCCCACTCCACGGTTGCCGGCGGCTTCGAGGTAATGTCGTAGGCGATGCGATTGACGCCGGAAACCTCGTTGACGATCCGCGTTGAGATCCGAGCGAGCAGATCGTGCGGAAGGCGCGCCCAATCGGCGGTCATGCCGTCTTCGCTGACGATCGCCCGCACCGCGACGAGATTGGCGTAGGTGCGCCCGTCGCCCATGACGCCGACCGACTTCACCGGCGTCAGCACGGCGAAGTACTGCCAGGGGTGCGGATCGAGCGCCGTGCGGTCGATCTCCTCGCGCACGATCGCATCGGCCTCGCGAACGATCTTCAAGCGCTCCTCATCGACCGCTCCGATAATGCGAACCGCGAGGCCCGGGCCCGGAAAGGGCTGGCGTGCAACGATATGCTCGGGCAGGCCGAGCACGCGTCCGAGCGCGCGCACCTCGTCCTTGAAAAGCGAGCGCAGGGGCTCGACGAGAGCGAAATTCATATGTTCGGGGAGGCCACCGACGTTATGGTGCGATTTAATTTTATGGCCGGCTTTGCTCTGCGGCGTCTTCGATTCGATGACGTCGGGATAGAGCGTTCCCTGAACGAGAAACCCGACATCGGAGAGCTTCGCCGCTTCTTCTTCGAATATCGCGATAAATTCGTGACCGATCAGAATCCGCTTGCGCTCGGGGTCCTCGACATCGGCGAGCTTCGAGCGAAAGCGTTCGGCGGCATCGACGTGGATAACGTTGAGGTGGAGAACGTCGCGAAATGCCGCCAACACCTCATGCGCTTCATTTTTCCGTAAAAGGCCGTGGTCGACGAAAATACAGGTGAGCTGTTCGCCGATCGCGCGAGCCACCAACGTCGCTGCAACGGCCGAATCGACACCGCCCGAGAGCGCACAGATGACGCGACGTCCTCCGACGCGCTCGCGGATCGCCGCGATGCTACTTTCCAGGAAGGAATCCATCGCCCAATTCGGAGCGAGCCCCGCGATCTCGCGGAGAAAATTCTCGATCAGTTTCTTTCCATACTCGGTGTGGACGACCTCGGGATGGAACTGCACGCCGACCATACGCCGCTTCTTACTGCCGATTGCGGCGATCGCGCATCGCGGCGTCGCCGCCAACGCCGAAAAGTCACCCGGTAATCGTTGCACCGAATCTCCGTGCGACATCCACACGCGCGATTGTTCCGGAAGCCCCGCGAGCAGCGGGTGCGTCGGATCGAGCACGCGCAACGTCGCCGGCCCATATTCGGGGGCGCCGCCCGAGACCAACTCCGCGCCGACTTCACGCGCGATCAACTGCATGCCGTAACAGATCCCGAAAATCGGCAACCCCGCGGAAAATACTGCAGGATCGCAGGTCGGTGCGCCCGCCGCAAGCGTACTCTCCGGGCCGCCGGAGAGTATGAGTGCCGAGGGGTCGAGCGCCAGGATATCCTTCCACGGCCGATCGTACGGAACGATTTCGCAATAATAGCCCGCCTCGCGCACGCGCCGCGCGATCAATTGGCTGTACTGCGCTCCAAAATCGAGAATTACGACGGTCTTCATACGGTTATGTTAACACCTCCGCCAAACGTCCGGCGCTGCGAGCGAACTCCAACTCCATCGCAATGCGCTCGCCGACAGAGATATCGCGTCCCCACCGGTACGATGAATAGGGGGTAAAGCGCGTTCCCGGAGAGCCCGGTATTCGTAGCGACACGTCGTAACAAACGAATTCCTTCGGCGGGCCGGCGACGATCGCGCACTGCAGCGCAAACGGTCCGATCGTTCCCGGCGGTAAGGCTTCACGCGCGGCGGCGACAAAACGCTCGCCCATAGCGAAAGCCGATTCCAAGGTCGACTCCGTTAGCGTCGCGGCGATGTGCCCCGCCTCTTCTAATCGCATGGGGACGTCGCGCAGTTGTTCGTACACCGATGGCGGCACGTTGCGGAACCCTTCGAGATTGGTCTGACGGCGGGTATCGGTCCCCATCAGCTCGAGTTCGCCGAGCAGAGGCGAATAGAAGAAATTTAAATTAATCGACGGCCCGAGCGCGAATTCTTCGATGACCGCTCCGGCAAGCCCGGCCTCGTCGAGGATGCCCTCGGCGATCAATCGCGCGCTTACTTCTCGGTACTGCCGTGGGTTTGCGCAGAGAAAGAAGGCGCGTTCGAAACGGACGCGCGCGTGCGGAGCCTTTACCATAACCAGCCGGTCGATCTCATCGGGCGATGCAAATTGCTGCGGATGGCGTATACCGGCCTTCGCTAGGAGTTCGTACTGGTTTCCCGCCTCATCGCGTTCCTCGGCACGGAGGAGAAAACGGTTCCCGAAGAACGGAACCAGCATACGCCGCTCGATCTCGTCGTAGCTAAAGTGTTGGTGCAAGTACACTTCGAACGACCGATTCGCGCAAAAAATGACGTTGCGCGCGAGCAACTCGCGCTGGACCCGTTCGTCAAGTAAATCGGCAAACCGCTCGAGTTCGATGACGTCGTCAACGCAACCGCGGGGAATCGCGCCTTCACGGCGGCGGAAATGCTCGGTATAGGTACGCTCGCGCCCACGTGCCGTCACTACCAAATTACGCAAGCCGCGCAACCGCGCCCCGGCGGCGACTTCGAGTGCCGAGTGGCTTCCGATCGAGCAGAGCGTCAACGCATCGAGGTCGTACCCTCGCAGCGTCTCTTCGACCGACGTAAATCGGGTCATCGGTTAAAGAACGCTCGAATCATCGAGAACGGCCTGTAAGTTCGATGCGAGAAGTGCGTTTTTTATCTCGCGCGCGATACGGCGCCCGGTCGACATCGGCTCCGAGTAATTGAGATACGAATACGGCGATCCGTCGATGAACAGGTTGCTTCCGGCGACGATGCGCGCCGAAATCTCCATGATATAGAAATGCATATCCGGCGTGATAATCGTCTCGATGCAAAAAGCGCCGAAGAGTCCTTTGGGACCGCAAATTTCTTTGCTGACGCGGATAACGTTGTCTCCCATCTCCAACGCCTCGGCGAGCATCGACTCGCGCAGGCTCACCGGTGAATTGCCGACCACGACGTAGGATGGGTCGACGTCCATCCCCTCTTGTGCCGCCGCCGGAATTCGGCCGAGCGAATCGACGTTGGTCTCGTAACGACGATCCATCGACATAATCTCGAGTTCTCCCGAAAGCGGAGAATAGAAATAGTGTATGTAGAGCGGAACGCCGATGATGTATTCTTGGATCGTGTATTGCGCCTTGAGGGAGCCGGCACGCTCTTCGAAATCGGCGGCGTCGCGGATAAACATATAGCCCTTACCGCCTGCGGCACCGTAGAGTTTGACGATGACCGGACGATCGATCTCGGCGCCGCTCTTGAATTGCCGGGGTAAGCGAAGGCCGGCACGGGTCAGCCAATCGCGTTGCAGTTCGCGGCTCGCCTCCCAATCCAGAACGGCCTTGTTCCCAAAATACGGGATCGTCATTTTCTTATGCTCTTCGGGCGAGAGATAAGCGACGAACGATCCATGCGGGACGACGATGGCTTTGCGCGCTCGAAGCTCTTCAAAGAGCGTCGGAAACGCCGAATACGAAGGCAGGACCATGACTTCGTCGACAAAACGAAAGGACCGATAGAGTCGTTCGGTCTGCGGATTGGTGATCGCCAACGTGCGGAAACCCTCGTCGCGCGCCCCTTTGAGAATCTGAAGCGCGGAATGCGAGCCCAACGTCGCGATGGTATAGTGCCGGTTCATCGGATCGCCCTTTCGATGGCAGGGTTACAAAGCAGTCGAGCGCACGCGGCGTCGAGATCGTCGGCGCCGAGCGGCTTTCCGGCGTGATCGAAGAGACGCCAGCCGACCAAGCGGTGCATCGACGCGGAACGTGGCGCGTCGAGCATCTCGATCCACGCCTCACCCTCGCGCGGGTGGACGCCGGGCAAACGTTCGAGCCGGTGTTTATTCGGGTTGAAAAGCCGCTCGTCGCGCTCGATCGACTCGCCGAGACGCTCGTTGCTCGCATCGCGATCGAAGATGAGAATATCGGCGCGCTGCACGCGCGCGACCGCGACTCCCAATCGCTGCAGCGCCCGCATCGCGGTGTAAGCCTCGTTATCGGGGATCTTCAGCTCGACGGCGTACGCGCGTTCCATCGTTACAGGCGCTCCAAAGCGGTTACAAAACTCTTGAAAAGCACGCTGCCGCCCGACGGCGCCAGCGGATCGGCGCCTTCGCTACGATCGAGATGGTTGAAGTTCCACGCATCGCGTTCGGGGTGCGGCATGATCGCCAGGACGTTGCCTTCGCGATTGGTTATCGCCGCCGCGCCGAGCGCCGACCCCTGCGGAGCGAGATGCGCGTCGGTCGCACCGTCGGCATCGGCGTAGCGAAAGACGATGAAGTCCCCCTTCTCGAGTTCTTCGATATGCGAGGGAGCCGCAGCGAGTCGACCTTCGCCGTGCGCCGCCCAGGCCGGAATCAGCAGGTCATCCGGTAGTGCCGCTACAATCGCGCAACGCGTTGCAGCGACGGTACGGCGCAGCAGGACGCGCTCGCAGATAAAGTGACCTTGCGCGTTGCGCGTGAACGCCGCCGTCGGTCGACGAATCTGCCCCGTGCCCGGCGCGAGCCCGGCTTCCAATAAAATTTGCGCGCCGTTACAGATGCCCATGACGTACTTCCCCGCCTGCGCGCCCTCGATCACCGCGTCGAGCATCGCATCGTGCGCGGCGATCGCCCCCGCGCGGATGCGATCTTCGTAAGCAAAGCCTCCGGGCAACACAAATGCGTCGTAGTAGACCAGGCTTGCTGCCTCGCTCCAATGTACGATCCGCGCATCGGCTCCGCAATCGACGAGCAGATCGCGCGTCTCTTCTTCGGAGTTCGTTCCCGGAAAGACGAGAACGGCGACCCGCGCCATCATGGAAAGAGCTCCTCGAGCGGTCGCGCCCAACTGCGGTGCAGATCGGCGATCTCCCACGCCGAATCGTCGAACGCCAGCAGCGGCTGCCCAATGGTCAACCCGAGCTCGCGCACGCTCTCGAGCGACCCCGCGAGTTTCTCGAAGCGCTCGACATCGCGTTGCGCGACTTCGACGACGATGCCGCCCCACTCGCCGAAGACCGATTCGTAGAGGCCGACGCCCGACCAACCGGCAACGCCGTCAAGTTCCACGCCGATCGGCGCACGGCGCGCCGCCAAACAGCCGAAACTCATCTCGGCGAGCGTAACGAAGAGTCCGCCATCGGAGATGTCGTGCGCGCTTCGCAGCAAACCTTCGCTTGCAGCAGCGAGGAGGAAGCGGTGCTCGGCGACGATTCGCTCGATATCGATCTCCGGAACCGCCTCGTCCTCAAGCGCGAGGATCGACGCGATCACGCTTCCGCCGAGCGCGCGCTGCGTCTCGCCGACCAGATAGAGATGCGAACCGACTTCTTTCAACGGCAAAGTGACGCATTGCGAAACATCGGCGAGTCGTCCGAGGCAAGCAACGATCGGCGATGCCGGAATCGCATGTCCGCTCGGGGCTGCGTTATACAGGCTCACGTTGCCCGATACAAAGGCGAGCCCGAAACCGCGCGCCGCACGCGCGAGGCCGTCGATTCCGGCGACGAGCTCGCCGTACTGCCGTGCGTCGCGCGGACTCCCATAATTCAAACAATCGGTTAAGCCGATCGGTTCGGCCCCGACGGTAACGACGTTCCGCACCGATTCATAGACGGCGTGCTCGGCCGCACGTTGCGGGTCGAGACGGCCGATGCGTGGATTTCCGTCGACGCTGAGCGCAAACGCGAGGCGCGAGCCGCGAATCGGCGCTAGTACGCCGGCGTCGGCCTCGCCGCGCGGAATAACCGTGCGTCCGCGTACGACGGCGTCATAATGGCGATAGAGCGGCGCACGCGAGCAGACATCGCGATGGGCGAGAATCTCATGAAAGAGATCGTCGAGCGAGCGTTCGCAGAGAAGGTCGTGCTTTCGATGCATCGTCGGCGGCATCGGGGCCTCGACGGGCAATGTATCGCGCACCGATCCGGTAAGAAAATCGATCGGCACGTCCATGACGAGCTCTCCGCGGTGGCGGAGCTGGTAGCGTTGTGCCGCGGTAGCGCGGCCGATCCGCACCGCACGTGCATTTTGGGCGACCTGCGGCAGCGAGAATTCTTCGTTATAGATACGCTCGACCTCGTCGACGATCTCCTCGGGGAGCGCCCAGAGCAATCGCTCTTGCGTCTCGCCGACGGCGATGACCTCGGGAAGCAAATGATCGACCGCGACGTTGACGGTGTCGAGATCGACTTCGGCGCCGAAACCGCCGGCGCTGCAGAGCTCCGCCGAGCAGCCCATGATTCCGCCGGCGCCGAGATCTTTAAAGCCGACTTCGATGCCGCGTTCGCGGAGGAACGAAAACACGCGATAGCTCGCCCGCATGATGACGTTTTTGAGAAAGGGATCGGGAACCTGAACGGCTCCTTTGTTGCTCTGCGATTCCTTCGCATCCAACGCAACCGACGAAAACGAGGCGCCGCCGAATCCACTGGCGTCGGTCGCCTTTCCAACGAGCAGGAGTACGAAATTCTCGCCGTTGCGAGGAACGCGCGAGTGAATGATCTCCGATTCTTTGACTAAGCCGAGAGCAACGACATTCACGAGAACGTTGTCGTCGAATTCGCCGTCGAAGTAGCAGTCGCCGGCGAGATTCGGCACGCCGATTGCATTTCCGTACGCCGCGACGCCGTCAACGACTCCGCGCGCTACCGCGCGTTGGTGCGCGTTCGCGGCGTCGACGCTACCGAAACGGAGCGGGTCGGCGACCGCGACCACCTCGGCACCCATGCAGAGGACGTCGCGCACGATTCCACCGATCCCGGTCGCGGCGCCTTCGAACGGAACGACCTGCGAGGGGTGGTTATGCGATTCGTGCGCGATGACGATGCCGTAGCGCTCCCCCTCGTGCTCGCCGAGATGGAGAATACCGGCGTCCTCGGCAGGGCCCAAAACGACGTCGCGACCCTCGGTGGGAAGGCGTCCCAGGAGCGCTCGGCTCGATTTATAGGAGCAATGCTCGCTCCATTGCGCATCGAAGGCATAGAGCTCGACGAGGCTCGGCGCGCGTCCGAGCCGCTGCGCGATACTCCGCAATTCGTCGACGCGTAACGCCAAACCCAACGCGTCGGCGCGAGCGCGCAACGCTTCGTCGTCGAGCTCGGCGACGGCTAGATCACGCAATGACGGCCCCCGGCGGAAGTTGCTGCTGGAGCAAAGCGTCGACACGCAGCATCTCGGAGCGTG
>JAJYHP010000157.1 GCA_021784715.1 bacterium
GTGCTGTCGGTCGCCAATCTCGATAACGGGCTCGGAGCCCGAGGGCCGCCCGGCGTGGCCGACAGGTTCTTCACCCCAGATTCGAGGCGAAGCCGCCGGATCTCCCGGCCAGCCCAACATATCAGGGGCGAGCTTGTCACCCCGAGTAGGTTGCGCAGCAACCGTATCGAGGGGCGCTCTCGGTCACCCCGAGTAGGGTGCGCAGCAACCGTATCGGGGGGCGCTCTCTCTGTCACCCCGAGTAGGTTGCACAGCAACCGTATCGAGGGGCGCTCTCTCTGTCACCCCGAGTAGGTTGCGCAGCAACCGTATCGAGGGGTGACAAGCTTCGCAGCCGTCCGTAATTGCTACTCGCTCCGACTGCGCCCTTTCCATTTTTTTCGCCCGAGTATTTTTATCGCGCCCCAATCTCCCGACGCAAGCGCCATTTTTTTATCGTGCGACCATCGTTTCAATTTTTTCTCACATTCGATGGCTTCGACGACATCGTAGTAGGTTGAGGTCCATAGCACGGTAATGGGACGTCGAGTAAAGGTATAACAATGTGGATCGAGCCCCGCCGAATGCTCGGCAATACGTCGCTCGATGTTTCCCGTAACACCGGTATAGATCGTTCCGTCGGCGCACGCAAGCATATAGACATGGTAGTTTTTCATCGCACGGTGCCTCTGTTCGCCCACGCGGTGCTGTCAAGTGGGCTCGTCGGCGTGCCCCTCGATACGCTGCCTTCGGCAGCTACTCGGGATGACAAACATTGCCCCTCGATACGCTGCCTTCGGCAGCTACTCGGGGTGACAAACATTGCCCCTCGATACGCTGCCTTCGGCAGCTACTCGGGGTGACAAACATTGCCCCTCGATACGCTGCCTTCGGCAGCTACTCGGGGTGACAAACATTGCCCCTCGATACGCTGCCTTCGGCAGCTACTCGGGGTGACAAACATTGCCCCTCGATACGCTGCCTTCGGCAGCTACTCGGGGTGACAGCGGGCGCCCCTCGATACGCTGCCTTCGGCAGCTACTCGGGGTGACAGGGCGCTACTCGGGGTGACAGCGAGCGCCCCTCGGGGTGACCTCGGCAGGCCCTCCGCCACGGCTCTCCTAACTTCCGCCCTCTGATGATCGATGCGTCCCCGGCCCCAGCGCTCGACCCTTCGTTCGAGCAGTTCTCCGAATCGATCTCCCACGCCGTCGAGTCGGTCCGGAGCATCTCGGAATCGATCGCGGCGACCGCCCAGGAGCAGACCACGCTCATGGTCGCACTCGCCGAGACCGCGGATCTGCTCTCGCGCGATTCCTGGACGACCGCCTCGCGCCTCCAACAGGCACAGACCCAAGCGCACGCCACCACCAGCGCGCTCGCCGAATCGGTCCAGGTCGTCGGCGAGCTCCTCACCTCGGTCCAACAACTCGCGGAGCTCTCCGGGCAGACCGCCGCGGCGATGGATGAATTCGGTCGCCTGATGAGCGAGATCGGGCGCATGGCCGCGTTCGTTGAAGATGTCTCCGACGAAACCCAGTTGCTCGCGCTTAACGCCGCAATCGAGGCGGCGCGCGCTGGCAAGCACGGGCTCGGCTTCGCCGTCGTCGCCGGCGAAGTCGGCCGGCTCGCGAAAACCACCGGCGAATCGACCTCCGTGATCACCGGGCTCGTCGTCGAAGTGCGCCGCGAAGCCGAAGCGACGATCGCAGCGGTGCGGGCGAGCGCGGAGCAGTCCGCGGAATCGGCGCCGCTCGCGCGCCAAGCGCAAGAAGCGATCCAACTGGTCGCCTCGCTCTCGACCGATCTCTCGCACGCGATCGATGGTGCGGTGCAGGCGAGCGGACAGCAGAGCGATCAGTCGAACAAAATGATCGAACGCACCGCCTCGCTTTCAACGATGATGGCCGAAGAAGGGCGCGAGGCGCTCGAGGCGGCGTTCGCAACGCAGCGCCTTTCCTATTACGGCGCCGAGATGGCCTATCTCTCGCGTTCTGCGGTCGTGCAGCGCTCCGACGGCGCGACGTTGCGTTGCGCGACGCTCCTGCCGCCCGGTTACCCGCCGGCGCGCGCGCTACAGTACGTTCAGAAGCGCATCGAAGAACTCACCTCCGGTCGCCTGCGTATCGAATTGCACATACCGTTCGAAGGCGGAACCGAACAGGAAGAACTCCTGCGCGTTCGCTCCGGCGAACTCGATATCGTCAGCGTCACGACGTTCGTCGCCGGCTCGATCTCGCCGCTGGTACAGCTCTTCGATCTCCCGTTCGTTTTCAGCACGCCTGCCGAAGCGCACGCCGTTATCGACGGGCCGCTCGGGCGCCACGTGCTGCAATCGTTCGCGCCGTTCGGTTTGACGGGGCTTGGTTTCCTCGAAAACGGCATGCGGCATTTCACCAACTCGCTGCATCCCGTCACGCAGCCCGACGATCTCAAACGCATGCGCGTTCGCATTCAAGATTCGGTCGTCTATCTCGCGCTCATGCATGCGTTCGGCTCGATCCCCAAAGTGATTCCGTTCAACCGCGTGCACGACGCTCTCGTCGCGAAGGACGTCGACGCGCAAGAGAACCCGCTCGCGAATATCGTCGGTGCGAAGCTCTACGAGGGGCAGCGCTATCTCACATTAACCGCGCACGCATACAACACGCAGATCGTGCTCGGCAACTCCGACCGCTTGCGCCAACTCGCGCCCGAAGATCGCAACGCGCTCGCCCAAGCGTTCGAAGAAGCGCGCAACATGCACCGCGCGATCGCGGCCGAACAGGAGGCCGAAGCGCTCTCCGAATTGCAACGCCACCTGGAGGTGCATCGCTTCACCGATAGCGAACGCGAGCAGTTTATCGAAGCGGCTACCTTCGTATGGGAGCGCATGGAGCCGCTCTTCCCACCCGATATCTACCAAGCGCTGCTCTCGCGCGAGCTACATTCGTGGAGCAACCAACGCGCCACCATCGACGCGCGGCACACGCGCGCATTTTCGGTCGACGAAGTCATCCACGCGATCGACACCTCGGTCGCGGTGGTGCGGAATTCGGCCGGAAGGATCGGCAAGAACGCACAGACGGAGATCGTGAGCTCGCTCAAGAGCCTCGCCGGGCAGTCGCACGGCATGTCGGAGATCAGCAACGGGCTCGCGGATCGCTTCGCATCGCTCGGGGAGCGCTGCGCGCAAGCGCGAGCGCAGCTCGGGGACGCCGACCGTATCGTCGAGCGGCTCTTCTCCACGATCGACGCGCTCGCCTCGATGGCGATGCAGAGCCGCGACGCGCTCGGTAAATTCGCGAAGTCGATGAATCAAATCGTCGATATCGTCGGGCTGGTCCGCGCGGTCTCCGACAAAACGAACCTGCTCGCGCTCAACGCGGCGATCGAAGCGGCGCGCGCGGGCGAACACGGGCGCGGCTTCTCCGTCGTCGCGACCGAAGTGCGCAAGCTCGCCGACAAGACGAAATCCTCGACGCAGGAGATTCGCTCGGTGCTCGCCGATCTCGATAAACGCAGCAAAGCGACTGCGGGCGCCATCGCCTCCGACGTCAGCAAAGCCGAGGCGAGCGGTCGGCACGCGCGCGCGGCGCAGGCGGCCTTCGAACGCATCGGCGGGTTCGTCGCGGCGGCGAACACCACGCTCGAAGATGCCGAGCGCGAATCGCGCGCCGCAGCGCAACGCGCCTACGCGATGTACGGCGATTACATGCAGATGGCCGAGCTCATCCACGAATACGCGAACGAATGCTCCGAAGCGATCGAGACCGCCGACCGTCTCGAACGCGAACGCAACCGGCTCTTCGCATCGGCACGATAGATGTCGTCGCTACATCTGGGACAGAGCGCCGATGCGCTCGTCGGCATCGACGAAAACGGAACGATCGTTCTTTGGAATAGCGCCGCCGCAGCGCTTCTCGGCCGCACCGAGGCGGAGGTGCTCGGGCGCCCCTGCCACGTGGTCCTCGCCGGGCGGAACCCCTCGGGTTCGCACCTCTGCATGCCCGGCTGCGCGGTACAGAAAAGCTGCGCGCAATTTCGGGCGCCTCGCCGTTTCGAAATCGTCATCCCACACCCCGACGGCAGCGATCTCTGGCTCGACGCGGTGACCTGCGTCGTCCCCGACGAGCGTGGCCGCCCCGTCGCCCTGCACCTGCTCTGCGAGAGCGTCGCCGCGCGCCATCTCAAGCGAATCGCTTCGGGCATGCAGCGCGATCGCCAGCCGAGCCCGCCGCCACCCTCCATGCCGGCGATCCCCCTGACCGGGCGCGAGCGCGACGTCCTGCGCCTGCTCGCACAGGGGTTCCGCACCACCCAGATCGCCGAGGAACTACAGCTCGCCCCGGCGACCGCCCGCAACCATATCGGCAATCTGCTGCAGAAGCTCGGCGCCCACTCGCGCGCCGAAGCGGTCGTCCTCGCTTTGCAGCGTGGCCTGATTCATTTGACCTAGAAAAATCGGTATTCTCGTCTCTGGTTCCCAGAGCGCCGTTCCCGTACATTCGAATCGAATGAACGTTCGATAGAACGAGTCGATCTCGAAAGGAGGGCGGAACGGGTGCAGGCCTACGACCAACGGTACGAAGATATTCTCGACAGCGCCGAGGCGCTCTTCGCGCAGCAAGGCTTCCACGCAACCAGCATGCGCGATATCGCTCGCGCCGCCTGTATCAGCGTCGCCGGTCTCTACTACTACCTCCCGAGCAAGCAACAAGCGCTCTCGTTCGTCTGCGAGCGCATCTTCGATCGGCTCGAAGCGGGAACAGCCGAGAGCGCCCGGCTCTCCGATCCGAACGAGCGGCTCGCCGCCTTCGTCCGCGGCCACCTGCGCTATCTCTTAACGAACAATCGTTCGTACCGCGTCTTATTGCACGATCTCCAGGCGCTCGACCGCGACGCAAACGGCAGCACGCGGGCGCGCCGACGGCGCTACTTTCAGTCGCTCGTCGATCTCCTCACCGCCCTCGCTCCGCACGCGGAAGAGAACGCACGCATGGCGGCCGGCGCGCTCTTCGGCATGTTGAATTGGGCGCCAACCTGGTATCGCGAAGATGCCGACGGCGATGTCGACGCCGCCGCCGAGCGGCTCACCGAGCTCTTTTTGCACGGCTTTCGCAGCGGCGCGCTCGTCGCGCAGGCATCCTTATGAACGCGATGAACGCGCGCATCGCATCGGTGCGAGAAGGGCGCCGCGCCCGCATCACGCTGCAGGCCGGGGCGCTCAACGTGCTCGGCATCGCCGATATTCGTGCGCTCACCGCAGCGATCCGCGAGAACGAGAGCTGCTCCGTCGTCACTATCGAAGCCGCCGGCGAACGCGCGTTCTGCGCGGGAGTCGAAGTCGGCGATCACGTGCCCGAGAAGGCGCCGGAGATGTTGGCGGCGTTCGAAGAGATGGCGAGCGCATTTCTCTCCGCCTCACCGGCGATCGTCTGCGCCGCGAACGCACCCGCGATGGGCGGCGGCTTCGAGTTGCTCTTGCTCGCCGATATCGCGCTGTGCTCGACGCGCGCGTTCTTCTCGCTCCCCGAGGTACAGCTCGCAGCACTTCCGCCGATCGCCTGCGCGTTGCTGCCGCGCGCGATTGGAACGCAGCGCGCCTTCAACGCGATCCTCACCGGGCGGAAAATCGACGCGCAAAGCGCGCTGGCGTGGGGCTTGGTGAGCGAGGTCGTCGCTCCCGAGGAACTCTCAACCGCGACCGAAGCGCTCTGCGAACGGCTCCTAAGCTATTCGGCGGTCGCTCTGCGCGCTTGCAAGCGCGCGATTCGGCTCGACGATCTATCGCTTGCGATGCGCGCGTATCGCGACGACCTTTTACCCAGCCGCGACGGGGCCGAAGGCATAGCGGCATTCCTTGAAAAGCGCTCTCCCGTTTGGGCGCACACCCTTCCCACAGGAGATGACTATCGATGACCGCGACTACCGAAACGAGCACCGCGCAAGAAGACGTTCTCTATTCCGTCGACGACCGCGTGGCGACGATCACCTTCAATCGCCCGCATGCATATAACGCCTACACGACCGAGACGCTCGGGCGCCTTCACGACGCGCTCCGTCGTGCGATGTGGGACGATGAAGTCGGCGTGGTGGTGCTCACCGGCGCGGGCCGCAAAGCATTTTGTACCGGCGGCGATGTGAAAGAGTACGCGGAACGATACGTCGAGCATCCAGAACAATTTTGGAAGTACATGGTGCTCTTCCAAGATTGCCTCGATTCCATTCGCAACATGGGCAAACCGACGATCGCGCGCATTAACGGCATGGCGGTCGGCGGCGGAAACGAAATGAATATGGCTTGCGATCTCGCCGTCGCGGCAGATCACGCGAGGATCCGTCAGGTCGGCACGCGGGTCGGCAGCGTCGCCGCCGGCGGCGGCACGCAATGGCTGCCGATCATCGTCGGCGATCGCCGCGCGCGCGAGATGCTCTTCCTCTGCGAGCCGATCACCGCCGCGCAGGCGCTCGATTGGGGGCTCGTCAATCGCGTCGCACCCTACGACCAACTCGACGACGTGGTGCGTGACCTCTGCAACAAGCTGCTCGATAAATTCCCGCAATGCTTGAGTTACACGCAATGCCAGGTGAATTATTGGAAAGACCAATCCTGGTACGCGACGATCGGTCACGCGCGCGAATGGCTCGCCTCGCATTTCGCCGGCGCCGAAACCGCCGAAGGCATGCGCGCGTTCGTCGAAAAACGCGAACCCGATTACGCCGGCATCCGGCGCGCTCGCCGATGAAAGCCGCGGTCTTCATCGGGCCGAATCGGCCGCTCGAAATCCAAGAGCGCCCGATCCCGGTACCCGAACACGGCGAAATCGTCATTAAAGTTGCGGCGTGCGGGCTCTGCCATACCGATCTGCACTATATCGATCACGGCGTACCGACCTTCGCGCCGCCGCCGCTGATTCTCGGCCACGAAGCCTCCGGAACGGTCTTCGCCGTCGGAGACGGCGTCGCCGATCGGCACGTCGGCGATCGCGTCCTCGTTCCCGCCGTCCTCTCGTGCGGCCGATGCGAAGCATGCCGACGCGGGCGCGAGAACATCTGTGCGAACGGCGTCATGCTCGGCAACCACATCGACGGCGCCTACGCCGAATTTCTCAAAGTCCCGGCGAAAGACGTCCTCTCGCTCCCGCCGGAGCTACCGCTCGTCGAAGCCTGTCTCATCGCCGACGCCGTTTCGACGCCCTATCACGCCGTCGTCAATCGCGGCGAAGTCCGCCCCGGAGATCGCGTCGTCGTCTTCGGCTGCGGCGGGGTCGGCATCAACGTCATTCAAATCGCCGTCGCCGCGGGCGCCGAGGTGTGGGCGGTCGATATGAAGCCCGAGCGCTTGGAATTCGCGCTGCAATTCGGCGCCGCTCACGTCATCGACGCAAGCAGCGCCCCCGACGTCGCGCGCGCGGTGCGCCGCGCGACCGACGGCGGCGCCGACATCGCCTTCGAAGCGATCGGCAATCCGAAGACGGTTCGCACCGCAATCGAGAGCGTTCGTCGCGGCGGGCGCATCGTTGTCGTCGGCTTTTGCTCGGAGCCGGCGGAGATTCCGGCGGGCAAAGTGATGTTTACCGAATTGGAGATCCGCGGCTCGCTCGGCTGCCGCCCCGTCGATTATCCGCGCATCATCGAACTCGCGCGGCGCGGGCGCATTCGCATCACGGAATTGGTGAGCGAACGCGTTTCGCTTCAAGATATCAATCGCGGCCTCGACTTTTTACGCGCCGGCATCGGCTTGCGTACGATCGTCGTTCCCTCGCAATAGGAAGGAAGCGCTATGAGCACGCAAACCCTGCCCCAAAGCATCGAAGCGATCGTCGATCGTTGCGATCGCCTCATCGAAGAACCCGGTTTCGCACCCGCCGTCGCGTGGAAAAACGCCGCACCGAATCGCGCCGCAATCGGGTGCTTCCCGGTCTATACTCCCGCCGAGGTTTTTTACGCCTCGGGCGTCTTACCGGTCGGGCTCGCGGGCGGCGGCAACCGCATGGAGATCGCGCACGCCGACTCCCGCTTTCAATCGTTTATCTGTTCCATCATCAAAAGCACGCTCGAGCAAGGGATGACCGGGCTCCTCGACGATCTCGACGGCGTCGTCTTTCATTCCATCTGCGACCCCGCCCGCAACCTCGCGAGCGTTTACTCCCGGAACTTCCCCAACACCCCGGTCGAATACATCCACTTCCCGCAAAATTTTGAGGCCGAAGAGGCGCCGCGATATCTTCGCGACGAGTACGAGCGCGTGGCCCTCTTCGCCGCCGAGCTGAGCGGACGGAGCATGACGACCGAGGATCTCCGCGCCGCGATTCACATATACAATCGCGTTCGCGATACGATCCGGCGCCTCTACGCGCTGCGACGCGATTCTCCGCACCTGCTCCGCACGCGCGAGCTCTATCCGCTCGTCCGCGTCGGCCACCTCCTCCCTCCCGAAGAGCATGCCGAGTTACTCGCCGACGCGCTGCATGCCGCCACGACGCGCGAAGGACGGGAGCGCGACCGCATTCGCGTCGTTCTCACCGGTTCGTTCTGCGAACAACCGCCGCTCGATTTAATCGCGGCGATCGAAGATGCGGGCTGCTATCTCGTCGACGACGATTTTCTCATCGGTCGTCGGTGGTTCACCGGTGACGTCCCCGAAAACACCGACGACCCGCTGTTCGCGCTCGCCGAAGCCTATCTCGACGCCTCCTTGCCGTCGCCGGTGAAGCACGACATGCGCGTCTCGCCCGCTCGTTTACTCGTCGAGCGCGCCCGCTCGCACCGAGCCGATGCCGTCATCGTGCTCTGCGCGAAATTTTGCGAACCATCCCTCTTTGCTTATCCGACCTACCGCAAGGCGTTGCAAGAAGCCGGCATCCCGCATCTCTTCTTAGAGTTTGAAGAAAAAATGTGGATGTTCGATCGGATCAAAGGCGAGATCGAAACGTTCGTCGAGTCCCTTCTTTTCGATTAGGAGTACGTGCGATGACCGAGACCCACTATCAGGGAAAACTTCACCATCTGCAAAAAGAGCTGATGTCGGAGTATTATGCGGCGCTCACTGCCTCGGCGAACGGCAGCGGCGTCCCCGCTGCGTATCTGCTGATCGGCGGGAATCCGGTCGAGCTGCTGCGCGCGTTCGATATCCTTCCGGTCTTTCCGGAGGTCAACGCGCTACAACTCGCGGTGCGCAAACAATCGCTGCCGTTCATTCAGTCTGCCGAATTTATGGGCTACTCGTCGGATAATTGTGCCTACGTCAAAGCCGATATCGGTATGTATTTCGGCGGGCGGCAGACACCCTTCGCCACGATCCCGGAGCCGTCGCTCCTGCTCTGCAATTACGTCGGCTGCAACGTCTATCTCGACTGGTTCGGGCACCTCGCCGAATTTACCGGACAGTCGGCGTTCCAGCTCGATATTCCATTCATTCGTACGGCATCGGGTAAACCGTCGAAGGAAGATATCGCCTACGTCCTGCGCCAGCTCCACCACCTCATCGGACGTTGCGAAGAAATTACCGGGCGCAAACTCGACGAAGAGAAGTTGCGCGAGGCGGTACGCCTGTCGTCGCTTACCGGCGACCTTTGGGCGAAGATCAAACACCTCACCAAGCGCACCCCGGCACCCTACGACGCCTACTTCGATTCCGTCACCATGATGGCGCCGCTCTACTGCTTGCGCGGAACGCCGCAGGGGCTCGAATTTTTCGAGACCGCGTACGCCGAACTGCTCGCGAAGGCCGAGGCAGGCGTCGGGCCGCTGGAAAAGGAGCGCTTCCGCTACGTGATCGAGGGGCCCCCGCCATGGCCGCACCTTCGAGCGTTTCGCGATATGTTCTCGCGCTGGGATGCCGTCGCCGTCGCCTCGACCTACTCCACCGTCGGCGGGCTCTGGGAGTTCGGCTTCACGCACGATCCCGACCATCCGTTGGAATCGATCGCGCGCCACCTTCTGGAGTGGAACCTCACCAACCGCAACTTCTTGCAGCGCTACGAACAGATCGAACGCTATCTCGAAGAGTGGAACGCTAACGCTCTCATCATCCATTCGGTCAAGAGCTGTCGCCTGTTCTCCGCCGGGCAGGGCGATATGCGCGAGTATTTCACCAAGCGCGGCGTACCGACGTTGCTCGTGGAGTCCGATCTCGAAGATCCGCGCTACTTCTCGGAGGCGCAGATGCGCAACCGCATCGACGCGTTCTTCGAATCCATCGCCCACCGCCCGACACGAGAAGGAGTAACGGCATGAAATATGCAGCGGGCATCGACGTCGGTTCGACGCAGACCAAGTGCATCATCATCGACGAAAACAAACAGATCGTCGCGCGCGCGCTCACCGATACCGGAGCGAACATCACCCGCGCCGGCGAGCGCGGCTACGAAGCGGTGCTCGCCGCGGGCGGCATCGCGCGAGAGGACGTGCTCTGCGTCGTGGGCACCGGGTACGGCCGCTTCAAAGTCTCGTTCGGCGATCTGCAGATTACCGAGATCACCTGCCACGCCAAGGGCGCGAGCATGCTCTTCCCCGATACCGCAACGGTGATCGATATGGGCGGCCAGGATGCGAAGGGTATCAGCGTTCAGAATGGCGAGGTCGTCGATTTCGTCATGAACGATAAATGCGCCGCGGGAACGGGGCGCTTTCTCTCCACCGCCGCCGAAACGCTCGGGCTCTCGCTCGACGAAATCGGCGCGATCTCGCTGCAAGCGCGTAACCCCGTGCGCCTCTCCACCGTCTGCACGGTTTTCGTCGAATCCGATATCATGTCGTACGTCGCCCAGGGAAAGAAGACCGAGGATATTCTCGGCGGCATTCACAGCGCGATCGCCGCGCGAACGATCGCGCTCGTGCGGCGCGTCGGCTTGAAGCCGAACTATACGTTCACCGGCGGCGTCTCGCTCAACGTTGGCATGGTGAAGATGCTCGAAGAGAAACTCGGAGCCCCGCTCAACGTGAGCCCCGATTCACACTATATGGGCGCGATCGGCGCTGCGGTGTTCGCACTCGAACACGCACTCTCGGCCGCCGCCGTCTCGTAAAGGAGAACGCAGATGAATATCATTGCCGGCGTCGATCTCGGCTCGCGCAGCACGAAGGTAGTGCTCATCGATCGTAACGGGAAGCAACTCCACGCACATACCACGCGCACGCGCCCGCCGTTGATCGAACTCGTCGACCGCGCCGTCGACGAGGCGCTCGCGAGCATCGGTGCGGGGCGCGGCGATCTCCACTATATTGCGACGACGGGCTTCGGCCGTTCGAGCTACCCCGAACGCGATCTCCAACTCACGGAAGTTACGGCGGCGGCGTACGGGGCGGCCGCGCTCTTCCCCGGCACGCGCTGCGTTCTCGATATCGGGGCGCAGAGTTCGCGTGCGGTCAAGATCGCGCCGGGCGGGCGCGTGCGCGAATTCAAATCGAACGAGAAATGCGCCGCCGGGGCCGGCGGTTTCGTCGAGCGCGCCGCCAAGTATCTGGAGACCGAACTCGCGGAGGTCGGCGACCTTTCGATGAATGGCGAGAACCCGGTCGCGATCTCGAGCGTCTGCGCGGTGTTGGCGGAATCGGAGATTATCAACCACGTCAGTCGTGGCGAGACGCGCGAGAACATCCTGCGCGGCGTTCACCAGTCGCTGGCAGAGCGCGCGGTACTGCTCGTCAAACGTATCGGCATCGAAGAGGAAGTGACGCTCGTCGGCGGCATGGGCTACCAAGCGGGAATGATCCGCGCGCTACAAGAGGCGTTGGAGGTCCGTATCAACTGCGCGCCGCAGCCCGAGATGGCGGGCGCGCTCGGCGCGGCCCTACTCTCGAAGCGACGGATCGAGAAGAGCGCTGCGTGAACGGAGCGCTCGATATCCTTCGCGACGAGCACCGCCGCATTCTCGAAGTCTTCGATCGTTTCGAGCAGCGGAGCGCGGCGTCGGAGGTTCTTCCACCCGAGTACCTCGACGAGCTGCTGGCGTTCGTCCACATTTTCATCGACGCCAACCATCATGGGAAAGAGGAGCGCGCGCTCTTCCGCGCGACCGAGGCGCATCCGTGGTTGAACGGCTTCGCACTCCTGTTGAACGAACAGCACGAGGAGGGGCGCGGACTCGTGCGCGCCGTCGTTCGGGCGCGCGAGCGAGGGCAATCGGGGCTCGCCGAGTTACGCACCTTCGTCGCCTATCTGCGCGAGCACATCGCGCGCGAGAACGAAGCCGTCTTCGTTTCGATCGAGCAGGCGCTCGACGATCTCTCCGGCAACGATCTTGCGGAGCGATTTGCCGAGGTCGAACGCGAGGTTATCGAGCGCTGGAAGATCGCCGAGCCCGACGAGCAGCACCGGCCGATCGCCGACCTCCGCCGTTGGGACGCGCTGCTTGTTCGGGTATAGGCGCCGGCGCGCGATAGAGAAAAATGGCGTCGGCGACGCAGACCGGCTCCTCGCTGCCGAACGCCTCGATCGCAACGTGCAGGGCGACGCGCAGCCCCGATGCCGACGCGCGGACGCTCGCAATCGAAAAGCGCCCACGCACGCGCGAACCCGAACGGAGCGGTGCGAGAAAACGCACGCGGTCGAGCCCGTAATTCAACACCGATCCGATCTCGCGAATCTCGCACGCACGGTGCCAGAGCGCCGGAACGAGCGAGAGCAGGAGATAACCGTGCGCGATCGTGCCGCCGTACGCGCTCTTCGCCGCGCGGAGCGGATCGACGTGAATCCATTGGCGATCGTCGGTGCAGGCCGCGAACGCGTCGATCCGTCGTTGGTCGATGCGCAGCCACGGTGCCGAGAGGAGTTCGCTCCCTTCGAGCGCGCGGAGGCCGGAAAAACCGTACACGATTCTCGCTGCCATTTCGCCATCTCTCTTCGCAGAAGGAGCCACGATGCCCCGGTCGATTATCGAACCATTTCGTATTAAATCGGTCGAACCGATCCGCATGACCACGCGCGAGGAGCGCGAGGGCTACCTCCGGGAGGCTGCCTTCAATCCCTTTTTGCTCCGCGCCGAGGACGTGTTGATCGATCTCCTCACCGATAGCGGCACCGGAGCGATGAGCGCCGACCAGTGGGCCTCCATCATGCGCGGCGACGAATCGTACGCCGGGGCGCGTTCCTTTTATCGCTTCGCCGAAACGGTGCGCGAGATTTTCGGCTTCCAACACGTATTGCCGACGCATCAAGGACGCGCGGCGGAGCGCATTCTCTTCACGACGCTCTGCAAACCCGGTGACGTCGTTCCGAACAACACGCACTTCGATACCACGCGCGCGCACGTCGAAAGCGTCGGCGCGCGCGCCGTCGATCTGCCGATTCCCGAGGGACGCTCCCCGGCGACGCAGCATCCGTTCAAAGGCAATATGGATGTCGAGGCGCTGCGCGCGCTCATCGCCGAGGTCGGCGCGAAACGCGTGCCGCTGGTGATGCTGACCGTCACCAATAATTCCG
>JAJYHP010000028.1 GCA_021784715.1 bacterium
TAACGATGGCGCGCGAGCGGATTGCGTTTCAAGGATTACCCGCGCGTATCTGTTGGCTCGGTTATGGCGACCGGGCGAAGGCCGGGCTTGCGTTTAACGATCTCGTCCGCCGCGGTGAACTCTCCGCACCGATCGTCATCGGGCGCGACCATCTCGACACGGGCAGCGTCGCCTCGCCGTATCGCGAGACCGAGGGCATGCGCGACGGCAGCGATGCGATCGCCGATTGGCCGATTCTCAACGCTCTCCTTAACACCGCAGCGGGCGCTCACTGGGTGAGTTTCCATCACGGCGGCGGTGTCGGCATTGGATACAGCCTCCACGCCGGTATGGTCGTCGTCGCCGACGGCTCGCGCGACGCGGAGGAGCGCTTAGGCGCCGTCCTGACGACCGATTGCGGCATGGGCGTCGTGCGGCACGCCGATGCGGGGTACGAACTCGCGATCGAAACCGCCGATGAGAAGGGTATCGATTGGCGGCTTTAGCACCGCTCCTCGTGCGTGCGCGTGCGCTGATAACGTGCGATACCGATCTACCGCAACAGGGGATTACGTTCGAGGATCTCGGCATCGTCGAACGGGGGGCGATCTTCGTTCGCGACGGACGCATCGCCGCGCTCGGCGAACGCGCGTCGGTGGAACGCGTTGCCGCCGCCGAGGACTGCGAGCTCCTCGATCTCCCCGATGCGGTGCTCGTTCCCGGTTTTGTCGACGCGCATACCCATCCGCTGTTCTCGGGAAATAGAGAGCCCGATTTTCGGGCACGACTACAACATGAACCCGCTCCGCTCGGCATGCTCTATACCGTCGAGCGAACGCGTGAAGCGCTACTCACTCCGGAGCCGTTCTGGAACGGCGATGTCGCTCCGCGTCTGCGCGCGATGCTCGCACATGGAACGACGACCGCAGAAGTAAAGACCGGGTACGCGCTCCACCGTCCCGGCGAACTCGAACTGCTCGATCTACTGGATCGCGCGCAGTCCGACGAGACGTTACCGCGCATCGTGCCGACCTTTCTCGGCGCTCACGCGCTTCCGCCGGAATTTCCCGATGCCGAAGTCTTCGTCGATTACTTGATCGACCAATGCCTGCCGTTCGCGCGCGTGCATGGCGCGCGTTATGCCGACGCATTTTGCGAGCCGGGTTTCTTTTCGGCGGCGCAAACGCAACGCTACCTCGAAGCCGCCCGTCGTGCCGGCCTGCGGTTGCGCGTGCATTGCGACGAGATGGCGCACGGTGGAGCTGCGACGATGGCGCTCGCACTCGGCGTCGATGCGATCGATCACGGAAACTATATTACCGATGGCGACGCGCAACGGCTGAGCTCGAGCGAGAGCGTTTTGGTCGCATGCCCGGCGACGATCGATTATCTCGGGCTAGCGCGGCATGCCCCGGTTCGTGCCGTCCTCGAGGGCGGCGGGCGCGTTGCCTTCGCCAGCGATTTCAATCCCGGAACCTCGCCCTGCCTCAATCTCGCGCACGTAGCCTATCTCGGGCGGAAGATCTTCGGTCTGAGCGCCGCGGAATCGCTCGACGCGATAACGCGCCAAGCCGCCCGCAGCCTGCATATCGAGCGCGGAATCCTGCGCGTCGGCGGCGATGCGGACTTCGTCGCGCTAGGGATCGACGAACCCGACGAATTCGGTTGGTTGCACGGCGGTAACATCGCTGCGGTGGTGGTTCGCGCCGGACGGGTGCTAAAATGAGCGAGCTCTTTATCGCGGCGCGCGCGCTCGTTGCCGGCGAGGAGCGGCGCGAGATCGCGTTTCTCGTCGAGAACGGTCGTTTTACCGAGATCGGCGACGCGAAAACGCTCGCCGTCGAGGCCGCGCGACGTGGAACGAAGACGCGGCGTTTTCCCGAAGATCGCTTGCTCGTCCCCGGCTTTATCAACGGACACAGTCACGCCTATCAGGTGTTGCTACGCGGTTGGGCCGACGACTGGAGTTTCGAGAAATGGCGCAGCGATGCGCTCTATCGCGTCGTCCCGCAACTGAGCGCCGACGATATTTATTGGGTCTTCGTTTTTGCATTTAGCGAGATGCTCGCCGCCGGAATTACCACCGTGGCGGAGTTTTTCTATCTTAACGGCATGGGAAATGCGCACGCCGAATCCGCGATCCGCGCCGCGCGCGATACGGGGATACGTTTGGTCTTCGCTCGCACCTGGATGGATGCGGCCTATGCTCCCGATGCCTATCGCGAGACCATCGAAGAAGCCCGAACGCGCAGCCTCGAACTTTTAGCGGCGTATCCGGAGATTCACTTTTGCGTTGCTCCGCATTCGTTGCATGCCGCTTCGCCGGCGATGATCGAGGCGGCAGCGAATTTTGCCGCCGAGCACGATTGTATGTTGCACGTGCACGTTGCCGAAGCGGCGTACGAAGGGGCGGCGACCCTCGCCGAGCACGGGGCGACGCCGGTACGCTTGCTCGATCGACTTGGGGCGCTCAACGAACGATGCGTCGCCATTCATGCGATCTATATCGACGACGAAGAGAAAGAACTTCTCGCCGAGCGCGGCGCGCGCGTCATTCACAATCCGATGACCAATCAATATCTCGGTGATGGGATCTGCGACATATCGGGCCTGCGCGCGCTCGGCGTCCCCATCGGCTTAGGAACCGATGCCGACGTCAAACCTTCGGCGATCGACGAGATGCGCGCCGCGTCGTTGTTGCAGAAGATCGCGCGTACCGACGGCGCGGCGTTCGGGGCACGCGCGGCGTTCGATTTGGCGACGGCGAGCGGCGCGCGCGCGTTGCGCGTCGATGCGGGGCGCTTCGTAGCGGGGGCCTTCGCGGATTTCGTCGTGCTCGACGCGCGCGCGATCGACCCCTGGGCGCCCGCGGTCAACGCGCTGGTCTATCGGGGCGAGGATGCGTGGGTTCAGGGGACCTTCGTAGCCGGAAAGCGCGTCGCGGGGCGCGATCCGAGCCCGGCCGCTAGCGCGGCACGCGAACGGTTACGGGAGATCGCCGAACGCCTCGTGCCGTAGCAACCGCATGAAGACGCCGAAGCGCGCGTTGTTCTCCGGCGTCGAAGGCATCTCGGTATAAACGACGAGCGCCGCGCGTCGCCCGTCGACGGTTGTGAGGATTCCGCCGTCATGGGTGACCTCGCTGGTGTCGCCGGTCTTATGGGCAAATCGGTCGTCCGGAGCGAGCCCGAGGCTTAACTTATCGTTCCAGCGCTGATCGCCGAGCCAACCCTCGAGCAGCTCCGCCCCGGGGAACGCGCGCTCCGCAATGAGGCGAAAGAGTCGCGCGGCATCGCGCACGGGGTGAGCATTGCGATGCTTCCCATCCCACTGCGGGTCGGCGATGAGCGGGTCGCTCCCGGAGAGCTTCCGGTGGAACGCCGTCGCGGAGAGTCCGAGCTCGGCGCGAACGATCGCGCTCGCCTCCTCGCGCCCCAGGCGGTCGAAGAGTTCGTTGGTCGCGACGTTGTCCGACCGATCGATAGCATAGCGGCAGAGCTCCTCCAGGCTCGCCTCGTAGCCGGGCTCGATCGGCGAAGGCGCATCGTTGAGCGTGAGGTTCTCCCGGCGCACCGGGCGTCGCTCGTCGAGCCGTCGCTCGCCTCGCGCCACGAGCAGGAGCGCCGCAGCAGCGAGCGGGGTCTTGATCGTGCTCGCGGGGTAGATCGCGCGGTCGGCATCGAGCTCGCGGGGCTCCCCCCGGGAAGCGATCGGCTCCCAGAGGATCGCCGGGCGGAGGAGCCCGGCGCGCCGCGCGCACTCACGAAGAAGGGGACTTTCCATCGCTTCGGGCGCTTCCAAGATCGACAGGTGCAACCCTGGCCGCCGGACCGGGTTAAAATTGCGTGTAAGCACTTGCACGCAGAGCCCGAATACGGTACTCTGCTTCCTGCAAGTACTTGCTTGCATAAAAGTATATGAAAACAAAAGAAACCAAGATCCAGATATTCTCCAGCGATCTCCTCGATATCGGCCGGGATGAAGCGCATCTCGACGCGATCGTCGATCGCCATACCGAGCGCGTGGTCGTCGATCTCGCCGACCTCGCCAGCCTCGACGTCGGCCGGATGCGCAGCCTCGTTACGCTCCTGCGCCGAAGCCGCGACCACGGCGTAGAATTCTCCGTTCGCACCTCGCACGAAGATGTGCGGCGTCAACTCGCGCTCACGGGCCTCGACCGCATCCTTGAGGTCGAGGGGGGAAGTGCGGCGTGATCGCCCGGGTTGCACTCGTCCTCGCTTTGGTTCCGGGGTTGCTCGCGCTCTCCGCGCCGACGCGACCGTTGCGCCCAATGACCGCCGCGGCGATCGTCGACAAGATGCTCGACCGGAATCCCGGGCTGACGAGTTATCGCGCGCGCGTTCACGTCACGACGCACATGCTTTCGTTCCCGTTTCTCTCGCCGACGCTCGACGGCACTACCTATTACAAGCGCCCGAGTAAATTCGTGGTCGTCTTCGATCGAGTTCCGGCCTATGCCGCAGGCTTCTCGAAGATCTTTAATAACGTGGGCGACCCCGGCGCCTGGTCGAAAGATAATGTCGTCTCGTACGCCGGTACGCGCGTCTGGAGCGGGCGCCCTGTATACATTCTAACGGTGGCGCCGCGGCAATACAGCGATATTCTTGCCTACGCTCATGCAATCGTCGACCCGGCAACGTGGGAGTTGGTCGAGATGACGTGGCACTATCGCAACGGCGGCACGATCTCGATGCGTCAATGGTATCGCCGCGAGAACGGTTACGACGTGCTCGCCGAACAAAGCGCCGAAATTAATTTTCGCGTTCGCGCGAGTTCCCACGCGACCTATGGGAAATATCAAATGAACGTGCCGATTTCCGACTCGGTCTTTACGGGGGCGAAGTGAGCACGCACGTTGCGGCCCGAGCGGAAGAGCGGCGCGCAGCCGGAACCGACGCGACGCGAGAGCGGATCCTTCATGCCGCCCGCGAGGTAGTCGCTCGAAAAGGTAAGCGCGCCGCCACGACGCGCGAGATCGCGGAGGTAGCGGGCGTCAATGAAACGACGCTCTTCCGGCATTTCGGTACGAAGGAAAAATTACTCTACGAGCTCGTCGAGTATTGCTGCCCGAGTACCTCGATCGACGAGTTTACCATTTCGTTGCGAGGGCCGGTTGAGACCGACCTCATGACGATGGGACGCTTCCTCATGGAGCGCCTCTGGAGCATGCGCGATATGGTCCGCTGGTCGATGGTCGAGGACGATTATGAAGCGAACGTCTACGGCTCGGCGACCTGGCGCCCGCAAAATGCGGTCCGCGAGGCGTTGGTCGCATTCATGGCCTCGCGCGTCGAACGAGGAGAGCTTGTCGGCAACCCTGAGGATCTTGCCGCTGTTTTCGGATCGATGATCTTCGCGCACGTGATGGGACGACAAAAATATCCCGACGTGCGTTTTTATGCAGACCAAGAGTACGGGTTAGGGACGTACATTCATATCTTTCTCAATGGAGCAAGGAATAAGTAATGGCAACGAATCTGCAGGAGAGCCCGCAGGAATCGGCGGTTGACGGCACGGCTTCCGGTGAGGATACCTCGCCGAATCAGCCGCGGAAACGCGTCATTTTCGGCGTCCTCGGGACGATTCTCGCAATCGTGTTGCTGATTTACGGTGGGCGCTGGTATGCCTACGCACGCGTTCACGCGGGCACCGAGGACGCGATGATCGATTCAGACGTCGTTGCGATCACCAGTAAAATCGGTGAAAAAATCGACTCGATCCCGGTCCAAACCAACCAGTACGTCCGCAAAGGACAGCTCCTGGTCATACTCGATAATCGCGACGAGCGACACCGCTTAGCGCAAGCGCAGGCGGCGTACGACCAAGCGCTCTCCACCGAGACCACGTTGGTGCAGCAGAGTCAGGGCAGCGTCGCGCAGGCGCAGGCGGGCGTCGCAAGCGCAGTTGCTTCGGTCCCTCAGGCCGAGGCGGCGCTGGCGCAAGCACAGGCGCAGCTCGCTGCCGCAATTGCCGAGGTACCGGCCGCGCGCGCGAACTATGCGAAGGCCTCTGCCGATCTCGCCCGCGCGCGTTCGCTGGTTCGCACCGGCGACGTCGCGCGTCAAGAGCTCGATTCGGCGCTCGCCGAAGAGGGAGCCGCCGCGGCTGCCCTGGCGAGCGCCCAGGCCGATGTCGGGGCGGCACGCGACGGCGTGCGGGCGGCCCGCGATCGCGTCGTTGCGGCGAAGGCCGGCATCGCCGGGGCGCAAGGCGGCGTAACGACCGCCCAAGGGAAACTCGCACAGTCGAGCGATTCGAGCCAAGTCGTCGCGGCAAAAGCCGCACTCGATCTTGCGAAACTCAATCTGCAGTATACGCGGATATATTCGCCGATCGATGGGTACGTCGGTGAGAAGAGTGCCCAGATCGGTCAAACGGTGAGCGCGGGGATGAACCTCATGACGGTGATTCCGTCGAAAGATATCTTCGTGACGGCCAACTATAAAGAGACGGCGGTCGGCGCAATTCATGTTGGCCAAGAAGCGGATATTTTCGTCGATGCCTATCCCGGGCACACATTCCACGGGCATGTGATTTCGATCAACCCGGCATCGCAGAACACCTACGCGCTGATCCCCTCGCAAAATGCAACCGGCAACTTCGTCAAGGTGACGCAGCGGATACCCGTGCGCATCTCGATCGACGATTTCAATCCGAAGATGCCCCTGCGTCCCGGTATGAGCGTTGAAGCGGACGTAAAGGTTCGCTAATGTCGGCGTCGCGGCAGAGTAGCGAATCGCCGCTGGTCGAGCACGGCTGGCGGCTTGCGGTGATCACGGTAGCCGTCATCACCGCAACGCTCTTGGAGATCGTCGACACGACGATCGTCAACGTCGCTCTGCCGAATATTCAGGGTAATTTCGGGGTCGCCGTCGATCAGGGCGCCTGGATCGTTACCGGCTATATCATCGCCAACGTCATCGTCATTCCGATTACACCGTGGCTACAGGGACGCTTTGGAAGACGTCAGTATTTTACCGCCTCGATCGTTATTTTTACGATCGCATCGCTGATGTGCGGGCTCGCCCCCTCGTTTAGTGCGCTGGTCTTTTGGCGGATCGTGCAAGGTCTCGGCGGCGGTGGTCTGATCTCGACCTCGCAGGCGATCCTTCGCGATATCTTCGGCGTGCGCCGCCAGGGACGCGCGCAGGGCGTCTTTGCAATGGGTGTGATCGTGGGACCAGCGCTTGGCCCGGTACTCGGAGGATTCATTACCGATAATTTTACCTGGCGCTGGGCGTTCTTTATCAACCTACCGGTCGGCATCATCGCCGCGACGTTAACGCTTCTCTACATGCGCAATCCCGCAAAACCGCGTGCGATGGCGCTCGATTGGATCGGGTTGGCGCTCCTGGCGATAGGGCTGGGCTCGATGCAGTACGTGCTCGATCAGGGGCAGCAGTACGATTGGCTGAGTAACGCGGCTATACGAACCTTCTCCGGGCTCGCAATTCTCGGCATCATTGCTTTCGTGCTTTGGACGTTACGTTCGCGCCGACCGGTGGTCGATCTTCACGTTCTCAAGATTCGCCAGGTTGCCGTCGGCAGCGTATTAGGGGCGGTGCTCGGCATTAGCTTGTACGGATCGATTCTCGTGCTCCCGCAATATCTACAAAACTCGCTCGGCTTCACCGCGACGCTCTCCGGGTTAACGATTTTGGTCCGAGCGCTTGCGGTCATGCTCTTCACACCGCTGACTGCTGCCCTTGCCGGGCGAGGGATTATCGACGTACGCATATCGACGGGAATCGGTTTCGTGCTGCTGGGCATATCGAATTGGTTGCTCGCCGGAGTCACCACCCCGGAGTCGCAGTTCGGAACCTTGGTTTTCTCGCTGGTGATCAGCGGCATCGGGCTGTCACAGATATTCGTGCCGCTCTCGATCGCGGTCATCGGCGGCGTAGCAGATAAAGACGTTGCGGCAACCTCGGCGTTCTTCAATCTCTCGCGGCAGGTCGGCGGCAGCGTCGCTACGGCGATCTTGGTGACGATTCTGGTGCGCGGCGTGACCTACCATCAAGCGGCACTCGCCGGTGTGGAGACGTTGGGGCGCCCGGCAACCGCGCTCTATTTGCAGCGCGAAGGCGGGGAACGCTCGACGACGGCGTTGTTAAAACTCGAAACTATGGTCGGCGCGCAGGCGCAGGTACTTTCATATGCGGATACCTCGCGGTGGGTGGCGATCATGACGATCGGCCTCGCACCGCTCGTCCTTTTACTTAGAAAGCCGCGGACCGCCGCGGTCGCAGTGGAATAGGAGTCATCGTGAAACATCAATCTCTGCATCGTGCGGCCTTCGCAGGAATCGCTCTCACGATCGCGCTTGGCCCGGCTCTCGCGCTCGGTGCACCGACCGGATCGCCGGCGATTCCGGTCGTCGCGCGTGGCTATCGCGCGCCGGTTTTGCCGTCGGCGGCATCGGAGATCGTCGGAATAACCGCGCAACCCTTCGTCGGAATTCGCCTCCACGATGCGATCGCGATGGCCCTTCGGAAGAATCCCGATCTGGCTATCGCCGGAGAGAACGTGAAGATCGCTCGCTATGCGGTCGTCGCCGCCAAGGGCAATTTCGATCTCCGCTTTCAGATCGCACCGTCGGTCGCTCACGTCGCCGAAGCTCCGACGAATGCGTTTTTTGCCGGTCCGAACTTTAGCCCGATCGTTCAAAACCGGCAGAAGGTAGCGGGAACGCTCAGTGCGTTATTGCCCGGCGGCCAGAGCGTGAGCGTCGGCCTATCGCAGAGCAAGACGATCGATAATACCTTTATCAACGCCTTCAATCCGAGCTATGTGACATCGCTGAACGTCGGACTCGACCAACCGCTCCTTCGCGGTGCGGGAATGAACCCGGCTCGCGAGCAACTGCAACTCGCCGTCGTCGGCTCGCGTGCCGCGCGCGCGCAGGCGCGCGCACAGACGGCCGCGACGATTGCCGCAGTAGAATCGACCTATTGGCAGCTCGTTGCCGCATGGCGGGCCGTAGCGATCGCTCAGAGCGCCCTGCACGAGGCGATGCTTCAGGAGGGCAGCGTCAATCGACTCGTTCTGCAAGGCGCGGCCGCGCCGATCGAGCGAACCGAAGCGCAGTCGCAAGTGGAGAGTTTTCGCGCGACGCTCGATAGCGCTCTGCAACAGGTCGCCGGACTGCAAAATTCGCTCAAATCGCAGATTCTCAGCGAGAGTAGCGACCCGATTTGGCTCGCCAATCTCGTTCCGACCTCGCCGGCGCGGGCGCTGCCGAAAGTTGCGAACCTCAACGTCCTCGTCGAACGCGCCTTACGGGATCGTCCGGAGATCGCGCAGAGTGCTGCGACGCAAGAAGAAGCAGCGATCGCTTTAGCAAGTGCGAAGAACGGCGGCTTGCCGAAGATCGACTTAACGCTGGGATATCAAAGCAACGGTTTCGCCGGTATCCCCACCAACGTGAATCCTCTTGGCTCGGGGCCGGTAACCCCGGTTCCCGGGTATTTGGCGGGATCGATGGCGCAATCATATCACAACCTCTGGGGCGGTCGCTTCCCGGTTTATAACGCGCAGATCACCTATACGACGACGTTCGGGCACCGGAGTTCGCATGCGGCCCTCGCGACGGCTCGTGCCAAGGCACGCATTGCAGCGTTACAATCGAAGAGCCTCGTCGATCGAATCGTTATTGAAAACCGCAACGCGTTGCAGGCATATCGCTCGGCGCTCGCACGATTGGCGGCGACCCGCGCCGCGCGTATCGCCGCGAAGGCCGTATACGATTCCGAGGTCCGCAAGTATAAAAATGGTGCTTCGACGACCTTTCTGGTACTGCAACGGCAAGTGCAACTCGAACAGGCGCGCGGCGCCGAATTGCAGGCGCAGACCGATCTCAACGTCGCAGTCGTCGAGATCGAACGGGCGAGCGGAACGATTCTTGCAAAGAATCACGTAAAGCTCGCCGCTCTCGGTACGGGAATAGCGCCATGATCGGGGCGACGCCGGTCCGCAAACGGATGAGTTCGGCGATACAACGAAGCATCTCCGAGCGCGTCGCCGTCCTCTACGGCCGTGAATTAGAGCAGTGGAACCGGCGTCGCCCGGTGGAGCTCGATCAGCCCACGACGCTGCGTTCGACCAACCAGGTTACCTGACCGTCGGTCGGCGCGATCGCCTCAATCGGGTAGAGCGATGCTCCGCCCTCGCCGCGCGCAACGGCGCTGTAGGCGGCGGCCTTTTCATTACCTGCAAGCGCGATGGCGATGGAGCGAGCGCCGTTGATGGCCGAAGGCGTCATCGTGAGCCGCCATTGCTGTTTGCTTTCCGCATACACCGCGCGTACGAGCGCATCATCATCGATAAAGGGGTCGCTGCCGGGAAAGAGCGAGGCGGTGTGCCCATCGGGGCCCATGCCGAGCAGGAGGAGATCGAAGCGCGGCGACCCTCCAAAGCGTTCGCGAATGCGCGCTGCGTATTCCGCTGCCGCAACAAGCGGCGGCGCCTCGCCGCGCATGCGAAGAACCGCCGAAGCAGGGAGCGGAACGTGCGCGAGCAGCGCTTCGCGCGCCATGCGATAATTGCTCTCCGCGTCGGTCGGGGGGACGCAGCGCTCGTCTCCGAAAAGCAGCGTCACGCGCGTCCAATCAATGGCGTTCCGGCGCGGTGCCTTTGCCAGCAGCATATAGGCAGCGCGCGGCGTCGTCCCGCCCGCGAGAACGAGGGATGCCTCGCCGTGGCGGCTCTGAGCTTCCGCGAGGCCGGCGACAACGAAATCCGCGAGCCGCTCGGCGAGCGCCTCGGGGGTCGGAAGCACCTCTCTATGCACGTTGCTCATGGCGCGCCGACCGAGATCTGTCTCGCCACGATCGCGAGTATTTCGCGATAATGCGGCGCGATACGTCCGGTTAGGAGCGCCTTTTCGACTAACGACATCGTATCGAGCGGCACGAAAGGAAGCGATGTCGAGTAGGTCTGCCGACCGATCGATGCAGTGGCGTGAGCGCAATGCGCGGGCTCGTCGAAGAGAAACTCATAGGCGCACGCGGAGCCTGCAAGCAGGCAGCGCGCAACGCGACGCACTTGTCCTTTGCGAGCGAGCGCAGATGCGCTGCCTCCGAAGGAACGATCGAGCACGCGGCCGAGCCAAGCGCGCAGATAGATCGCCTCTGCGAGGGAGCCGGCATCGATCTCCAGGCGATCGACCGAAGCGAGTTTTGCTCGGTGTGCCGGGTCGTCGAAGAATCCGGCCAAGACCTCTTGGACCGGTCGAATGCGAAGATAGGCTAAGTCGATGGGTGGGCGCGAGCCGAGAGCCTCGGCGAGATCGATCAACTCACGAAGGTTGTCGAGATCGTTCGAACTGCCCGATGAGTCGATAATTGCCGGTGTGGCAAAGCGTGCGAGCTCCTCGAAGAGTTGCTCGACCCCGATCGTCGATCCGTTCCACCAGAGCACTTCGGGGACGTCCGGGATCGTCAACGCATCGAGCAACGAGCGGACGGTCTGTGGGGCACAGTCTTCGATTCCGAAACGCACGATCTCCGATTGCGCGCCGCCGCCGATCTGCGGTTGAACCGACGCCGTCATCGGATCGCCGAGCGAGGTCCCGTCGAGCAGGATAATTCGCGTCGGATATTTTCTCGCAACTCCCTCGACGCGCTCGACGACCCACTCCTCACGATCTGGTTCATTGGTGTAGACGATAAGATTCATCATCGTCGTTCGCGCGAGTCCGCCGCCGCAACGCGCTTCATCGAGCGACCGCTTGATCTCCGAAACGTTGACGATCGCGCCCGCCCCATCCATCGCTATATCCTACGCCACGTATTTCCGTCATCTTCGGTGAGGATATCGGCTTGCTCCGGACCTTCCGAACCGGCCGGATAGTTCGGGAAACTCCGGTCCTTCGTAGCGCTCCAACGATCGAGAACCGGGGTAACGATCTCCCACGCGAGTTCGACGGCATCCCAACGAGTAAAGAGCGTTTGATCGCCGCGCACCGCGTCGGCGATCAAACGCTCGTAAGCGGGCGCGGAAGCGACGCCGAAGCCGGTGCCGTAATTGAAATCCATCGTTACGGCGCGAATGTGGTTCTTCGGGCCGGGAACCTTCGCGTTAAAACGCAGCGAGAGTCCTTCGTCGGGCTGAATTTTCATTACGAGCACGTTGGCTTCGATAGCGTCGCTCGCCTCACCGAAGAGCCGATGCGGAATCGGGGCGAAGGTGACGGCGATCTCGGTCGATTTCCGGGCGAGCCGTTTGCCGCTTCGGAGATAGAACGGAACGCCCGACCAACGCCAATTATCGATATGCAATTTCAGCGCGGCGAAGGTCTCGGTGTTCGATGCGGGGTTGACGTCGGCTTCATCGCGATACCCGGGCACGCTCTGCCCTTCGATCGTTCCGGGACCATATTGTCCGCGCGCGGCGGAACGGTCGAGGCGATCCGGATCGAGCGGACGCATCGCCGAGAGTACCTTGAACTTTTCGTTGCGGATCGCATCGGCGCTCGATGTTGCCGGCGGCTCCATCGCCACCAAGGCAAGGAGATTCATGACGTGGTTCTGCAACATATCGCGGAGCGCGCCCGAGCTTTCGTAATAGCCGCCGCGCTGCTCGACTCCGAGGGTCTCGGACGCGGTGATCTGTACGGAACGGACGTATTGTCGGTTCCAAATCGGCTCAAAAATGGTATTTGCGAACCGAAGCGCCATGATATCTTGGACCGTCTCTTTGCCGAGATAATGGTCGATGCGGTAGATATGGCGCTCTTCGAAGACGCTGTTGATCTCGCGCTGTAACGCACGCGCCGTCGCGAGATCGGTCCCAAATGGTTTCTCGACGATGATACGCGTCCACCCCGCGGTGTTGGATTTTGGGTCGAGCTTCACCGTCGCGAGGCGTTCGACGATCGTCGGGAAGACCGATGGTGGGGTAGAGAGATAGAAGAGGCGATTCCCGGCGGTGCCCAGCTCTTTGTCGCTTCGTTCGAGGAGCGCACGAAGATCGTGAAAGTGCGCGTCGTCGTCGAAATCGGCGGTGATATACGAGATGCGCCGGGAAAACTCGGCCCACATCGACGCTCTTGCCGGGCCCGAGCGAGAGAACGCGTCGACGCTCTCCTTGCAGTATGCTCGGAAACTTTCGTCGTTG
>JAJYHP010000019.1 GCA_021784715.1 bacterium
TTCGAACTGACCGAAATCGAGGATCCCGAAAGCCTGCCGTTTCCTATCGCCCAACGTTTCGGTATCGTGCGCTCGACGGTGGGTGAGGCCGTTGCCGCCTTGGGCGAGCTGTTGCGCGATCGGCGCGCGATGATCGTCCTGGATAACTGCGAACACATCGTGCACGGGGTCGCCGCATTCGTCGACCAGATGCTCGGCGTCGCTCCGAACCTTTCGGTGCTCGCAACCTCGCGCGAGGCGCTCGACATACCCGATGAATTTCGCTTCTCCGTTGCGTCGCTCTCGACCGAGAACGCTTTAGAACTCTTCGCCCGGCGGGCGCGGCGCGTCTCCGACTTGTTTTCCGTGGACGAACATCGCGAGACGTTGGAGCAAATATGCTGCCGGTTGGATGGGATACCTCTAGCAATCGAACTTGCCGCCTCACGGATGCGGGTCATGTCGCCCGAAGAGCTGCTCCGCAGTCTCGCCGAGCGGTTCGATGCCGTTACCGGACTTTCGCGCACATTGCCGCCACGTCACCAAACGATATCGGCGCTCTACGATTGGAGTTATAAGAACCTTGACGACGAGGAGCGGCGAGCATTCCGCCGCCTCGGAGTATTTTGCGGCGGATGGAATATCGAGGCTGTTGTTGCGATGAGCGATTCCGGCACGGGCGGAGCGGCGATCGATACCGTAACGAAGTTGACGGATAAGTCACTCGTTGAGGTCGCTCCCGTCGGTGGGACAGCCCGTCGCTTCCGTCTCTTGGAAGCGGCGCGTTCGTATGCGTTGGATCGATTGCGCGAGAGCGGTGAGTACGAACGCGAGATGCGTCGGCACGCCGAATATTTTGCCGACGTCGCGGCCCAATCATACGAGAGTTGGCAGGGAACGCCGACGGCGCTCTGGCTTCCACGATATGGGGTGGAGCGCGAAAATTTTCTGGCGGCCCTACGGTGGATGCTTGACGAACGACGAGCGCCGGCGACCGGGGCAAAGCTCGCGCGGGATCTCGCACCGTTCGCGCACGAGTTCGGTTCGGCGGCGGCGCACGTGCGCTATCTCGATCGATTGCTTTGTGCGGGCGAGATCCCCGAGCCGTTCGTGGCCGAAAGCTATCTCTGGACGGCGCGCCTGCTCGGCGATCTTCAAGATGCTCGCGCGTTGCATTACGCACGGCAGGCCCTTGCCGCGGCGGGTGAAGAGCGAACGCTTTTGCGAGCGCACGCCCTTACATTGGTTGCACGAGGGATGGTCGATCGACAAACCACGGAGAGCTTTTCTGCGGCTGAAGGTTTGCTCGACGAGGCGCGCTCGATCTGCCGCGAATTCGGCGACGCCGCAGGCGAGGGAAGCGCGCGAAATACGCTCGGAGCAATTGCAAACTTCACCGGGAGGCGGGAGGAAGCGCTCGCTCAACGCATCGAGAGCTTGCGGCTCTTCCGCTCGGTTGGGAAAAGTTACGGAATCGCTCAAGCGCTCGGAAACATCGGGTCGTGGCACTATAAAAACGGCGACGTCGACCGAGCGGCCCTCTACTACCACGAAGCACTCGTGGAGCTTCGGCGGATCGGCAGCAACTCGTTGCTCGATTGGTTAACGGGAAATCTCGCCGAGGTCGAAATGGTTCGCGGGAACCTCGAGAGCGCGCGCGTCTTGTTGCTGAGAGCGCTGCAAATGGAGGTGATATACGATCGCCCGCGGGGGCGCTCGCATACGTTCGGCCTGGTGGCAAGGCTCGCCGACCGGTTGGGAAAACGTGAAGCGGCCGCGGAGCTTTTGGGCTTCGCCGATGCCGCAATCGATCGGCTCGACGTTCCCCGCCAGCCGAAGGTCCAGGCACGGCTCGGCGAACTGCAACAGCGCCTGCGAATCGCGCTCGGAGATCTGAAATTCGAAGAACTCTATCACCACGGTAGTGGGGAGAGCGAGCGCGCTGCAATGGCGATCGCCGCCGCGCTCTAGGATTTCACGCGATGATTTTGCCCCGGCGGCGACATCGACGCCGTAGCCCCTTGCAACTCTCCGGCGATGGGAGTAGCATCAAAGCGTACCGACGCAGTTCGGTACGAGCACAACGCACGTCGTGCGCGTAACGCAGAAGGAGGGCGGTTTGTCACCGCAAGATCCACCGGGTCACCATCTCAGCGAGTCGCGCCAAGCGTTGTAAGGCGTTCGCGTAGCGCCTAGGCCGGCCGGACTTTCCGGCACGAGCGCGACCGCAGAGCGGAGATGATCCAAGCGAGGGGCGGCAGCCATAGGGTTGCGGCCCGTCGCTTTTTTGCGTAGAATAGGGGAGTCGTTTCAGGAAGGAGCGTGGGCATGTCCCGCGCTTCGTTGCTTCCGGGGCGGCGGTATCGAATGGGGAAAGGAGGGATCGGCGTTGTCGGAAGTTCAGCAAGCCTTCGAGGTGATCGTCACGCAGCTCGAACACGATCCGTCCTTTGCCGACATCGAGGTCGTCACGCATAGCATCGGCCGGCGAGGCTCCAGCCTCGCGCTCACCCTCACGATCGACCGGGTCGGTGGGGTCGATATCGGCTCCTGCGAACGGGTCGCCGCGCGCGTGAACGAGGCCCTCGAGCTCTGCCCCGAACCCTACTCCTTGGAAGTGGAGTCGGCCGGGCTCGAACGGCCGCTGCTCCGTCCGGGCGACTACCAGCGCTTCGCCGGCAAGAACGCCCGCATCGTCACGACGCTGGCGATCGGCGGGGCGAAGACCCACCGCGGCACCCTGCGCGGTGTCGTCGGGAGCAACGTCGAACTCCTTACCTCCTCGGGACCGCTCCCGATACCGCTCGCTGCGATCCGCAGCGCCAACCTCGAATACGACCCCCGCGCCGACCTCGCCGCCAATAAGAGAGAACGCAAACGCCATGGCTGAACGCACGAATCGCAATACGAAAACGCAAGAAGAAGCCCCCGAAAGTCTCATCGACGTTCTGCGCGCCGTCGCAAAAGAACGCAACATCGGGTTCGAGATGCTGTTGGAGGCGCTCGAAGCCGCGTTGTTGACTGCATACAAGCGGCACTATGGGCCCGAGGCAAATGCCATCGTGAGCGTCGACCGGACGACCGGCGCCTACACGGTCTACCATCGACGCGCGGTTGTCGCCGAGGTGGCCGACCCCAAAACCGAGATCTCCATCGAGGACGCGGGCGCGCCCTACCAGGTCGGCGACTTCTTCGATGAAGTCGTGCAGCCCAAAGATTTCGGGCGCATTGCGGCACAGACGGCCAAGCAAGTGATCGTGCAACGGATCCGCGAGGCCGAGCGCGATACCGTCTTCCACAAATACGCGCGGCGGCTCAACGATTTGGTGACCGGCACGGTGCAGCGCTACGAACAGCGGAACATGTACGTGTTGCTGGAAGGCCGCGACGAAGCGGTTTTACCGCAATCCGAGCAAGTCCCCGGTGAGATGTATCGCATCAACGATTTCGTTCGCGCGTACGTGCTCGATGTCAAGAAATCGGCGAAGGGACCACAGGTCATTCTTTCGCGCGCTGCCGAGGGTTTGGTGCAGCGTCTTCTCGAGGCCGAGGTTCCCGAGATCGCCGACGGACTCGTTGAAATCATGGCGATCGCCCGCGAAGCCGGGAGCCGCTCGAAGGTTGCGGTGCGCAGCACGCGCGCCGAGATCGATCCGATCGGTGCGTGCTTGGGGCCGAAATCGAGCCGCATCGCCAACGTCACCGACAACCTACGCGGCGAAAAAGTCGACATCATTAAGTGGGATGACGACGCGACGACGTTCATCATGAACGCGCTCGCACCGGCGAAGGTCGTCGCGGTCGAAATATTCGAAGAAGATGGCGTCGCACTGGTCACCGTACCCGATTACCAACTCTCGCTGGCGATCGGACGGGACGGGCAGAACGTTCGCCTCGCCGCACGGATGAGCGGATATCGACTCGATATCACCTCCGAGAGCGAAGCCGCCGAGTCGCGCGCGAATTACATCGCGCAGCGCGAAAGCGGCGTACTCGCCGTCGAAGAGGAGGCGATCGCCGAAGAGGAGCTTCCCGACGGCGAAGCGGTCGCCGAATCGCTCGATCTCGACGCGGATCTCATCCGCAAACTCGAGGAGTTCCGCAGGGAACGGCTCGCTGGAGGCGGCGCGTAGCCGGAGTTGGAACCGCAGCGGCAGTGCGTCGGCTGTCGAAAGCGCTTCGACCAGCGCGCCCTCTACCGATTCGTGCGGGAGGGAGCCGGCTGGAAAGGGAGCGTCCCGGGGGGGCGACGGCTCCCTGGGCGGGGGGCTTATCTCTGCTCGGAGGCGTGTGCCCAGCGCGCCGAGCGGAATCGACGCTACCCCGGTCTTGGGCAGAGTGCACGAGAGTATGGTTTAATAGGGGGCTCCCGTTTGGGGAGCATTGAGAAAGGCTGACGTTGGCAACTCGGAAAGTCAAGATTTTCGAACTAGCAAAAGAGGTGGGACTCTCATCGAAAGAGCTCATCGTGCTCTTCAACGAGCGCCTCGGAGGCCTTTTCGAAGCGAAGAATGCACTGACGGTCGTCCCGGACCAGGTCGCCGACCTGGTTCGCAGCGTGCTGCTCAAACCGACGGCGCCTGCCGCGCCGAGCGCGCCTCCGGCCGCCGCGCCGCCGCCGAGTGCCCCCGCGCATCCCGAGCCGATCGCCGAGAAACCCGCGCGCGTCGCCGCGCCGAAGCCGCGTGCCCCCGAGCCGGAGGCTCCGCGCCTTCGCCCGGTGACGACGTCGGTGCGCACCACGACCCCACGCAAAGTCACGCCGCCGCCGGCCGCGCAGCCCGCTGCCGAGGCTCCCGTCACCGCAGCGGAGCCGCCTTCGGCCCCGCCGATGGCGCCTGCCCCGAAGGCACCGCCTGCCCCGAAGACGCCGCCTGCCGCGCCGAGCGCACCTGCGGCTCGCCCGTCGGCGCCCTCAGCGGCACCGGCTGCCCCGTTCCGCCCCACTCCGCGGCCGGTCGGCGAACCGATTCCGCGCCTACGCCCCGTCCCGCACGGGCAGGCCTCCATCGTCCCGCCGCGACGCCCTGCGCCGCCGCCGACCACCGCCGCGTCGGCGTCGCCGAGCGCGCAGCCGCCCGGCATGCAGCCCGGCGGGATCGGTCGGCCCGGTGCGCCCGTCGCGCGTCGCCCGATGGGGAACGGTCCCTTCCGTCCGCTCGCGCCGGGAGCGCGCCCGGCCGGAGCTCCGGGCGTTCCCGTTCCAGGGCCGACCGACGCCCCGGCGCCCTCATCGGGCGGTCGCCCCGGCGATAAGCGCAGCCATCAAGAGAAAGCGACTGCGAAAAAAGATCGCGAAAAAGATTTACTGCTCGAAAAGGAACGCGCGCGGAAAAAGAAGAGCGAGAGTTCGCCGATCGACGCAGGCAAGAAACTCGAAACGATCGAGATTCCCGACCTCCTGACGGTTCAGGAGCTCGCAACCTCGATGATCGTGCCGGCGAAAGACGTTATCACCGAACTCATCAAGATGGGAACGATGGCCACGATCAATCAGAATATTCCGGCCGACGTCGCCATCGCCGTCGCGAAGAAGTTCGGATTTAACGCGGTCGTCAAAGAAGCCGGCGAAGAAGTCACGGTCGAGCAAGAAGAAGATCGCCCCGAAATGATGACGCCGCGTCCGCCGGTGGTCACGGTGCTCGGGCATGTCGATCACGGAAAGACCTCGCTGCTCGATAGAATTCGGCGCGCCGACGTCGCCGCGGGCGAGGCCGGTGGCATCACGCAAAAAATCGGTGCGTATACCGTCGAGCATAACGACCGCAAGATTACCTTCATCGATACGCCGGGCCATGAAGCGTTCACGGCGATGCGCGCGCGCGGCGCGCGCGTCACCGACGTCGCCATTCTCGTCGTCGCCGCCGACGACGGCGTTATGCCGCAGACGCGCGAAGCGATCGCCCACGCGCAAGCGGCGGGCGTTCCGATCGTCGTGGCGATCAATAAGATCGATAAGGGTGACGCCCAACCAGATCGCGTCAAACAACAGCTCTCCGAACTTGGGCTACAGCCCGTCGATTGGGGCGGCAAGATCGAGATGGTGCCGGTCTCCGCGCGAACGGGCGAGGGGATCGATCATCTTCTCGAGACCGTGTTGCTCGAAGCCGATATTCGCGATCTCAAAGCGAACAAGAACCGCCGTGCCGGCGGTGTCGTCATCGAGTCCTCGCTCGATCGCGGCCGCGGTGCGGTGGCAACCGTTCTCGTGCAAACCGGCACGCTGCGCGTCGGCGATATCGTCGTCGTCGGCGGTACCTTCGGTAAGGTTCGCGCGCTTATCGACGACAAGGGGCGTCAGGTGAAAAAGGCGGGTCCGTCGATTCCGGTCGAGGTGATGGGTCTGCAAGATATCCCGGCGGCCGGCGATACGCTCGTGGTCGTCAGCGACGAACGCGTCGCACGCGAGGCGGCCGATAAACGCAAGTCGCGTCGGCGCGACGTTCGCATCGCGGCGACGACGACGCAGAAAGTCTCGCTCGAAACCTTCATGTCGATGCCGACCGAGGGCAAGAAAACCCTCAACATCATCGTCAAGGCCGATGGCCAAGGTTCGGTCGAGGCATTACGTGCGCGCATGGAGTCGCTCTCGAACGACGATGTCGAGATTCGCGTCATTCACGGCGGCGTCGGTGCGATTACGCCGAACGATGTCAACCTGGCGAGCGCCTCGAACGCCGTGTTGATCGGGTTCAACGTTCGCCCCGACGAAACGGCAAAGCGGTTGGCCGATAACGAAAGCGTCGATCTCCGCTTTTACCAGGTTATCTACGATATCGAAGACGATCTCAAGAAGGCGATGCGCGGCATGCTCGCCCCGGTCGTGCGTGAAGTTACGCTCGGCCACGCCGAAGTGCGCCAGATCTTCAAGGTCAGCAAAGTCGGAACGATCGCCGGCTGCTACGTGCGCGACGGTAAGATTCTTCGTAACTCGAAGATTCGCGTTCTGCGCGACGGCACGGTGGTCTTTACCGGCGAGATCGAGAGCCTCCGGCGCGTTAAAGACGACGTTCGCGAAGTCGCCGAGGGCTTCGAGTGCGGCATCCAGGTTGCGCGCTTTAGCGATCTCAAAGACGGAGATATCATCGAATCCTTCACGACCGAACAAGTCGCAGCCGAACTTGTCGGGGCCTCGTAAGGCTGCTGCGTGAAGGCCCAACGCCTCGCTCGGATCGACCACGAAATCCAGCGCATCCTCGGCACGCTCATCGCGCAAGAGCTGAAGGATCCGCGCTTGGGTTTTACGACCGTTACGCGGGTGGAAGTGACCGACGATCTCCGGTTTTGTAAGGTGTATGTCTCCGTGATCGGCGATCGCCATGCGGCGCGCCAAACGCTCGATGCGCTTGAAAGCGCGAAGGGCTTTTTGCGCGGCGAACTCGGTCACCGTATCGATCTTCGCTATACCCCCGAGTTACTTTTCGTTGAGGATCGCTCGGTAGAACGTGCGATCGAGCTCGCTCGGACGATGCGCGAAGATGCGCTTCGGCGAGCGCCTGCCCCGCCCGTTGAGGAGAGCCAGGATGCAAGCACAGACGAAGACCGATGATCTCGCCTCGGTCGTAGACGAACTGCGCCGTCGCGAGGCGTTCGTGATGGTGAGCCACGTTAAACCCGATGGCGATACGTTAGGTGCGGGGCTCGCGCTCGGAATCGCTCTCAAACAACTCGGTAAGCGCGTCGCTTATTTCCAGCAAGATCCCGTGCCGAGGAATCTTCGTTTCCTCCCCGATTCCGAATTCGTCGCTCGCGCGCTCCCCGCCGATCTACCACCCGACACCCTTTTTGTTTTCTGCGATATGAGCGACCCGGCACGAGCGGGCGAATTTCTCCCGCCGTTACTGCGCGAGAATATGCTCGATATCGATCATCATCTCGGGAACGCGCATTTCGGTGCATACAATTTGGTGATCCCCGAGGAAACATCGACGGGAACCGTCGTCGTGCGGATTTTACGCGCATTGGGAATCCCGATCGATGCGCGGATCGCTACCTGTATCCTCACCACGATTATGACCGATACCGGCGGCTTCATGCATAGCAATACGACCCCGCAGACGCTCGAACTCTCGGCCGAACTCATGCGAGCGGGTGCCGATAAGGAGCGCATCACCGATGAGATTTTCGGCAACAAGCGCATTGCGGCGATTCGGTTGCTCGGCGAAGTCCTCGCGGTCATGCGGTTCTCGAGCGAGGGGCGCTACTGTTATTCGTATATCGACGAGCCGATGCTCGCGCGCACCGGGGCCGATGGTGAGGATAGTGAAGACCTCGTCAACGTGCTGCTGCGCGTCGAAGGAGTCCACGCCGCTGCGCTCTTTAAAGCCTTCGACGGCGAGATTCGCGTGAGTTTGCGCTCCGACGGCTCGGTGAATGTCCAGCAAGCAGCCGCGCAGTTAGGCGGCGGCGGCCATTATCGCGCCTCGGGGCTCACGCATCCGGGGCCGTTGCCCGAGGCCTTTGCAGCGGTGGAAGCGGCGCTGTTGCACGAGGGCCTCGCAACGACCGCGCCTGCCTAGCTCGCCGAACGAACGAAACGAGCGATGCTTCCCTCTTCATCGATGATGGGTTTCGTCAACGTCTGTAAGCCCGCCGGGCCGACATCGACGCAGATCGTCACGCGCGTGCGGCGCATTTTTAGCACGTATTCCGAACAGCGCGATCTCGCTGCGGGACATCTCGGAACGCTCGATCCGCAGGCGGCCGGCGTGCTTCCGATCGCTATCGGGAAGGCGACGCGATTGATTCCGCTGCTCGAAGATCGTCGGAAATGTTACGCCCTTACGCTCGTACTCGGGCGCTCGACGACAACGCAGGATGCACTCGGCGAGAGCGTCGAGAGCGCGCCCGTGCCCGAGAATATTCTGCAGCGCCTCGAAGAAGTATTGCCGTCGTTTTGCGGCCGCATCGATCAGATTCCGCCGATGTTCTCGGCGCTGCATTACGGTGGGAAGCGGTTGTACGATCTCGCGCGCGCCGGGATAACGGTCGAGCGCAAGGCGCGCACGATCTCGATCTACGATCTTTCGATCCTCGGCTTCGAGGCGCCCGATACCGTGCGCATGCGCGTGACGTGCAGCGAGGGCACCTACGTGCGTACGCTTTGCGCCGATCTCGGCGCGGCGGTCGGTGTTCCGGCGCACATGGGGGCGCTCGTCCGCGAAGCATCGGGGCCGTTCTTGCTCGCCGAGGCGCTGACGCTCGAAGAGATCGCCGAGTCGCCCGATGCGGCGTTGCTCGCACCGGATCGCATCGTCCCGTTTCCCACCGTCGTGCTCGATCTGCGTGCGTCGGCGGATTTTCGCGCCGGGAGAACGATCGCGATGGCGGAGGGCGTCGGCGGCAAACACGTCTTCGTGCGCGACGCGGCGCGGACGCTCGTCGGGGTCGGCGAAGCGCACGGGGTTCTGCTCGCCCCGCGCAAGGTTTTCGTATGAAGATCTATCACACGTTCGAACGGAGCGCGACGCGGCCGCTCGCCGTTGCGATCGGTTTCTTCGATGGCGTTCACCTCGGGCATCGCGAACTGATTCGGCGCACGCTGCTGGAACGCAAGCCGGGCTGGCGCGCGGGCGCGATTACCTTTTCGAATCACCCGGTCGCCTATCTGCGTCCCGGGGAAGAGCCGCCGTTGCTGCAGAGTTGTGAGGAACGCATCAATACGCTTGCCGCGCTCGGCATCGAAGAATGCTTTCTCGTTCCCTTCGACCATGCGGTCGCGAGTATGAGTGCGGAGCGTTTTATCGATGACGTGTTGCTCGCGCGCCTTGGGGTGCGGGCGGTCGTTACCGGTGCAACGTTTCGCTTCGGGCAGCGACGCGGCGGCGATACGGCACTGCTGCGCGAACGGCTCGAGCCATTCGGGGTGCGCACCGTCGCCGTCGATGCGGTCTGCGATGCGGCCGGCGAGCGTATCTCCTCGACGCGGATTCGCGGCCTCGTGCAACGCGGGGAGTGCGAAGCGGCCGACGCTTTGCTTGGAGCGAGTTTCTCGATTCGTGGGGTGGTGGAGCGCGGGGCCGGGCGCGGGCACGACCTCGGCTTTCCGACCGCGAACCTCCGGGTCGCCGAGGGGATGCTGCCGCGCGACGGCGTCTACGCGACGATCGCGCGGCACGACGGACGCGACTATATGGGGCTGCTCTCGATCGGCAGCAACCCGCAATTCGGCGGCGAGAACCGCACCGTCGAGGTCTGGCTGCGCGACTTTTCGCGCACGATCTACGGCGAGCAGCTTGCCCTGCGCGAGCTACGCTTCGTACGCGCACAGAAAACCTTTTCCGACGTTTCGGCGTTGATAGAACAGATGGAGCGCGACCGCGAGGCGGTCGCCTTCCCCAGTTACGGATGAGGAGACCGATGAGACCCGATCGACCGTTGATGCTCGCCGCCGCCTTCGCCTTGCTCGCGGGCTGCTCGCACGCCGCGACCTCGACAGCGCCCACACATGCCAGCGTCGGCGCGATGGAGCCCTCGTGGAGCGAACGCACCGACAAAGGCTCGATGCTAACCTCGGCCTCGTTGCTCGGCAAGCCGGTCTACGTGAATTTCTTTGCATCGTGGTGCCCGCCGTGCAACGACGAAGCATCGGATATCGAGGCACTCTCGAAGCGTTACGCTTCGCGTGGGCTCCAGGTCGTCGGTGTCGACGTGATGGAGAATGCCGATAAGGCGGCGCTCTTTGGTCGCGAGCATCACCTCACCTATCCGCTCGTCGTCGATGACGGCGCTTTGCGCAACGCCTATCAGCTCGACGGTTTACCGGTTCATGTCTTTATCGACGCCGACGGTACCGTTCATGCGATCCGCATCGGCGAATTAACGAAAGCCGCAATGATCCGCAACATCCGTGCGATCCTCCCGAGCAAAGGCCCCGCGTAAGAAGTTTTTCGCTCCCTGTCTCGCGATACTCTCGACTCGCGCTGCGATGTTACGCCGCCGTGACGATATAATCGCCTTCGCGCAGCGTGACCCGAGCGGTTCTGCCGGCGGAGAGGCGCCCGGCGAGGATCGCCCCGGCGAGCGGCGTGCCGAGCCGGCTCTGTACCGTCCGCGCGACATCGCGCGCGCCGCTTCCGGTACGCATCGCCTCTGCTGCCAACTCCGCGAGCGCGATCTGCGCGACCTCAAGCCGTACTTCCCGTGCGCCGAGGCGCGAGGCGAGGGCCTCGACGTGGAGCGCGACGATCTTTTCGATCTCCGCATTGCCTAGCGGCGCAAAGGCAACGATCTCATCGACGCGGTTGAGCAATTCGGGGCGCAACAACATTGCGAGATCCTCGCGGTCGCCGTTGAGCGTGAGAATCACGAGGGCGTGGCGAAAATCGATCGTGCGCCCCTTCGCATCGGTGATCCGTCCCTCGCCGAGGAGTTGCAACAGCAGCGCGGCGACGTCGGGGTGTGCTTTCTCGATCTCGTCGAAGAGCACCACGCTGTACGGACGGCGACGAACCGGTTCGGTGAGCTGTCCCGGCGCGTCGTGCCCGGCATATCCCGGCGGCGCACCGATCAGTCGTGCGATACTGTGTGCTTCACCGAATTCTCCGCCGTCGATACGCACGATTGCCTCTTCGCTGCCGAAGAGCTCGGCGGCCAGGCGTTTCGCTAATTCCGTCTTGCCGACGCCGCTTGGTCCGTGGAAGAGAAAACTTCCGAGCGGACGACGCGGATCGTGCAGCCCCGCGCGCGCGCGGCGTAACGCCTCGGCGATTTTACGGGTCGCTTCGCTCTGTCCGATGATACGCGCGTCGAGCCGCGCCTCCAGCGCGAGCAAGACGTTTGCGCCGTCGTCGGCGACGCTGTTCTGCGGAATGCCGGTCCATTTCGTAACGATCGCCGCGATCTCGTCGCGCGTGACGCGAGCGGTCGTTCCGGGTGCTGCTGCAAGCGCTGCCGAGGCCGCCGCTTCATCGAGGAGATCGATCGCTTTATCGGGCAGAAAACGGTCCGCGATATAGCGCGCCGATAGTGCGACGGCGGCATCGAGCGCATCGTCGGTGACGATCACGTGGTGGTGCTCCTCGTGCCGTTTGCGTAATCCGGCGAGAATTGCGCGCGCAGCCTCGGGGCTCGGTTCGGCGACCTGCACGGGCTGAAAACGCCGTTCGAGCGCGGCGTCGGATTCGATATATTTGCGATATTCGGCGAAGGTCGTCGCGCCGATGCATTGGAGCTCGCCGCGCGCGAGTTCGGGTTTGATCATCGAACTGACGTCGAGCGCGCCTTCGGCGGCACCCGCTCCGACGAGTGCGTGCAATTCGTCGATGAAGAGAATTACCTCGCCGCTGCTCCGCTTGAGCTCGTCGAGAATACGTTTGACGCGCCCCTCGAGTTCGCCGCGATATTTCGTACCGGCGACGAGCGGGCCGAGGGTGAGTGCGAGAACCCGTTTCCCGCGCAATGCCTGCGGCACGTTGCCGGAATGAATGCGTTGTGCGAGCCCTTCGGCGATCGCCGTTTTCCCGACCCCGGGCTCGCCGACGAGAACCGGGTTGTTCTTGCTCCGCCGCGAGAGAATCGCGATCACGCGTTCGATCTCGCGGTCGCGGCCGATCACCGGGTCGAGTTTCCCGGCGCGGGCTAATTCGGTGAGGTCGCGGGAAAAGCTCTCCAGCGTCGGGGTGCCGCCGCGCAATCGCTTTGCGAAATCTCCGAGCGGCTCTTTCCCACCCCCTCGCTCGTTGGCGATCCGCTCGTAAAGCAACGATCCGGCGACGACGAGCCCGGCGGCGGTTGCCGCGGCCCCGAGCCAACCCATCGCCGAGCGTGCAGCGGCGGTGGAGGCACGGCAGTTGGCGCAGATCGCGCGCCCGGTCTCATCGAAAGCAACGGCGGGGCGCACGGCGCACCGGCGGCAGAGTTCGTTCATCGATTCGTTCTACCGCCGCCGATCCGTCGCGGTTTCACGGGAGCAGTTGGTAGGTGACCGTCACGCCTGCCTGAACGGCGACCGCCGACGGCGGGATCTCGGTTGGAGGTGGAGTCGGCGGCGGCATCATCATCTTGAAGGCCAAACCCTGCTGCGGAAAGTAGCGCGGGGTCGCGCCGTCGATCGCGATGGAGATGATGCGGCCGAGGCGTAGGTGCTCCGCGGCGGCGACCGCTTCGGCCTGGACGCG
>JAJYHP010000033.1 GCA_021784715.1 bacterium
GTCGGTAAAGACGGCGTCATCACCGTCGAAGAGTCCAAGACCCTGAAGACCGAAGTCGAGACCAAAGACGGCATGCAGTTCGATAAGGGCTACATCTCGCCGTACATGGTTACCGACAGCGAGCGTATGGAAGCGGTTCTCGACGATCCGTTCATCCTCGTCACCGAGCGCAAGATTACGGCGATCGCCGACATTCTTCCGTTGCTCGAAAAAGTCGTTCAGGTGCAGAAGCCGCTGATGATCATCGCCGAAGATGTCGAGGGCGAAGCCCTTGCCACGATGGTGGTCAACAAACTTCGCGGCACGTTCACCAGCGTTGCGGTCAAGGCGCCGGGCTTCGGCGACCGCCGCAAAGAGATGCTCAAGGATATTGCGACCCTCACCGGCGCGACCGTGATCAGCGAAGAACTCGGCCTCAAGCTCGATAAGGTCACCCCGGATCAGCTCGGTCGCGCCAAACGCGTCAAGATCACCAAAGAAGAGACGACGATCGTCGACGGCGCCGGCAAGAGCGATGCAATCAAGGGCCGGATCGAGATGATCAAAAAGCAGATCCAAGAGACCGACTCCGATTTCGATCGCGAGAAGCTCCAAGAGCGCCTCGCGAAGTTGTCGGGCGGCGTTGCGGTCATCCAAGTCGGTGCGGCGACCGAGACCGAGCTCAAAGAGAAGAAGCATCGCATCGAAGATGCCCTCTCGGCGACGCGCGCGGCCGTGCAAGAAGGCATGATCCCCGGCGGCGGCAGCTCGCTCGTACACGCGGTCAAAGCGATCGAGAAGTACGTCGAAACCGCGCCGAAGACCAACGGCCACGCGGCAACGTGGGCCGATGAGAAGATCGGCATCGACATCATCCGCAAGGCACTCGAAGAGCCGCTTCGTCAGATCGCGTTCAACGCGGGCTTCGAAGGCTCGGTTGAAGTGAACAACGTGAAGAGCAAGAAAGCTCCGCACGGGTTCGATGCGATGACCGGCGAGATCGTCGATATGTTCAAGTCCGGTATCGTCGAGCCGTTCAAAGTAACGCGTTCGGCGCTGCAGAACGCCGCATCGATCGGTGCGCTGATTCTCACCACCGAGACGTTGATCGCCGACAAGCCCGAGCCCAAGAAAGACGCACCGGCGATGCCGGGCGGCGGCATGGGCGGCTACGACATGATGTAATTCCGCATCGAAGCGGAATGCATGAGGCCTCGGCAGCGAACGCTCCCGAGGCCTTTCGTTTTGCTGCGCTTGGGACCGCTTGCGTCGCGCGGCCCCCGCACGGTGCCTCGATACGGTGCTTCACACCTACTCGGCGTGAGACGAACGACCGGCTCGGCGTGTGAACGCCGGGCCGAGGTCGATGAGGAAGCAAGCGATGCCGAGTGACAGATTGCACCTACGTGGAGTCTGCGCGGTGGAAGGTCGTACAGGCGGCGGCGGCGTAGGCTGCTCTCCACACGAGAGCGAGGGAGCGATGGAGCGCAGGCCCAGGTTATCTCCGGTGCAGAGTATTGCCGTCGCGGCACTCTATCTCGCTGCGTGGATCGGGAGCGATCTTCTCGGCTCGTTTTATAACGGGGCGCACGGGACGTTCTACCCGTGGTATCTCGGTGCGGCGCTAACCTTCTACCTCATCTACACCTTCGGATACGCATACGCGCCCTTGGCAATCGTCGCCGAGATCGCGCGTCCGCTGCTCTTTCCGGCTACGGCGCATCTCGCGTTTGCCGTCTATCTCGAGTTTGGCATCATCGCGGCGATCGGCTACTCGGTCGTCGTCTTTATTCTCAAGCGCGTGCTCGTCGTTCGCCTCCCGTTTGAAACGTTTCAAGACGCCGCAAACTTCTGCGGCGTCGCGATCGTTGCACCGTTAATCCTCGCGCTGATTCCGGCCGCGATTGCGGTTTCGATCTTCGGCGGCGGCTGGCAACATTATCTCCGCGAGGTCGTCAGCTTTTGGGTCGGCGATACGCTCGGGCTGCTGGTGCTCGTGCCGATCCTCGCGACGTATCTCACCCCGCGCTTCATGCCCGAACCCGAGGAGAGCCGTCCGCCGGTCTTCGATATTCAACTTCGCGAACGTATCTTGCTCTACTCAACGGTCGTCGGCGCGACGCTGCTGGGATATGCAGCGGTACTCACCGGCGTCAGCGGCGATCCGCTGCGGTATTTCGTTTTTCTCCCCCTGATGTGGATGGCGGCGCGCGGCGGGCTGCGGTTGGCGATCCCCGGCATTTTTGTGACCGATGCGTTAACCAGCGTGTTGAATTACATCTTTCCCACGACATCGATTCACCCCATCGATCTCCAGACGTTCATCGTTATCTCCGCGATTTCATCGCTCTCCGTCGGTGCGCTGGTCGATCAACGCGCGCGAGCAGAGCGGCAGACGCGGGCACTCGCATTCACCAATTCGCTCAGCGGTTTGCCGAACCGTCGCGGCCTCGAACGCTGGCTCGAGCGTACCGAAGGCGCGCTCTTACTCGCGCTGATCGATATCGACCACATGAAGCTCACGAACGAGGGGCTCACGCGGGCGGCCGGCGACGAGCTACTCAAACGCATTGCCGAACGCTGCGCCGATTTCTCCGCTGCGGAGTTCGTCGCTCACGTTAGCGCCGACGAATTCGCAATCGTCGCGCGTGGGAGCGCCGAGAGCGCCGAGCAACTCGGGCGGCGCATTGCGGAGATCTTCGAAGACCCGATCGCCGTCGAGGAGCACGAATTATACGTTTCGGTCTCGGTCGGGATCGCTTTTGCAAACGCAGCCTCCGACTACGAAGAAGTCCTCCGCCATGCGGATCTTGCCATGTATCGTGCGAAGCAGGCCGGACGCGGCCGCGCCGTTCTCTATACTCCCGATCTCGCCGATGAGAGACGAACGCTCTCGTTGGCAACGGAGTTGCACGCCGCCGTGCGCAACCGTGAATTCGTCCTCTTCTATCAACCGATTTTCGAATTCGTCGGCGAAAACTTACGCTGCACGGGCGTCGAGGCGTTGCTGCGTTGGAATCATCCGCGCTTAGGGTTTCTAGAACCCGCAGCGTTCCTGGATTTTCTTGAAAACATGACGCTCGCCGAACGCGTCGGCCTATGGGTGCTCGGCGAGGCGGCGCGGCAGGCGCGCGAATGGCTCGACGCCGATATCGACCTCCAGGTGTGGATCAATCTCTTTCCGCGCCAGGCGCTCGACCCGCAACTCCCCGAGCACATCAAGACGCTGCTCGACGAGCACGGCCTCTCGCCGTCGCGCTTCGTCCTCGAGATTGTCGAACGGGTCATCGCCGAGGATACGAACGATATCGAGCGTGCGGTGCGGGCGCTACGCAATCTCGGAACGATGACGGCGATCGACGATTTCGGCACCGGACATTCTTCGCTCGCTCGTCTGCGCGAAGTGCCGGTTGACGTGATGAAGATCGACCAGCAGTTCGTTGCGCGCTGCGAGATCGACGACAAGGCCAGCGGTGTCGTGCAGGCGGTTCTCAAGATCGCGCAGGAGCTTCGCCTGCGGCCGCTCGCCGAAGGCATTGAAAACGAAGCACAATTAGAGCGTTTACGCTTCTACGGATGTCGCTACGTCCAGGGATATTTTCTCGCACGGCCAATGAGAGCTGACGATTTCTACCGCTGGTTGACCGCGGCTCGCGTCTAGTGACCTGAGGTTCCTCCGAGGGCTCCCGCATAGCGAACGTTCCGTAACCTGCTTTACAGGTAGGAGTCGCGCCGGGGCACGCAAACATCTTCGGCTATGGGCAATGCGACGGTCAACGATTTTACGATCCGGGTCGCTACGGTAAACGGCTCCGGGAGTCAGTCCTCCAACTTGGTGCTTACGAATGCGATCTTTCGGCTCGGCGTTCCGGTAGCGCCGAAGAACGTCTTTCCTTCGAACATCGAGGGACTTCCAACCTGGTACGATATTCGCGCCACGTCGCGCGGATATCGATGTCGCACCGGAACGATCGACGTACTGGTCGCGCTCAACGCGGCGACCTGGGTGCAGGACGTGGCCAGCGTTCGTCCCGGCGGCGCGATCGTCCACGAGAGCACCTATCCGGTCTCCGGAATCACGCAGCGCGACGATATCGCGTACTATCCCGTTCCCTTTACCGAATTGGCGAAAGCGCACGTGAAAGACGGCGCGATGCGCAAGTATCTCACGAATATGATCTACGTCGGCGTCCTCGCCGAACTGTTGCGCATTCCCGAATCGACGATCGAGGCGGCAATCGGCTCGCAATTCAAGAGTAAGCCGAAGGCGGCTGCGGCGAACCTCGAAGCGGTTCGCATCGGCTCCGCCTACGCGCGCGAACATTTGTCGGCGGTGGAAGGCATCGCGCTCGAACCGATGACCGGTGCGACCGACGAGCTGTTTTTCATCGATGGAAATCGTGCCGCTGCGTTGGGCTGCGTGATGGGCGGCTGCACCGTCAGCGGCTGGTATCCCATCACGCCGGCATCCTCGCTCTGCGAATCCTTTATCGCGCTCTGCGAAAAATATCGGGTCGATCCCGCGACCGGCGAGCAGAAGTACGCCATCGTTCAAGCCGAGGACGAGCTCGCGGCGATCGGCATGGTGATCGGTGCCGGGTGGGCCGGCGCGCGGGCGATGACCGCGACGTCGGGGCCGGGCATCTCGCTCATGGCCGAATACGTCGGCTACGCTTCGTTCGCGGAGATTCCGGCGGTGATCTTCGACGTGCAGCGCGTGGGGCCGTCAACCGGGTTACCGACGCGTACGATGCAGGGCGACTTGAGTTTCGTTTACACGCTGGGGCACGGTGACACGAAGCATCCCGTGCTGCTGCCGGGCACGGTTGAGGAGCTGTACGAAGACGGTATGGCCGCGCTCGATCTCGCCGAGCGCCTGCAGTGTCCGGTCTTCGTTCTTTCGGACCTCGATCTCGGAATGAACTCGTGGCTGACCAAACCGTTCGCGTTTCCGGAGAAACCGTTCGATCGCGGTAAATTGCTTCGCGCCGAAGACTTAACCGCGCGACCCGATTGGGGGCGTTATCGCGATATCGACGGCGACGGCATTCCCTATCGAACGATCCCGGGAACCGATCATCCCGCTGCCGGATACTTCACGCGCGGCACGGGGCACGACGAAGAGGCAAAATACTCCGAGAGTCCCGACGTATGGTTGCGCAATCTCAACCGGCTCGCCCGCAAGCACGATACGGCGCGCACCTTGGTTCCGCAACCTCAGTGCGAGGATACGGGGAACCCCGTCGGTATTCTCGCCTACGGCTCCACCCACCATGCCGTCGTCGAGGCGCGAGATCTGCTGCACGCAGCGGGCTTCGAGAGCGATTATCTCCGCGTGCGCGCGTTGCCGCTCGCCGCGGAGGTCGGTGCCTTCATCGACCGCCACGAGTGCGTCTACGTCGTCGAACAGAATCGCGACGGCCAATTGTTGGGAATCCTTCGCAACGAGTTACGGGCCGACCAAATAGCCCGTCTTCGTTCGATCCGGCACTACAGCGGCGTGCCGATCGATGCATCGGCGATCGTCGATCCGCTGATGGAATCCCGAAAAGAACTCGCTCAAGTAGGAGGTGCGCGCTCATGACCGCTTCGGCACAAACGCTCAACATTATCGGCCTCGCGCGTGACGTCTACAAAGGGTCGCCGACGACGCTCTGCGCCGGCTGCGGGCATAACTCGATAACCAACCACCTCATCAAGGCACTCTACGAGTACGGCGTACCACCGCACCGTTTAGCGAAGATGAGCGGCATCGGTTGCAGTTCCAAAACGCCGGCGTATTTCGTCGACCAAGCGCATGGCTTTAACGGTCTTCACGGACGCATGCCTTCGGCGGCGACCGGAGCGAAGCTGGCAAATCGAGAGCTGATGGTGTTGGGGATCAGCGGAGACGGCGATACGGCATCGATCGGCCTCGGCCAGTACTGCCATACGATTCGCCGCAACGTCGATATCACGTACATCGTTGAAAACAACGGCGTCTACGGGCTCACGAAGGGGCAATTTTCGGCGACCGCCGACGTCGGTTCGACGCTCAAGCACGGCGGAACCAATGCCTACACGACGATCGATCTCTGCGGTCTGGCAATCGAGCTCGGCGCCACGTTCGTCGCCCGCTCGTTTTCAGGGGATGGGAAACAGCTCGTCCCGCTGCTCGAGGCCGCGTTCGCGCATCGTGGAACGGCGATTCTCGATGTTATTAGCCCCTGCGTTACGTTTAACGACCACGAAGGCTCGACCAAGAGCTATGCCTACGTCAAGGAGCACGACGTGCTCGTCAATGCTCCGGATTTCATTCACGCAGGCGAAGAGATCGTCGTCGATTACGAACCCGGAACCGTACAAGATGTCGCGCTCGACGACGGTTCGCATCTGCTTTTGAGAAAACTTGACCGCGAATACGATGCAACCGACCGCCTCGGCGCGCTACGGACGATTCACGAAAGCCGCACTCGCGGCGAGCTCGTCACCGGGCTGCTCTTCGTGAGCGGCGACGAACCCGATCTCTGCACGCGCGAGCGCATGCCGGCTCGTCCGCTTCACGCGTACGGAGAGGACGAGCTCCGCCTCGACCGCGCGACGTTTGCGAAGATCGCCGGCGGAGCATAATCGCGAACGTTGCGAGGATCTACGATTCCCGGCGCAGGCTCTCGGTGTTCTCGGCGATGCGAAAGACGGCGACGATAAATTCAAGATAGATGCGCGCGCCGATCGAGCCGATGACGAAGATGATCGGGGTAAGAATGATATGCAGGAGGATGCTACCGAAGCTCGGCTCCTGCGGCGGCCCGAAGAACGAATACTCCGGGACGAATGCGGAGCCTAAATAGGCAAGCGAACCCATCGCGACACCGACGAGTGCGAGAACGTACACGATTTGGATGATTTTCGGCGTGATGAACGCGTGAAACGAAAGATCGTAGAGCGAGGACAGAAAGCCCTTGGCGGCAGATTGATTCACGAAAGCCCTCCTAGACGGTATACAGAGTAGCAGGAGAAAGCGCTTCGTCCGCAGCCTTGGTTGCCCTGCCGAGCCTTTCCACGAACGTTGAATAATCACGATAAGGAGCACGTCATGCCGCTCGCTCAAGCCGCCGTCAACCATCTCTTGCACGCGACGACGCAGATCCGTCTGCTGCCCAATCCCGGGGGCTACGGCGCTGCGAAGGATATCCCGTTCGTGCGCGTCCGTGGTGCCGCCGAAGGGAGTTCGGCGGGCTTTGCCGATGCGCGCTACGCCGTCTTGGGAACGATGGGGCCGGAGTCGCAAAAAATCGTTGCGCTCCCGCTGATGAGCGGCGGCAGCGGAGCCGACTTCACGGTCTTGCTCTACGCGGCCGACGGAGCGGGCAGACTGCGCTACGCCGGAAAAATCGATTGGGGCGGGGGCCATATCGGGGTCGCCGTCACCTTTGCCACGATCGTGGTTACCGAACCGATCTACGGCGCGAACGATCCCAACTGCTGCCCGAGTGCTTATCTCGTCGAGCTCTATCAGGTTCGCAACGGGAAACTGACGCGCGTCGGCAGCGCGAACGTGCCGAAGCCGGGTTAACCGGCGCTCTCGCCGCGAGCGCGCTTCCGCGCGGCAAAAATCGCATAGACCGGGAGCCCGCCGGCGATGATTCCCCAGCCGATGAGCGTGTCGACCGGCGCTTTATAGAGCGCTCCCGCCACGATCGAAAACGCGATCGCCGTAAAAAGCGCGGTCGAATACGGGTGCAAAGGAACCTGCATATAGGGCTGCGGCGCGCCGCCGCGTGCGTCGCGCGCGCGAATGATAAAAAGTGCGATGCCGGCGAGCATAAGAAACAGAAAATCGGCGCTGGTAATATAGTTGAGCAATTGGTCGTAACTGCGAGAGAGCGTTAACGCCACGACGATAACCGCCTGAATGAGGATCGCAACAATCGGTGCGCCGGTGCGCGGATCGAGCTTTGCGAACGCGCGGAAGAAAAGTCCGTCGACTCCCATTTGATAATAGACGCGCGGTGCGGTGAGAAGTTGGTTGCTGACGAATCCGAGTAACGATAGCGCCACGACGGCACCGACGATTCGCTCGGCGACCGGTCCGAACGTCACGCGCGCGACATCGGCGATCGGCGTCGTCGTCGCTGCGAGTCCGGAAATTCCGAGTGCGTGTACGAGCACGGCATTAATCGCAACGTAGATCGCGGTGACGCCGAGCACGCCGAGTGCGAGCCCTCGCGGAAGCGAACGAACCGGATCGCGAATCTCCGCCGAGACATAGGTGCCCGGTCCCCACCCGAGATACGAAAAGAGCACCGGAAGCATTGCGGCACCGAGCAGTCCGAGCGAGGGTTGCGGCGCCGCAGCAACCGCGGCGGCGGGCGCACGCGGCGCCACGAGTGCGATGACGATAAAGCATGCGAAAGCGAGAATCTTCGCGAGCAGAAAGCCGTTCTGCGTGTTGGCACCCGAGCGCACGCCGAACGCGTTGATTGCGGTGAAAAGCAGCACCGCAGCGATCGCGAGCGCGGCGAGCGTCGCCGGCGTCGACGCGATTCCCAGCACCGGTGCGGCGTAACCGGCAAAGGCGATCGCCGCCGAGGCGGCCCCGCCGCTCATCGCAATGAAGAGCAGCATCCAGCCGAAAACAAATGCCAGCGCCGGATGAAAAGCGTCGCGCAGGTACGCATAGAGGCCGCCGTCGAGCGGGCGCCGGGCGGCGAGTTCGCCGAGAACGAGGGCGCCCAACAGCGATATAATACCGCCGAGCACCCACGCTCCGAGCATCGCAGCCGGGGTTCCGAGGTCGCGCGCGACGACCGACGGCGTGCGAAATATTCCCGAACCGATGACACCGCCGATGGTAACGAGCGCTACATCGAGCGTCCCGAGCCGACGGCGTAGCTTCACGCGCCGGCGGAAGTTTGCAGCAGCGCGAGTTCTTTCGGAGGAGCGAAGATAATCGCCGGTTCGCGTTCGCCGAAATCGACGACGACGGCGTCGCCGACGAGTTCGCGGATTCGATCGACGATGCGCGCCACGAGCGTCTCGGGCGATGAGGCCCCGGCGGTGACGCCGATTCGCGCGTGCCCGACAAACCACTCCGCGCGAAGTTGTTCGGTGCAATCGACGAGATAGGCCGCCGCGCCGATCTGTTCGGCGCATTCGCGGAGGCGTTGCGAATTCGAACTATTCTCCGAACCGACGACGACGACCACGCTCACCGCAGCGGCCAACGCCTTTACCGCGACTTGGCGATTCTGCGTTGCGTAGCAAATATCGCTGCGTGCGGGTTCGCGCAGCGCCGGAAAACGCTCGCGCAATGCAGCGAGGATCGCCACCGTGTCGTCGAGGGAGAGCGTCGTCTGCGTGACGACGGCAACGCGCTGGGGATCGGGAACCGAGACCGCGAGCGCCTGCTCGACATCTTCAACCAAGGCGATGCCGCCGGGAACGTGTCCCAGCGTGCCGTCGACTTCATCGTGATTCCGATGGCCGACGAGTAAAACGAAGTAGCCGTCTTTCGCGAAGCGTAGTGCTTCGAGATGCACCTTTGAGACCAGCGGGCAGGTCGCATCGACGATGCGTAGCCGACGTTCGCGCGCTTCTTTTTGCACCGCCGGCGAGACGCCGTGCGCGCTGAAGACCGCCAACGCACCGTTCGGGATCTCTTCAAACCCTTCGACGAAGACGACGCCGCGTGCGCGTAGACCCTCGACGACCTCGCGGTTGTGCACGATCTCACGGCGAACGTAGAGCGGAGCGCCGTGCGCTTCGATGAGCTGTTCGACGATATCGATGGCGCGGTCGACGCCGGCGCAGAAGCCGCGCGGATTGGCTAGCAAAATCTCGGTCATAGGCGGATGGTACAGCCTACGCCCCCGGGTTCAGTAAGACCTTGATGGCGAGACGCTGGTCCATCGCGGCGTAGCCCTCGGCGACGCGATCGAGCGCGATCCGACGATCGAAGACGCGCCCCGGGTGGATTTGCCCGGCGACGCAGGCCGCCATCAGCGTCTCGATATAGGCGCGCGCCGGTGCGAGCCCGCCGCGTAGGCTGAGGTTCTTGAGGAAAACGGAGCGGAGATCGGGGAGCTTCACGTTATGCGGAACGCCGACGAACGTCACCGTGCCGCCGGGGCGCGCGGCCGCGATCGCGAGGTTGAAACTCTCTTCGTTCCCGACCGCCTCGACGATCGAGGGGGCGCCGCCTTGGGTCATTTTGAGCAGACGCTCGAGCGTCTGCGGATCGTGCGAGTCGAGGCAATCGTCGGCGCCGAAATCGGCGGCGATCTTCAGGCGTTCGGCGTTATGTCCGACGGCGATGACGCGCGCGGCGCGATGGACGCGCGCGGCGGAGAGCACCGCGCAGAGACCGACTGCGCCGTCCCCGACGACGATGACGGTTCCGCCGTTGCCGGCACCGGCGGTCGTGGCGCCGTGATGGCCGGTCGCCATCACGTCGCACAAGGTTGCCGCATCGGCGAGCATCTCGTCGTTGTCGCGCATCGCTTCATGCATGACGGCAAGCGTGCCGTCGGCGTACGGAACGCGGACGAACTCCGCTTGCGCGCCGTTCGCATCGTCGCCCCAAAAACTGCCGTGTTCGCACGAGGTCTGTAATCCTTGTCGGCAATAGGCGCAGGTGCCGTCGCCGATTGCAAAGGGAGCGATCACGGCATCGCCGGGCTTCACGTTGCGCACCGCGGAGCCGACCTCTTCGACGATGCCGATAAATTCGTGGCCGGTACGCTCGCCGGGCTCGCGTTCGACGACTCCGCGGTAAAACCACAAGTCGCTGCCGCAGATCGCCGCGCGCGTGACGCGGACGATAGCATCGGTCGCTTCGCGGAGCGACGGGTCGGGGACGTTCTCCAGGCGCACGTCGCGCGTGCCGTGATAGACGGTTGCTTTCATCACTTCGCTGGACCCCCGGCGGAGCTCCGCGGTTGCACGCTCGGGAAAACCTCGTCGGCGAAGGCTCGCACGATCGCGGTAAAACGCGCGCTCTCGCGCAACGGTGCGGAATGATCGGCCCCGGCGACGATCTCGCGCCGCGCGTGCGGCGCGTTGCGCAGATATCGCGATTCGTCGGAGCGAAAGATGAGATCGTATTCACCGTTGACGACGAGCAGTGGGTGGTCGTACAGCGCGATCAGGTCGCTTTGACGCATGCCGTGCACCGCCATCTCGCTCGTTGAATCGAGGACGCGTGGATCGAACGGAATCCCTTCGATCTCGCGCGCCCATTCATCGCCCACGACGGCGCGCAATGAAAGCGATGCAATCGAACGGTAGAGCGGATCGGGAAGCGCGCCCATCGCTTGCGCCATCACGCGAAACGGTAAGCGCTTCCATCCGTCAAAATCGTAGGTGGCGCCGGCGAGAAGTAACGCGCGACTTGCGTCGAGATGTTGCGAAAAATAGCGCACGGCGACGAAACCGCCGAGCGAATAACCGACGACCAGCGGCGGCGCCGCACATGCTGCGAGCGCGTCATCGATCGCTGCGGTAACGTGTGCGATATCGAACGGCTCGTTCACGCGCCCGCCGTGCCCGGGCAGATCGATTGCGACCGCATAATAGCGGTCGGCAAGGGCGGCTGCATGCCGGGCCCAGATCGCCTTCCCCAAACGCAGGCCGTGGAGGAAGAGAATCGGGGGGCGTCCGCGCTCCCCGTACGTTGCGATGGTCGAGGCGTCGTTCATCGCCGAACAACCTGCGCGCCGCGCCTAGGTTTCGCCTGCACGCGGCGAATGAGGCGAACATGCAACCGATTCAAGCGCTCGCTCTTCTCCTCGCGTTTGCCCCGCAGCAGACGCCGACCGCAATTCCGACGCAGCCGCCGGTCATGGCGGCGCCGCCGCTGGCACCATTGCCCAGCGATACGCTCGATAACGGCCCTTGCCTGGACTCCCCGCGCGCCGTACCGCTCGATCTGCAGGCCCCGGTGACGGTCGGGAATCAGATCGTGCGAATCGACAAGGTCGTCTCGACCGATTCGATGATGCCCGGCGAGGTCATCGGTTATCTCTATACGCTTCAGGACGGCACGACCTGGCTCGGGCAGCGGACCCCCGATTACATGTCTGCCGCCGATTCGCGGGCGATCAACCTCGTGCTCGCCGCCTCGCGGCTCCCAGCCGATACCGAGATCGCCTTCCCACCGCAGATGCGCTACGGCGTGGCCACGCACTACCGGCAGTTCTTCCCGGTCCAGATTCAAGCGAGCGCTCTGCCGGCGCTCCGGGTGCGGATCGATCCGTGCGTCGCCTGGCCCTCGGGGCGCCAGCTCCCCGATCCACGCCTCTGACGGGTTAGCACTTGATGCATCCGACTGCTAATGGTATGGGTTAGGGGTGCAATGGAGTTTGTAATTCGCGGGCGGTGCGGGCGATTTGAACCCAACGCCGACGCCTTCCTCGACGAAGAGCGGGGCGCACTCGTCGTCACGCTCGAGGTCGCCGGAGTCGCGCCGGAATCGCTACGCTTGACGGTCGAGGCGGATCGCCTCCTGATCGCCGGGCGCCGCTTCGATACGCTGCCGCAGCGTCGCGGTTCGTTCGTGCTCAAAGAGATCGCCTTCGGTGAATTCGGCCGCGAACTCCACCTGCCCGTCCCGGTCGATATCGAGCGGACCTCGGCGACCTACCTCGACGGCTTGCTCTCCATCGTGTTGCCCATCGCAGCGACTGCATATATTCCGACCGCGCGAAATGACGTGCGGATCATCGTGCAAAGGATCGTCATCTAACATGGCCGCGAAAGCGAAACCCATCGTCCCCGCCGGGCTGCTCGGCATTCTGCCGTTGCAGGAAGCCGTGCTGTTCCCCAATACCGTCATTCCGCTTGCGGTTGTAAAGAAGCCGGGAATTCGGCTCGTCGAAGAGGCAATCCGCGAAGGTCGTCCGATCGGCTTGACCGTTCTGAAGGACCGCGAGATCGAAAATCCGGGCCCCGACGACGTCGAACGTATCGGCACCATCGGCGTGATTCAAAAAATGCTGAAGGTTCCCGACGGCACGCTGCGTTGCATCGTGGCCGGCCAATCGGTGTTCCGTATCGAGCAGTTCACGCAGAGCGA
>JAJYHP010000055.1 GCA_021784715.1 bacterium
ACCGGGCCAGGTGAGTACGTCACCCCGTGGCTACCACCAATCATCCCTCGCCGCCCTTCGAGCGTGCGGGCCTCTCCGACGAGCAACTCGTCGGGATGCTGCGCACGATGCTGCTCCAGCGCATGCTCGAAAACCGCGGCTTCCAGCTCAACCGACAGGGAAAGATCCCGTTCGCCTCGGCGAGCGAGGGGCACGAAGGCGTCCAGGCCGGCGCAGCGATGGCCTTCGCTCGCGGGCGCGACCTGCTCTTCCCCTACTATCGCGATCTCGGCCTCGCGCTCGGCGTCGGGCTTACCCCCTACGAGGTGCTGCTCTCGCTCTTTGCCCGCGGCAGCGATCATTCAGGCGGGCGGCAATTTCCGCACCACTACGCCAGCCGGCGCCTCGGCATCGCGACGATCTCCTCGATCATCGCGGCCCAGCTCTCGCATGCCGTCGGCGCTGCCTACGCGCTGCGGGTGCGCGGCGAGCACGGCCGCGCGGTGCTGACGACCTTCGGCGACGGCGCGACCAGCGAAGGGGAGTGGCACGAGTCGGTTAATTTCGCCGCCGTCCATAAGCTGCCGATCGTCCTGCTCTGCGAGAACAACGAATGGGCGATCAGCACGCCGCTCGCCAAACAGATGGCGCAGCCCGATATCTGGCGGCGCGCGATCGGCTATGGGCTCCCCTCGACCTGCGTCGACGGCATGGATCCGGTCGCTTGCTATCTTGCCGTCTCCGATGCGCTCGATCGTGCGCGGACCGGCGGCGGGCCGACGCTGGTCGAAGCAAAGTGCTACCGCTTCCTCTCCCATACCACCGACGACGACGACCGCACCTATCGCAGCCGGGAAGAGGTCGAAGCGCATCGCCGCGACGATCCGGTGCCGAATTTCGAGCGCCGGCTCAACGAAGCAGGCATCCTCTCGACCGAGGGGTTAGAGCGCCTAAAGGCCGAGCTCCTCGCCGAGATCAACGAGGCTACCGACCGCGCAGAAGCGATGCCCTACCCCGACGGCGAAGAACTCTACCGGAACGTGTACGCGGATTCCACCGATCCGTGGCGATAACTCACGCACGATAAGGACAATCTTAGATGGCGAAGACCGATACGAAGGGCAAGAAGCTCGAGCGCAACGGCTTGAGCGACGACCAGTTGCGGGCAATTTTCCGCAACATGCTTCTGCAGCGACAACTCGATAACCGCGGCTTCCAACTCAACCGTCAGGGAAAGATTCCCTTCGCATTGGGGAGCGAGGGTCATGAAGCGCTCCAAGCAGGCGCTGCGATGGCGTTCCAACGCGGGAAGGATCTGCTCGCGCCGTACTATCGCGATCTCGGCTTGGCGCTCGGCATCGGGCTGACGCCGTACGAGATTCTGCTCTCGCTCTTCGCGCGTGCCGCCGACCATAACGGCGGACGACAGTTTCCCAACCATTACTCCAGCAAAGCCGCTGGGCTGATGTCGTTCTCCTCGATTCTGGCGGCGCATATTCCGCATGCAGTCGGCGCTGCGTACGCGATGAAGTATCGCGGCGAGCGCGGACGCGCGGTGCTCGTCACCTGCGGCGACGGCACGACCAGCGAGGGCGAATGGCACGAATCGGTCAATTTCGCCTCGATCCATAAACTCCCGATCGTCTTTCTCGTCGAGAACAATCTCTGGGCGATCTCGACCCCGATCGAACACCAGATGGGGCAGCCCGAGATTTGGAAACGCGCCGCCGGATACGGAATTCCGGGGCATCGTTTCAACGGATTCGATCCCATCGAGACCTACGGCAGCGTCAACGAAGCGCTCGATCGCGCGCGCAGCGGCGGCGGCCCGACCCTGCTCGAAGGCATGTGCTATCGCTTCCTCGCGCACTCGACCGACGACAACGATATGACCTATCGCACCAAAGAAGAGGTCGAAGCGCATCGGAAAGAAGATCCGGTGCCGCGTTTCGAGCGCGTACTGCTCGATCACGACGTGATGAGCGCCGGCGATGTCGAGCAACTCAAGCGCGACGTCTTACGCGAAACGAACGAAGCGACCGATCGCGCCGAAGCGATGCCGTACCCGACGGCAGCCGATCTTTACACGCATCTCTACGAAGGAGCCTGGCAGCCGTGGCAGTGAGCAGCCCCACCCAAACCTCGCACATCATGAATAACGTCGACGCCGTGCGCGCGACGCTCTACGATGCGATGAAAAACGATCCACGCACCGTGATCCTCGGCGAGGATGTCGGCGCGCGCGGGAACGTCTTTCTCATCACCAAGGATTTCTCGAAAGAGTTCGGTCCGCAGCGCGTCATCGACACGCCGATCGCCGAAGCGTCGATCGTCGGCATCGCGGTCGGCATGGCGATGGAGGGTTTGCGGCCGATCGCCGAGATTCAGTTCGCCGATTTCATCTATCCGGCGTTCAATCAAATCGTCGGCGAAGCCGCGAAGACGCGCTATCGCAGTAACGGCGAATATACGTGTCCGCTGGTCATTCGCACGCCGTACGGCGGCGGCGTCCGCGGAGCTCTCTCGCACTCGGTTTCGATCGAAGCGCTCTTCTATCACGTTCCCGGATTAAAAATACTCGCGCCGGCGTTTCCCGCCGACGTAAAAGGCCTGCTCAACGCGGCGATCGACGATCCCGATCCGGTGCTCTTCCTCGAACATAAGAAAACCTATCGCCTCATCAAGGGCGAGGTTCCCGACGGGCATTACACGATCCCCATCGGCAAAGCCAACGTGCTCAAAGAAGGCAGCGCGCTCAGCGTCGTCTCCTACGGCCTCTACGTCCATTGGGCGCTCGAAGCCGCGCAGCAGCTCGAAGGCGAGGGCATCTCGGTGGAAGTGATCGACCTGCGTTCGATCCGGCCGATGGACCGGACGACGATTCTGGAGTCGGTCGAGAAGACGCGCAAACTGTTGATCGTCCACGAAGACAACAAGTTCGGCGGTATCGGCGCGGAGATCAGCGCGATGGTCGCCGAGGAAGCGCTCTTCTCGCTCGATGCGCCGATTCGTCGCCACTGCGCCCCCGACGTTCCCGCGATGGGCTACGCCGAACCGCTCGAACATGAATATATGTCCTCGCCGGCAAAAATCGCCGACGCGATGCGCGAACTCGCCCGCTTCTAATAACTAAGAACGAAAGAAACGAAACGACATGGCGACCACGATTACGATGCCGCAGCTCGGCGAGACCGTCACCGAAGGGACCGTCGCGCAATGGCTCAAGAAACCGGGCGAGAGCGTCGAGAAATACGAAGCGTTCGTCGAAGTCTCGACCGATAAAGTCAACGCCGAAGTTCCCGCACCCGTCACCGGAACGCTGCGCGAAGTACTTGTGAAAGAAGGCGAGACCGTCGCCACCGGAACGCCGATTGCAATCATCGACGAAGTCGGCGCCGCGACCCAAAGCAACGCGCACGGCACCGAACCGACGCAGCAGGTCGCCGATGCGGCAGCTGCACCGCCGAAGCCGAGCAACGGCAGCACATCGCATGCCGCACCCGCTCCGCAAGCGGCGCACGCCGCACCGGCCCCGGCTCGCCCCGCCGAACTCGATATCGCCGGGCTCGAAGCGGCGCTGCGCATGGCGTCGCCGGCGGTGCGCAAACTCGCACGCGAACACCGCATCGATATTCGCGCGCTCCAGGGTAGCGGCGCGAACGGGCGCGTAACCGCACAAGACGTGCTCACCGCAGCGCAGATGGGGCCGGCCGCAGCGGTCGGACAGGCGATCGCGGTCGGGACGAATTTCGGCGCGACCGGCGCACCGGCGATGCCGCCGACGCAAGCAAAACCTCCCGCCGGCGGCACCTCGACCTACGGCGAACCGCTCCCCGGAACGACGATCCCACTCAACCAGGCGCGGCGCATCATCGCCCAACGCATGGTCGAGAGCAAACACACCGCTCCGCACGCATGGTCGATGGTCGAAGTCGACGTCACCAACCTCTGGAAGTGGCGCCAACGCGAGAAAGATAAATTCGATCACGAGACCGGCGGCCTCAAACTCACGATGCTGCCGTTCTTCATCCGCGCCGTCGTCGAATCGCTCGCGGCATTCCCGCTGATGAACGCGCGCTTCACCGACGAGGGCATCTACGTCAATAAGGACGTGAACATCGGCATCGCCATCGGCCTGCCGACCAATCTCGTCGTGCCCGTGATTCGTAACGCCGACCAACTATCGATCAAGGGCCTCGCGGTTGCATCGGCGCAACTCATCGATAAAGCGCGCCGCAATAAACTCGGCGTGGACGATCTCGCCGGCGGCACCTTCACCGTCAACAACAACGGTTCGAACGGCAGTATCGCCTCCGCACCGATCATCAACGGCGGGCAAGCGGGCATCGTCACGATGGAAGCGATGGTGAAACGCCCCGTCGTCACTGCCGACGACGCCATTGCGATCCGCAATATGATGAACGTCTGCTTATCGCTCGACCATCGCGTCGTCGACGGCTATGTCGCGAGCGGCTTCCTCAGCGATCTCAAGCGCCGCCTCGAAGCGATGGGCCCGGCCGGAATTTTATAGCACCTTATCTCGCACCGCACCATCGATCGACACATCGAGACCTGGACCTTCGCGGAGAAGCGGTGTGAAGCTGGCTCGATGATGACCGCAGAGCAAGCCGCAAGTGCCGCTGGATTGGGTAGCGCTCCGACCTACGTTGGCATCAACATGCAGTTGCCGATGGGTGCACAAACGCTGATGGGCGATGTCGCAGGGGGAAACGCTACCGCGGTATCGGGATCGGTTGGCGGCGCGGTGCAGGTCTACACCGTCGGGCAGGCTGCAACCGCGGCAGGCGATTCTGCATTCGCGGGTGGCGAGGCGAGCAGTATTCCATGGGGAACATTTGTGGACGACGCAGCAGCGTTTCTTGCGCCGGTTGGAATGCATGATCCGCGGAATGGCGACAACCGGTAAGTGCGAACATAGGTTAACCGAGATGACGGATGATACGAACGATGCGTCGATACAAGATCGGCCACCGCGAACGCTACTGCCCCTTCGTAGATCCCCAACGAACAATCGTTGGACCGTCGAAGTGGCGCCAGGGCGATGGATCGGCGCAGCGTATCCTGTCATTGCGGTCGAACGGATTGGCGTATGGGTCGTTATGACCTACGCGTCGGAGGAACTGGTTAAAGGCCATCCGTCGACGGCTATATACTCGTCGCTGGCCAGACTTGCAGTCCCCGACGAGCAGCGAGGGGTATGGGACAATTGGTCGTGCTTTACGGCGAGACCGATTCCCATCCATGTCGACGACGATGCTCGTGGCTTCGTCACCGCGTCCGGTGAGCACGTCGACCGTGGAATCAAAATTAAAAACATCTGTGAGTTTCAGTTGGGCTATGCTGTCGTACAAGACAATCAGGAAGCTCTAGCGGCCGGTGTGCGACAGCTTTTTGCAATCGATCACGATGGCCATGTGCTCTGGGAGATGGGGCAGAGTGCCGGATTCTGTCAGGGAATCTACCCATGGGATGAGGGGAATCTCATTCTCTATTCATCGGGGGTCGTTCTGGAAGCTGCATCCGGAAAAATTCTAGATATGATTAAGGGCATTCCGGAGTTTTTCAAGAGTTGACGTACGCGGATCCACGCCGCCGCTAACGTTTGTAACGACGCCGATCGTCGGGTGGCGACCAGCTTCATCGCGGTGGGGACTTCCCTCCCGTCTCAAACGCGGATTTGTGCCAGTCTGTAAAGAAAGCAAACGAAAGAAAAGCCCGTCGCAGCTCCTGCGACTTCGACCGCGTAAATCCCGCCGAAGCGTTCGCTGATCGAACGCTTCGGCGTCTTAACCCATTTAGTCAGCAGCGAGCGTGCTGACGACAACTGCTATTACCCCGTTTCGGCCCGCGCTCCCAGAGAGCCGCGGTCACGCGTCCGATTGCTCGTCGCGCGTCTTACCGAATTTTGCGGCCGTCTCCCCGGCGTAGAAACCGTACTGTCCCCGAATGTGCTCCCAGCCGGGCTTCGGATCGTCGTAGATCCATGCGACGCGTTCGGCCCGGTTGTTGCCGTCGTGGAAATCGACGTAGAAGCAACGCCCCTTATACGGGCAGTGATATTCGTGCGTCGTCGTAACGAGAAATTCGCTTTTTACCGCCGCAGGATCGACGTACCAATTCCCTTCGACTTTTTGGTAGCGCTCCGGGATCGCTTCGACGAGAACCCGGCCGGAGCCGGATTCACGAATGGTGAGTTTCTGTCGTTCCGATGTCATAGCGAGATCCTATCACGAATCCGGTACGGCGCTGTAAGGGCGCTTACCGTTCCTTCATTTCCGGAAAGATGTTCGCGAGGTTTGCTGCGGCGTCGACGGCGATCTCGATCGCTCCGCTTCGCGAAGTAAGCAAGGTGGTGACGCCGGGGCCATGCCCGGCGACGAACGAGCGCCCGTGCACGACCGCGCCGACGGTGATCGCCCCTTGCCGGTAGATGCGGCCGTAGGAGTTATCGGCATCGACGATCGCGACGATGTCGCCGAGGCGAAGATCGCGCAGCCCGTACCGCTCGACCATCTCGTCGTCAAAGCACTGGATATCGTAATCGCCGCGCACCACCGTCGAACGTCCGAGCCCGCTTCCCATCACCGCCGCCGGAACGATTTTCGCAACGCGCGCATGCACCCGCCCCTTACGCACCTCGATGCCCCATGCGTCGAGGAAATCGGGATCGGCATTAAAAGCGCGCACCTCCGGCGCGTCGAGCAAGCGCAGCCCGAGCCCGCAACTACGCACCTGGACCGCGTCGCCGATGGCCATCTTCTCCATGCTCTCGATTTCGAAATCGGCGATCACGTGCTCGATGCCGCCATGCGTACCCGTCACGCGGCCGAGCGCGCCCTTCGCATCGCCGGAGAGAACGCGCACGCGATTGCCGATGCAGGACATCGCGTTGAACGCGATGTTGAGTCGATCGTCGTTGTTCCGCATGCTCACCGCCGGCTCGATATGATCGGCGAGAAAAGCGAACGCCCCGTCGCCGATCCGCACGTTGGGGTTGACGCCGCCGATGCTCGGGAGCACGAAGGGGTCGCCTTCTGCACTGACGTCGTAGATGCCGGAATTGATCAGGGCGGGGGCGACGACGCCGGCGACGAGGGTCACGACGAGCTCCTCGCGATTGGTGTGCAGCTTCATGTTCGCGGCTTTCTCCTGTGAGAGGAATCAGGGTTCGGGTACGGGCGACGCGAAAGAGTCGGGTCGAACGCTATGCCCGCTTTACAGATTCGCAAGCACTTCAGATTCGAAGCCGCTCACGCACTTCCCCACCATGCCGGGAAATGCGCGCGCATGCATGGGCACTCATACCTGCTGGAGGTCGCGCTGCGCGGCCCGCTCCAAGAGAGCGGCCCCGCGAGCGGGATGGTCGCCGACTTCGAGAGCATCACCTCGGTCGTCGGGCGTGAGATCGTCGATCGACTCGATCACCGCACGCTCAACGAGTTCGTCGAAAATCCAACCGCCGAGAACGTCCTGCTCTGGATCCACGCTCGCATCGCCGCGGCGCTCCCGCTGCTCGACGAACTCGTACTCTGGGAGACGCCCACGGCGTGCGCCGTCTTACGCTGTAACGACCTGCGATGAACGCCGCCGAAACGTCGAGCACGCTACGCATAGCCGAGATTTTTTATACGCTCCAGGGCGAAGGAACGTGGGCCGGGACGCCGGCGGTCTTCGTGCGGCTCGCCGGTTGCAATCTCGCGTGCGCCTTCTGCGATACCGATTATGCGATGCGCTCGCTCGCGCAGATCGATGAAGTCGTCGCCCGCATCGAGGAACTCGGCGGCGAATGCCCGATGGTCGTGCTCACCGGCGGCGAACCGTTGGCGCAGAGCGCAACCCCGGCATTGATCGCGGCACTCCGCAGAGCCGGCCGACGAGTTCACGTCGAAAGCAACGGGACGATTTTCACCGAGTTGCCGCGCGACGTGTGGCTCTGCGTTTCGCCGAAAGAGCGCGTCGACGCGCGCATGGCACGGCGCGCCGACGAAGTAAAGCTCATCGTCGACCGGCGCGTTCCCGAAGAACATCTCGCGCTCTTCCCCGAGCAGCCGACGATTTTCTTACAGCCGGAGGGCAATAAAACGAGCAACGTCGAGCTCGCCGTCGCCTACGCGCGCACGCACCCGAAGCGCTTTCGCCTCTCATTGCAAACGCATAAATTCATCGGGATTCCCTAACGTGCGCGTGCTCGCCATCTGCGCGACGCATTTCGAGCGCGCGCGCATAGCGCTTCCGGAGAATGTCCGGACGGTTGTGTGCGGGGTCGGGCCGGTCGAAGCAGCCGCGCGCACTGCCGCCGCTCTTGTCGGCGAAGCGTACGATCTCGTACTCAATATCGGCATCGCCGGCGCCTTCGAAGGGCGCGCCGCGATCGGCGAAGCTTGCGTCGTCGCCGCCGATTTCATCGAACTCGATCGCGAGAACGGCGAGGCGCTGCACCTGCCGCCCGGCGACCGCCTCTACCCGCGCGCGCAGAGCGACCCGTCGCTGGTCGAGATGCTCGCTGCAAGCGGTGTTGCGCAACGAACCGGCGTCACCGTCTCGCGCGTGACGACGGAAGCGAGCACCTGCGAACGCCTCTCCGCACTGGGAGCCGAGATCGAGAGCATGGAGGGCTTCGCGGTCTTACGCGCCGCCGAGATCGCGCACGTCCGCGCGCTGCAACTCCGCGGCATCTCGAATATCGTCGGCCCGCGAGCGGCCGAAAACTGGAACGTCGAGGCGGCCTTCGCCGCCCTCGCCGACGCAACCCATCGCCTTTTCGCCGCCGTGGAGCCGACGTGAACGAACGCATCACCCTCGCCTATTCGCCCTGCCCGAACGACACCTATATTTTCGCAGCACTCACCAACGGACTGCTCGCGGATGCACCGCGTGTCGACGTGGTATTGCTCGATATCGACGAACTCAACGACGCCGCGGCCGACGCACGTTACCCGCTCACCAAAGTGAGTTACGGTGCGATCCCGTACTTGATGCGCGATTACCGCCTGTTGCGTTCGGGGGGAGCGCTCGGCCGCGGTTGCGGCCCGCTGGTGGTCGCGCGCCCGGATCGCGTCAACAGCTGGAGCGCGCTCGACGACCCGTTGGTCGCCATCCCCGGCGAGCGCACGACCGCATTCCTGTTGCTCCAACTCGCGCTCGGGCGGCGCCCGCGCACGCAGATCATGCGTTTCGATCGAATCGTCGACGCGGTCGCACGCGGTGAGGTCGACGCCGGGCTCATCATTCACGAGTCGCGCTTCACCTATCAACACGCCGGTTTGCACGCGCTGCTCGATCTCGGCTCGTGGTGGGAAGAGACGACCGGACACCCGATTCCGCTCGGTGCGATTCTCGCGCGCCGCGATCTCGGCGAAGAACGCGCACGCGAGATCGATGCGGCGGTGCGCGAGAGCCTGGCGTTTGCTCGGAACGACGAGGCGGCGATCATGCCGTACGTTCGCGAGCACGCCTTCGAGATGGATGAAGTGGTGATGCGCGCGCATATCGGTCTCTACGTCAACGACTACAGCATCGACGTCGGCGCCGAGGGATTGCTTGCCGTGGAGGAGCTTTTCGCGCGCGGGCGCGACGCAGGCATCCTTCCCGACGACGCGAACGCGGCGTTTATCGCATGAATCTCAGAGCCGTCGCCGCATCGCTTGCTTTACTCGTCTCGGTAACGGGTTTCGGCGCGATACCGCGCGCAAAAATCGTCCTCGGCGACGAAGTCTTTCTTCGCTCCACGTGGCACGATCTTCACGGTCGATGCGTCGGCGTCGTCACCAACCAGACCGGCGTCACCTCACAGCTCGTCAACATCGTCGACGCCATTCGCGAAAACCCGCATATCTGCATCAAAGCGATCTACTCTCCCGAGCACGGTCTTCGCGGAGACCAACTCGCCGGAAAGTTCGTTTCGTCCTACCGAGACCCGCGCACGGGGCTGCCGGTCTATAGCCTGTACGGGCCGCAACGCATGCCGACCGCAGCGATGCTACGCGGCGTCGACGTCCTGCTCTTCGATATCCAAGATGTCGGCGATCGCGCCTACACCTATATCTCGACGATGGCCGAGGTCATGCGCGCGGCGGCCCGGTACCACAAGAGTATATGGGTACTCGATCGCCCGAATCCGATCGGCGGCGAGATCGTCGAAGGGCCGGTGCTCGATCCGCGTTTCCGTTCTTTCATCGGCCTTTATCCGATTGCGATGCGCCACGGAATGACGATCGGCGAGCTCGCGGAGATGTTCAACAACGCGTTCGGCATTCACGCCCACTTGCGGGTGGTCAAAATGATCGGCTGGCATCGATCGATGTTGTGGAACCAAACCGGGTTGCGCTGGGTGGAGAGTTCGCCGAATATCCCAACCTGGCAGACGACGCTCGTCTATCCGTGCACCGGCTTGATCGATAACGGCGGCATCAATAACGGCGTCGGCACCGCGAAACCGTTCTTTTATGCCGGTTATCTCCATATGCCGGCGTACGCCTATGCGAGCGCTTTGAATGCACGACATCTCCCCGGCATCTATTTCCGTCCGGCGGCATGGTCGCCGTTCTTCGGCTTCTGGCGCGGTCGCGAACTCTCCGGCGTCGAGCTATATGTCACGCATCCGCATCGCTTCCGCAGCGTTGAAACGGCGGTGGAGTTGCTGGTCGCGGGGCATCGGTTGATGCCGCATCTCCGCATCAATGCACGCGGAATGGATGACGATTGGGGCACCGACGCGGTGCGGATCGGATTGGAACGCGGCGAGAGCGCGCGGCAGATCATCGATTCGTGGCAGCCGGCGCTCGCGCGCTTCATGAAGCTGCGCGCAAAGTACCTGCTCTATCCAAATTAACCGCTTCTCAGGACGCTAGTCGTCGTTCCGGCGCGTCCTTAAAAAGTTCAACTGCCACAGGTGAATGAAGCGCTGCAACTCTTCCTGCACCGGAGGCGGCGTATCGACGAACGCCATCCCATACGCGAATTTCTTCATCGCGATATCGTAAAACGGAGCGAGCGCTTTGCTGCGTAGACGCATCGGTTCGAAGCCCGGGGGACGTTCGCGAACGCTCTCCGGACGCAGCCCGAACGGCGTCTGCTTGAAGACCTCTTTTTCGACGGTCATCTCTTCGAGAAAATCGGCCGGGAGTTGAATGTCGAGGTGCAACAACGACCCTTTGATCAAGTCCTCGTCGGTGACGAGGCGCAATCCGCCGGCCGAGAGATCGTTGGCAAGCGCCGAACGTCGGCCTTTCCGGCCATCGAGCTCGTAGAAGACTTCGAACTCGACCGGCATGCGGAACGCAGAGCGCTTCTGCTGCACGCCCGGCTGTGCGCGAAGCATGCTCTTCGTCGTCGGTTTCTTCTTCTTCCCGAACATGAACATTTGCCGTCGAGCCGTTAAGCCGGGCAGGCTACTCTTCCTGCATGCCCAAACACCCGGGAGAGAACCGTGTTAATCGAACGACTTATCGAAGCGCTGGGCGCGGATGCCGTCAAGACCTCCCCGGAGGATCTTGCATGTTACTCCTTCGACGCCTACAGCCAGGGCGTGCTACCGAGTGCCGTCGTTCTGCCGACCTCCGCCGCGCAGGTCAGCGCGGTGGTCAAGATCGCCCGCGATCTTAAGGAACCCCTCATTGCCCGCGGCTCCGGGACCGGGCTCTGCGGCGGAGCGACGCCGTTGCGCGCCGGGGTGGTCCTCTCGTTCGCACGGATGAACCAATTGCTGGAGCTCGACATCGAGAACCGCCGGGCGCGCGTCGCACCGGGGCTCGTCAATCTCCAACTCAGCGAACGCATCGCATCGACCGGATTTTTCTACGCACCCGACCCCGCCTCGCAGCGCGCGAGCACGATTGGCGGAAACATCGGTACGAACGCCGGTGGACCGCACTGCCTCGCGTACGGAACCACCGTGAACCACGTGCTCGCACTCGAGATCGTCGACGATCGCGGCGAGTGCTTCACCACCGCAGTCGACGATCTCGGGTACGATCTCACCGCACTCTTGGTCGGAAGCGAGGGGACGTTGGGAATCGTTACCTCGGCCTGGGTGCGGCTGCTGCGCATTCCACCGACGACCGGCGTCTGGCTCGCCGCGTTTCCGAGCATCGAGAGCGCGTCGGAGGCGGTAAGCGCGATCGTCGGTGCGGGGATCGTTCCGACTGCGCTCGAGATGATGGATGCGACGATCGTGCGTGCCGTCGAAGAGGCGTACGCCGCCGGGTACCCCGCCGACGCCGCTGCAGTGCTGCTCGTCGAATCCTCCGGCGAGCCTGAAGAGGTCGCGAATGCGGATGCCGCGATCGCGCGAATCGCTCGCGCCCACGGGGCAACCAAGTGGCAAGCGGCCACAAGTGCCGAACAGCGCGAGGCGCTCTGGCGCGGACGCAAGGGTGCGGCGGGCGCAGTCGGACGCATCGCTCCGAATTATTACACGCAAGATGTCTGCGTTCCGCGCACGCGCCTTCCCGAGATGCTCGCGGCAGTCGACGATGCAGCAAAAAAACACGGCATCGTCGTCGGGAACGTCTTCCACGCCGGCGACGGGAACCTCCATCCGCTCTTGCTCTACGATAAGCGCGACCCGCGGCAAGTGGCCGCCGTTATCGAGATCGGCAACCTCGTGTTGGCTCGCGCCGTCGAACTCGGCGGGACGATTAG
>JAJYHP010000185.1 GCA_021784715.1 bacterium
CTCCCCGACGTGGCGGGCGGATTGTTTCTCGTGAAACACATCGCGGAGCCCTGCCGCGCCGCACCGTCGTGCTGCCCCGACGAGCGCTTAAGCGAGCGGCGAGGACCCTGACATTGCTTGTCCGAGCCGCGAGCGTCTAGCTCGGAGCGGGCGGCGCGAGCGGTGCGGCGCGCGGCGGCGCCTCGATACAGCCATGCGGGCCTACTCGGCGTGACACTGGAGGGGCGCTAGCGGCAGAGGGGTTTCGTGCTCGGGATACCCGTTCGGCGGGGGAAGCGCTCGGGGGTCGGCCGGAGCTTGCGCAGCCGCACGATCCGGCGATCGCCCTCGAGGCGAATATCCTCGAGCTGCTCGGCGCCGAGCACAAGGGCTGCGTCGGCGATCGCCGCCGCCTCGCCCTCCTCGGCGCGCCCCCGCGGCATCAGCGCAATCCCGCCGACGCGAAGGAAAGGAACGAGATACTCCGCGACCGTTGTTGCCGACGCGACCGCGCGCGCCACCGCACGGTCGTATCGCTCCCGGAGGTTCGGATCCCGGCCAAGGAGCTCGGCGCGGCCGCAATAGACGGTTGCCTCAGCCCCAAACGCGGCGATCTGCTCGCGCAGGAAGCCGCACTTCTTGGCGTTCGCCTCGAGAAAATCGACCCTCGCCCCGGCGAGCAGCAGCGGCATCCCCGGAAAACCACCACCGGAGCCGACATCGATCGTTCGCCCCTCCACCTCGGGCAGCAGGGTGAGCGCATCGAGAATGTGCGGCGCGAGCGCCGCCGGCGTCTTCGCGCCGGTAAGATTGAAGCACCGATTCGCCTCCAGCAACGAGGCACCGAACGCACCCATGCGTTCCCGGTAGGCCTCGTCGACGCCGGCCGCTGCGAGCAAAGCGTCGAGCTCCTCGCGTTCGCTCACCGAGCCACCGCCGGCGAAGCGTGCTCGGAACGCTGCAGATGCAGTGAGAGAATCGCCACATCCGAGGGGGCGACGCCAGGTATGCGCCCCGCCGCCCCCAACGTGCGCGGCCGCTGCCGAGCGAGCTTCTCCCGGGCCTCGCTGGAGAGCGCACCGACCCGGTCGTAAGCGAAGTCCGCGGGAATGACGAACCGCTCGCGACGCGCGGCCTGGAGAATCGCCTGCTCCTCGCGCTTCACATAGCCTTCGAGCTTCACTTCAATCTCCAGGCGCTCGGCAATCTCCCCGGAGATTCCCTCGGGGAGCCACGGCCGCAGATCCTCAACGCCCAGATGCGGGCGCCGCAGCGCTTCCGCGAGCGTCGGCGGCCCCTGAAAACGCTCGCTCCCAATCTCGCGCGTCGGCAAGCGCAGGCGCTCCGCCTCGCGTACCGCGCGATCGAGACGCTCGATTTCTTCGACGCAACCGGTCCATTGGTCGTCGTCGACAAGTCCAATCTCTCGTCCGCGGGGGGTCAGTCGGCGGTCGGCGTTGTCGTGGCGAAGCAGCACGCGGTGCTCCGCGCGCGAGGTCAGCATCCGATAGGGCTCGTCGACCCCCTTGCCGACCAAATCGTCGACGAGCACCCCGATATAGCCCTCCGAGCGCGCGATCCGCAGCGGTTCGCGCCCTTGCGCCGCGAGCGCCGCATTCGCACCGGCGACGAGCCCCTGCGCGGCGGCCTCCTCGTAGCCCGAGGTCCCGTTGAGCTGGCCGCAGTGGTAGAGCCCGGCGACGCGCCGCGTCTGCAAGGTGTCGTCCAACTCCGTGGGCGCGACCATGTCGTACTCCACCGCGTAGCCCGCGCGCAGCATCTCGCAGCGTTCCATTCCCGGCAACGTCTGCAACATCGCAAGCTGCACCTCGGCGGGAAGCGAGGTGGAGAACCCGCCGACGTAGAGCGTCGGCTCCTCCCAACCTTCGGGTTCGATGAAGAGTTGGTGCGTCGGGTTGTGTGCGAACTTGATGACTTTATCTTCGATCGAAGGACAGTAGCGCGGCCCGATGCCGCGAATGAGATCGAGTCCGTAGAGCGGCGAACGATGCAGATTCTCTCGCACGAGCGCGTGCGTTCGCTCGTTGGTGTCGATCAGATAGCACGGCAGTTGCTCGCCGACGAATCGCGCTTCGCTCCGTCGCGAAAACAACAACGGCGTCGCACTCGGTTCTTGCACGCGCATCGCCGTATAATCGACGCTCGTGCGATCGACGCGCGGCGGCGTCCCAGTCTTGAGACGCTGCATGGAAAATCCGCGTTCGCGCAGCGCGTGCGAGAGCCCGAGCGCCGGAGCTTCGGCGTGCCGTCCGCCCGGTTCCACCTCTTCGCCACGGAACAATTTTCCGCCTAAAAACGTCCCGGTCGCCAACACCACGCGACGCGCGTACAACGATCGGCCGTCGGCGCAACGAACGCCGCGCACCTCGCCTGCCGAAACGATGAGCCCTTCCACCATCGCCGCTTCGATGCGTAATTCCGGCAAGGATCGCAACAAGCGCAGCGCCATGCGATTGTACGATGGTTTATCCATCAGTTGCCGCAGCGCGCGCACCGCGGGGCCTTTGCTTTCGTTGAGAAAGCGCGCGTGGACGCTGCACGAATCGGCGAGTACGCCCATCGCTCCGCCGAGCGCGTCGATCTCGCGCACCAGTTGCCCCTTCGCGCTCCCGCCGATCGAAGGATTGCAGGGCAACGTGCAGATGCGCGCCGGATCGCCGGTGAGCAACAACGTGGAGACGCCCATCTTCGCCGCAGCGTGCGCCGCTTCGACGCCGGCGTGTCCGCCGCCAACCACGATCACCGCCGCATCGTCGGCACGTATCGTCTCCATCGCTACTTCCCGATACAGAAACGCGCGAAGATGCCGTCGAGCATCTCCTCGCTCGCCGTCGCCAGCGAAAGATGGGCGAGTGCGGCATCGACCAATCGCAGGTCGTTGCCGACGAGATCGAGCGCTTCGTCCGCCGCAAGCGCGGCGCGCGCCGAACGGAGCGCCTCCAGCGCACGCGCGACCGCATCGAACTGTTCGCCGAACGCGAGGTGCGCGCGCTCGAGATCGGGTTGCGTTCCGCCCCAACCCGCCCGCGCGATCGCCGCTCGCAGTTCTTGCAAACTCTGCGGCCAGCGAACGCTGCCGCAAAGCGAGATCCCCGATACCTCGCACCGCGCCGACGTGCCGAGATCGGCTTTGTTGAAGAACACGATCCGCGTCCGCCCCTCGCTGCGCGCGAGCAACTCCTCGGCGTGCGCCGAGAGCGGAACCGAGGCATCGAAGACCAGCACGAGCACGCGCGCGCTTTCGAAGGCGCGCAGCGAACGTTCGATCCCCATCGCTTCGAGGGGATCGGCGTGTGCCCGAATACCCGCGGTGTCGATCGCGCGTACGGCGACGCCGTCGATAACGAAGCGCTCCTCGATGCTGTCGCGCGTCGTTCCCGGAATATTCGAAACGATCGCGCGCTCTTCGCCGAGCAATGCGTTGAGCAACGAGGACTTTCCGGCGTTCGGCGGCCCGACGATCGCCAGGCTCACGCCTTCGCGCAGCAAACGTCCGGCTTCCCCGTCGCGCTGCAGGCGCGTCAACTCCGCCTCGAGCTCGCTCAACAACGCGGCGAGCGGGGCGCGCGGCGGCTCCTCGACCTCGTCGGGAAAATCGATCGCTGCGGCGAGCCGTTCGAGCGGTTCGCGCAGCGCGGCGCGCAGCTCGGCGACGCGAGCGCCCAGCGCACCGCCGAGATTTGCGAGCGCCGCACGCGCCGCCGAAGCGGTCTCCGCCGCGATGAGATCGCCGACCGCGCCGACACCGTCGAGATCGAGCTTTCCGGCGAGAAAGGCGCGGCGCGTAAACTCGCCGGGCCCGGCTTGGCGCGCTCCGCACGCAATCGCCGCACGCACCACTTCGCGCGCGAGCACCGGAGCGCCGTGCACGTGCAGTTCGACGACATCCTCTCCGGTCGCCGAATGCGGGGCGGGAAAATAGAGTGCGATCGCGTCGTCGAGCGGGCGCCCCACCTCGTCGACGAGCGCGACGCGCGTCGCCTGGCGCGGCGGGAGCGCGGCGGCTCCGGTGAGCCGAAGTGCGATCGCGCGCGCGCGCGAACCGCTGAGCCGAACCACGGCGATCGCGCCCTGCCCCGGCGGTGTCGCAACCGCGACGATCGTGGGCTCGGCGGCATCGTCGTTCGCGGCGAGCGGCGTGTCGTCGATGAGTTCGACGCGGTTGCCGAATGGGTCGGCGACGTAGCCGTGCGCCCGCCCCTCGAAGGGAAGATCGTCGGGGATCGCGCTCACCCCCGCGGCGGCGAGCCGCGCGAGCACGCCGTCGTAGTCGGCGCACGCCAGTGCGACGTGCGCCTTTCGGGCAGGGCGGAAATCCGGGTCGACGCCGAGATGGAGGGCGATCGAAGCGCTGCGAAACCAGAGCCCGCCGCGCACGGCGAGCTCCGCGGGTTTGGGGAGCTCGCGTAAGCCGAGCAGCGTGCCGTAAAACGCTCGCGCCGCGCCCTCCCCACCGGCGGGAATCGCGATTTGCAGATGGTCGATTCGCGTCGTTGCGTAGCGCTTCATGGCGGCGTGCTTCTCCAACGAAGCGCTATGCAGAGATCAGGCCGGGAAAACGACGACGCAGCGCTCGGGCTCCGCGCCTTCAGATTCGGTGCGAATGCGCGCGTCTTCGGAGATCGTCATATGCACGATCTTCCGCTCCGATGGAAGCATCGGCTCGAGTTTGCTCGGCTTCCCGCTCCGGACGACTTCCTCGACGGCATCGAGCGCGATCTCTTTCAAACGCTCGGCGCGGCGGGCGCGATAGCCCTCGGCGTCGATCGTGAAGTAGCGACGGTTGCCGCGGTTTCCCGCGTTGATGATGTTATTGAACACGAGATTGATCGCTTCGAGCGTGTTGCCGTGGCGACCGATCAACATCGCGAGGTCGGGGCCGTTGACTTCGAAATACTCGCCTTCCTGACGCGGAATGTACGAAATATCCGACGCACCGACGCCCATCTTCGAGAGCATCTCGGTGAGGAGGGCGTGCGCCGGCTTCGCGTCCTCGGGAACGGGCTGCGCCTTCCCGGAGGGTCCGTTGGAACGCGGGCGTCCGCCGCCGCGAAACGGTCTGCGGCCGCCACGGCCACCGCCGCCGCTTCCGGGAATCGCGCGGTCGCGAATGTGCGCCGGCTGTTCTTCAAACTCGTAATCGTCTTCGTAGAGCATTATGGCTTCGCGCCTTTCTTTTTCACCGAGCCGTTGTTGAGCGCGGGGGAAGATCCCGCGCCCTTTTTCTTGGACGTTTTTGCGACCCGTTCGTCGATCTCGCGTACCGCCGCCGCGACGCTATCGTCGGCGGTGATCGCGCGGTCGCTATCGATCGCGCCGAGCGGTTCGTGGTACTGCCGCAACATATAAAATTGCTGCGTCATCGTCAGCACGTTGTACGAGAGCCAATAGAGCACCATCGCCGAGGGCCACTGCGTGCGAAATCCGATAAAGCCGATCATCAGCGGCGAGAGGATCTGCATGATCTTGTTGGTGTTCGCCTGCTGCGGATCGGTCGCGGGCATCGTCGTGAAACGCAAACTCACGTACTGCGAGATCATGTAGAGCACGATCAGCAGCAGGTCGGGCTGCGCGAGGCTCTGTGCGAAAATTTTCGGAAAGTGCGCCGAAAACGAGGTCCCGATCCACCAGAACCCCGTGTGTGCGTAGAGATCGCGATGGAGGATGACGACCCAATAAACGCTGAAGAGAATCGGCAACTGCACGAGCATCGGCAGGCAGCCGGCGAGCGGATTGACGTTGTGCTCCTTATAGAGCTTCATCGTCTCTTCTTGCAGTTTTTTGGAATCATCTTTATAGCGCGCCTGAAGCTTCTTCATCTCGGGTGCGACTTTTTGCATCGAGATCATCGCTTTGAACTGCGCGACGTTGAGTTTCCAGAAAACCAACCGAATGAGCAGGGCGAGAACGACCAGGCTCACGCCGAGGTTGTGCGTGTAGCGGTCGATCCCGAGAACCAACCACGAAAGCGAATTCACGATCGGGTCGAGTATCGAGGCGGCGAAGATTGGCGTCACCGGGGTCCTTTCAAGGAAATGCTCGGAGGAACGGGATCGTACCCCGAGGCGTGCCATGGATGGCAGCGCAAAAGCCGGAGCACCGCGAGGCGGGCTCCGCGCATCACGCCGAAGCGAGCGATCGCTTCACTTGCATACTCCGAACAGCTCGGCACGTAGCGGCAAGCAGGCGGGAAGAGGGGGGAGAGCAGGCGCCGGTAGAGCGCGATCGCGGCGAGCGCGATCCGTTGCGCCCCGCTCATACGATCGCCTCGAAGACGGCGCTCTCGAGCTGCGCGTAGCTCATGGTCGCGCTCGCCGGCTTGGCGACGAGCAGCAGGCGACCCGGCGCCGGAGCGGCGAGGCGGGCCTGAACGGCGGCGCCGATCCGGCGCTTGACGAGGTTGCGGACCACCGCGCCCCCGACGCTGCCGGAGACCGAGATGCCGACGACCGGGGCGGCCCCCTCGCGCCCGCGGTCGGAGAAAAGCGAAAAAGCCGACGTTTCGACACGTCGGCCGCTGCGGCGTAAACGATGGAAATCGGCTCGCCGCTTCAGGGTCTCGTAGCGGCGCATCGGCACGGGGTGCTCTCTACCGCCTAGACGCTGAGGCGGTGACGCCCCTTCTTGCGCCGACGTGCGAGCACGTTGCGGCCATTCTTCGTGCGCATGCGCTCGAGGAATCCGTGGACGCGCTTACGGCGCCGATTGTGCGGCTGGTACGTCCGCTTCATGATGATGTAGCTCCTAGGTGGACATTGAAAAGACCGCCGATTGGCGGCAGACGGCTTAGGGAGTATAGGCAGGGTGAGGCCCGCCCGTCAAGCGGGGGCGCTCTCCACACCTGTTGAGAAAGCTGTGTATAGGAGGTGCGCTTGGGGGCGCCGGATGCGCCTTTTCCCTTGCTACGACGGGCTTTTTGCCGCGATCGCCGGCCGAGCCCTCCAGCCGGCAAAGGTCGTAAAAAAGACCGAAAAACGGTCGGAACACGGGCTGTGGATAAGTGCACAACTCCGTGGATATTTTCGCAGGGAGATGCCCTCATTAAGCCAAGCCGAGAGACCCACCCCGATGTTCGAAGGCTCCGGCTTTCGAGCACCGATAAACTTCTTAATCAGGCTTGTGAAGGAGCAACGGCATGGCGCTGACGGTCGGCACCTCGGAGTTTTCCACGGAGCTTTGGGAGAGCGCTCTCGTTGCTTTGCGCGACGCGTTTTCGAAGCCCGTTTTCGAGATGTGGATCAAGCCGATGCACCTGCTCGCGATCGATGGAAGCGAGCTCTCGTTAGGCGTCCATACCGGTTTCGCACGCGAATGGGTGGAGACGCGTTTGAAATCGCAGATCGTCGAGACGCTCAGCGGCGTGTTCGGCGAAGCCGTGACGCTGCGTCTGCGCGTGCTCGAACCCGAGGAGATCGCCCAACTCGCGCAAGCGGCCGTCCCGACGCGCGAAGAGAGCGCTCCGGCAGCTCCCTCCGAAACGGTTGCGAGCGCCCCCGCGGTCCACGTGCGCAATCTCGATACCCTGCGTAGCGCGAACCTCAACGTCCGCTATACCTTCGAAGAGTTCGTCGTCGGCAACTCCAACCGGTTCGCCCACGCCGCCGCGCAAGCGGTCGCATCGGCGCCGGCGCGCGCCTACAATCCGCTCTTCTTATACGGTGGGGTCGGGCTGGGGAAGACCCATCTCATGCATGCGATCGGTCACCGCGTGTTGGTCGACCATCCCGGAGCGAACCTCGTCTACGTGACCTGCGAGAAATTCACCAACGAGTTCATCATCGCGTTACAAAATAACAAAACGCCGGAATTCCGCAACAAGTATCGTCAGGTCGACGTGCTGCTGATCGACGATATCCAGTTCCTCGCCGGGAAAGAGACCACGCAAGAAGAGTTCTTCCATACGTTCAACGCGCTGCACGAATCGGGGCGTCAGTTGATCATCTCCTCCGATCGCCCCCCGAAAGAGATCCAAACCCTGGAATCGCGGTTGCGCTCGCGCTTCGAATGGGGGCTCCTGACCGATATTCAGAATCCCGATATCGAGACCCGCGAAGCGATCCTGCGCAAAAAAGCCCAGACCGATCGCATCCCGGTCCCCGACGAGGTGACCTCGTTCATCGCCCGCGTCATCCCTTCGAACATCCGCGAACTCGAGGGCGCGCTGATCCGCGTCGTCGCCTTCGCCTCGCTCTCGAAGTCGCCGATCACCACCGAACTCGCCAGCGAGGCGCTCAAGAGCCTCATCGCCGACGCCTCGGTGAGCCGCGTCACCATTCCCAAGATCAAAGAGGTCGTCGCCGCCGCGAACGGCCTGACGCTCAAAGAACTCGACCATCCCCGCCGCGACGCCCGCGTCGCGGGGCCTCGCCAGATCGCGATGTACGTCGCGACCCAGCTGACCAACTGTTCGCTTCCGCAGATCGCGCGCGAATTCGGAAAGAAAGACCACACGACGATCATCTACGCGCGGAACAAAATCAAAGAGCAAATGATGCGCGACGAGGCGTTTCGCAACCGGGTCGAGCGCCTGATCGACGCTTGCCGGCGCTAACCGCGCTCTCCACCGGGGCCCGTACAGGGGCGGTGCAGGAACGTGGATAACGAAACCGACGCGACGGGCGCCGGAAACTGCGAAGAACCGCTCGCAGCCTTACCCACACGGTCGATGCGGAGCAAACCCGCGCCGACAGTGAGAAAAAGCGAACTTGTTCGCACGCCCCACCGCCCTACTGGTACGATTACGACTTATTTACTAAAAAAGAACGACGGCACACATGCAAGAGGACGTGAGTAACTGTGAAGCTATCCTGTGAGACCAAGGAGATCGCTGCCGCCGTTGGTGCGGCAAGCAAAGTCGTAAACGCGCATACGACCGTGCCGATCCTTTCCAACGTACTCATCCATGCCGAGAACGGTACGCTCTCCGTACGAGCGACCGATCTCGAACTCACGCTCGAGCAGCGGCTCAAAGCCGAGATCGAAGAGCCGGGCAGCATCACCGTGCCGGCGAAACTCTTCGCCGGGTATCTCGCCAACTTGCCGGCGACCTCGACCATCGAGCTCAGCGGCACCCCGAATCGCGTCGGCGTGAAATGCGAGCGGACGAATTACGATTTCAACGCGTTGCCGGGCGACGAATATCCGCCCTTGCCCGCCGCCGTCAAAGGCGCGCAATTCTCCCTCTCCGGAAAGCGCTTGCGCGAAGGCATCGATGCCGTCATCTTCGCCGCAGCGACCGAAGAGGCGCGCGGCGCGGTGATGATGGGCACGTTGCTCGAAATCGAAGGCGATAAACTCACGATGGTCGCGACCGACGGCTACCGGCTGGCGCGCTACGAAACCACGCTCGACGAATCGCCGGGCGGGCACGAACGGTTCATCGTTCCTTCGCGCGCGCTCGCAGAAGTCGCGCGCAATCTCGCCGGAGCGGAGCGCGTGAACGTCAACGTGTTGGGAGCGCAGAACAACCAGCTGCAGTTCTCCGCCGAACACGCCGCCGTAACGGTGCGCCTGGTGGACGGTCAGTACCCGAACTACCAGCAAGTGATTCCCGCGAAGTTCGATCGGAAAGTCACCGCGAGCGTGCCGGCACTCGTCGCGGCGTTGCGCCGTGCCGAGCTCGTCGCCGGCGACCGCGCTTCGATGGTAAAAATGAATCTCTCGAACCACACGTTGATCGTCACGGCGAATTCGGAGCGTTCGGGCAACGCGTACGAAGAGATCGAGATCGAACAAGAAGGCGACGATTTAACGATCGCGTTCAACGCGCGCTACATGATCGAAGTGCTCAACCACGTGAAAACCGCACAATGTCGGATCGAATTCGTCGGGCCGCTCTCGCCCGCCGCGTTGACGCCGGCCGAGGCAACCGAAGGCGCGTCGCAGCTCTACGTGCTGATGCCGTTGCGCCAATAGCGCGATGCGCATCACGCGCATCACGCTCGCCAACTGTCGCAACTACGGCGAAGCGACGATCGAACCGCAACCGGGGCTCAACGTCTTTCTCGGGCGGAACGCGCAAGGCAAGAGCAACCTGCTCGAAGCGATCGGTTTACTTGGGACGGGAAAATCGTTTCGCACCTCGCGCGAAGCCGAGATCGTTCGCGAAGGCTTCGGCCTCGCCGCGGTGAGCGCCGACGCGGTCGTCCGTTCGGGAAACGTCACGCTCGGTTGCACCATCGCCCGCGGCGAACGAGCGACGAAGAAAACGCTCACCATCAACGGCCGCCCGGTGCGATACGCGCACTTTCTCGGCAAACTCCGCGTCGTGAGTTTCGCGCCCTCCGATCTCGCGCTCGTCATCGGCGCGCCGGGATTGCGACGCGCGTTTTTAAACCTCGCGCTCGCGCAGGAGCAGCCGGGCTACTACACCGCGCTCGCGATGTACTCGCGCACGTTGCGGCAGAAGAACGCGCTCTTGCGCGAGGGGCCACCCTACGACGATGCGCTCTTCGCCGTCTACGACCGCACCATGATCGAGCGCGGCGCGCGCATGACGTTGGCGCGCGCGCACTACGTGCAGGCGCTCGCGCCGCACGCGCGCACCGAACACGGGCGCTGGAGCGCCGGCGAGGAACTCGCGCTCGGCTACGAGAGCGCGATCGGCTACGAGATCGGCGACGACGAGAGCGCGCTTCAAGATCGGTTCGCGCGCGCGCTCGAAACCGCGCGGCCGCGCGAACGTGCCCGCGGCATCGCGCTCGTCGGCCCCCATCGCGACGATCTCACGCTCACGCTCGACGGCCGCGCGCTCGCGGAGTATGGCTCGCAGGGGCAACACCGCACGGCGCTGCTCGCGCTGAAGGTCGCCGAGTACCGCGCGATGGCCGCGGCGACCGGCGAGGCGCCACTGCTGCTGCTCGACGACGTGCTCTCCGAACTCGATCCCGACCGCGCGCGCCGTTTTCTCGAGGGCTTGGGTGGCTTCGAGCAGGCGTTCGTGACCGCGACCCACCTGGAGCATCCCCTCCCCGGCGCGGCCGCCTTCGCGATCGAAGCGGCCCGCGTGGAGCGCGTCGCGTGAAGTTTACGGCGTTGAGCGAGGCGCTCCGCGGAATCGACCTCGGCGCCCCGGTCGGCGACCCGCTCTCGGTGCTACAGACGCATTGGGGCGAGATCGTCGGGGTAGCGCTCGCCGGGCACACCTATCCGCGCGCGTTCACCGACACCGAGCTCACCATCGTCGCGAGCTCGAACGGATGGATCGCGAACCTCGCCTGGCTCGAGGAGCCGATTCTCAAGCAGCTCGGGGCGCACGGCTACCAGGTGGAACGGCTGATCTACCGCGTCGGCCGCATTCCCAGCCGGAAAGCACGCTCGGAACGCACGCAGCCCGGGAGCCCGCCCGGCGAGCGCCCGGCGGTACGCGAGGAGCGCAAACCGAGCAAGGATGCCAATGAGGCGCTCGCTCGGCTGCGTGCCGAAATCGAGGCGGATCGGCGGGCAAAAGCCGCTCGCGGGTGGAAAGCATGCAGCCGATGTGGAGCGCTGATCGCGCCCCACGCCGGGACGACCTGCGTCCTCTGCACGCTCGCGGCAAGCGAGCAGCGCACCCGAACCGTCGCGCGCCTGCTCTTCGATGAGCCGTGGATGAGTTTCGAGCGCGCGCACGTCGCGGTCACCGGGCTGACGCGTGAGGATTTTTCAGCCGTGCGCCGCGAGTTATTGCGTCGCTGGGGGGATATCGTCAACAGGCTCACGCGGGAGCGCGGAACTCCCATCGCGGCACGGGAGCGGGCGATTGCGTTAGCGTTCGTCGCCCTCAAAACCGGCCGCGTACCCGACGAACTCGCGCCCGCAACGTTGCGCAACGAGTTCGGAGACGAATTGTACGCTCGACTCTTTGGAACTGAAACGACAAGATAGGTTATGGCAACAGATTATACCGGCGAACAGATCGAGGTATTGCGCGGGCTCGAAGCCGTGCGCAAACGCCCGGGCATGTACATCGGCAACACGAACGAACGCGGCCTGCACCAGCTGGTGTACGAAGCGGTCGATAACTCGGTCGACGAAGCGCTCGCGGGCTTTGCGAAAAACGTCACGGTAACGCTCTATCGCGACGGCTCGTGCTCGGTCGAAGACGACGGCCGCGGCATCCCGGTCGACATCCACGCCGAAGAAGGGCTGCCCGCCGCCGAAGTGGTGATGACGGTGCTGCACGCCGGCGGAAAATTCGGAAAGGGCGGCTACAAAGTCTCGGGCGGCTTGCACGGCGTCGGCATCTCGGTCGTCAACGCGCTCTCGGAATGGATGATCACGCGCGTCTATCGCGACGGACACATCTACGAGCTGCGCTTCGAACGCGGCGTCACCTCGCAGAAAATGAAGAAGATCGGCAAGACCGATCGCACCGGCACCTATCAGCAATTCAAGCCGGATATGGATATTTTCGAGACCGGCGATTTCCATTGGGACGTCTTGCAGAAGCGGCTGCGCGAACTCGCGTTCCTCAACCGCGGCTTGCAGATCACGCTGCGCGACGAGCGCGGCGAGCAAGCGCGCGAACGAATGTACAAATACGAAGGCGGCATCGTCGAATTCGTGAAGTACCTCAACGAAAAGAAGGACGCGCTGCACGATATCATCGCGGTTCACCACGAGCGCGACGGCGTCGATATCGAAGTGGCGTTGCAGT